>JAZKCW010000026.1:0-27637 GCA_040387895.1 Gemmatimonadota bacterium
GACGCGCCGATGAGCATGCCGAGCACGGCGAGCGAGAGCCCGAGGAACCACTTCTTCGTGAAGCCAAGTGTCGCGATGATCTCGCGATCGACCTGTTCGTAATCCCGGACCGCAGGCAGCTGCACGTCGGCCGAGGCGATGTTCGGCCCGCGGACTCCCGTGCGCACCGGCTTCGGCGTGGGGGTATGTGGCTGTGTCGTGGTAGCCATGTGTCCTCAGGCCCTCGCCGGCGCGGCGGGCGCCGGGTGATTGACCTTCTTGAGATAGACAACGGCCGTGTACGTGTTCAGCTCCTCGAACACGTGGTAGGCGCGGCGATCGTAGGCGAGCTTGGCAACACTCCAGTTCTCGTCCGCGGCGTCACCGAACACGATGGCGCGCGACGGACAGGCCTGGGCACAGGCGACCGTGAACTCGTCGGGCCGCACTTCGCGCCCTTCGGCACGCGCGCGATGCTCGGCTTCACGGATGCGCTGCGTGCAGAACGTGCACTTCTCCATGACGCCCTTGCCGCGGACGGTGACGTCCGGGTTGAGGCCCCAGTGCATCGGCTCCGGCCACGCATACTGCTTGCGCTCCGGCTCACCGTAGCCGAACCAGTTGAAGTAGCGGACCTTGTACGGGCAGTTGTTGCTGCAGTAGCGCGTGCCGACGCAGCGGTTGTAGACCTGCACGTTGAGGCCGTCCGGCGAGTGGTACGTCGCGTACACCGGGCAGACGGGCTCGCACGGCGCGTTGCCGCAATGCTGGCAGAGCATGGGCACGAACCGCGTGTCGAAATCCTCGGAGAATTCGTTCTCCGTATTCTCGTTGCCTTCGTAGTACCGCTCGAGACGAATCCACGTCATCTCGCGGCCCTTGATGATGTTCGCACCCGGACGCTCGTCCCACGTGATGGGGCTGAGGGCGCGACCCTGATACGGGGCGCCGACGGTCGGGATGTTGTTCTCGCTGTAGCACGCCGTGACGCAGGCCGAGCAACCGGTGCAGCGCGCCAGGTCGATCGTCATGGCCCAGCGGCGATTCGCCATGCCGCTCGAGTGCTTCGGGTCGTACATCCCCTTGTCCTTGCCGGCCGGGTTGATGTACTCGCCCTGGGCATCGGCCGCGATCGGCGACTTGAGGCCCTTCAGGAAATCCTGCGAAGGCAGGCCGGGGATCGCATGCTCACCATGGCCACCCTCTTCTGCCCCTGCCGCCCCCGTGAGCTCGGCGATCGTCATGGCCTGACCGATGCCACGACCGTGCTGGCGCGCAGAGCCTTCGGTGGTGACCAGACGCTCGACCTCAGCAGTCGCCGTGACCGTAGCCCGCTGCCCGGAGAGCACGAGCGCTCCCGCCGCGTCCCACGTGCTCGGGAGCAGGTCGTACGCGTTCTTGCCGATGTTGATCGCGAAGCGACCGTACCCAGTGTGGCCAAGCCCAAGCGCGACCGCGACCGTATCGGGCCGCACGCCCATGTACTGGTAGGCCGGTGCGGTGAACTCACCGGCGGCGGTCTTGACGGTCAGCTTCTGCCCTTCCTTCAGGCCCAGCTTCTTGTACGTGACCGGATGCACCTCGACCCACGACTGCCACGAGATCTTCGTGACGGGATCGGAGAGCTCCTGCAACCACGGCTTGTTGGCGCCACGGCCGTCGCCTAGGGTCGGCGAGGGGTAGACGTGCACGAAGTACTCGCCGGCACCTGCGGGTGCAGCCGGAGCGGCAGGAGCCGCCGGGGCTGCCGTTTCAGCGCGCGACGACGACACCAGCGGTGCGCCGGCGACGCTGGGCTTCGTGAGTGCGCTCGTGAACGCGGCGCTTCCACCCGGGAAACGGCTGATGTACCAGGTGCGATAGTCGGCGGCCTGGTAGTTGGCCGCCATCGTGGTGTCGCCCTTGGCGACCGCGATCAGCACGTCGGCGGTGGCCTTCGTGTCGAACACCGGGTCCATGGTCGGCTGCTGCAGGCTGATCTGGCCCTGCGCCGACACCGCATCGCCCCAGCTCTCGAGCCAGTGGTGATCGGGGAGGACGAGGTCGCACAGCATCGTCGTCTCGTCCGGCACCGTGGAGAACGAAACCTTGAACGGGACCTTCTTGAACGCCTCGATGAAGCCCGCGCTCTTGGGCATCGAGTGCGCCGGGTTGGCGCCGCGCACGAAGGCCACCGGCACCGTGCCGGCCGTCATGCGCTGCGATGCGGCCACGAGATCGGCGTACGACGACATGCCGGCGAAGCCCGCATGCGGCGTGGCCGGCTTCACCGTGACGCCGACCGAGCCGTTCTGCTTGTTGATGTCCGCGACCATGACGCCGCAGGCGACGGCATCGGCCGTCGTGACGCCGCAGATCGCCATCACGCCGCTGCCGGCCGTCTTGATGGCGGTGATGAGCGCGTCGATCGTCTCTGCCTTCACGCCGGAGGCTTCAGCCGCAGCGGCTGACGTGCTCTGGCCGACGAGTGCGGCGCACAGCGCCATCTCGCCACCCGGCTTCGGCGCGATCCACTGGTCGGCATTCAGACCCGTGAGCGAGCGGCGGGCGCCGATGTACACGAGCTGCGGGGCGCCGGCGAACTTGGCGCGCGCGTCAGCCCAGTCGAGCTGCTGCGGGACACTGTGGCCCCAGCCATCGAGGAAGTCGGCGCCGAAGCTGATGACCAGCCGCGCAGCATTGAAGTCGAGCGCGGGCCACGCGGCGCCATATGCCTGCGTGTTGGAGGCGATGGTAGCGGCCGGCGCGAGCGAGTCGACGCTCAGGTGTGCCGGCATGCCCTGCGCAGAGAGCCACGCGTCGAGGAAGCCCGGGAACGTGCCGGTCTCGTGCTGGTTGATGAACACCGCGTTGGCGGCCGTACCGCGGCTGCGCGCCTCACCGAGCTTTGCCGAGAGCGTCTGCAGGGCCTTGTCCCACGTCGTGGGCTTGAGCGTGTCACCCTCGCGCACCATCGGCGAGCGGAAGCGGTCGGGATTGTACAGGCCCTGCAGCGCCGAGAGGCCGGTCGCGCAGATCGCGCCACGGTTCATCGGATGGTCAGGGTTGCCCTCCAGCTTGAACGCGCGACCCTCGCGGGTCTCCGCCATCACGCCGCAGGCCGTCGAACACTCGCGGCAGGTGGTCGCGTAGTACTGCGACACGCCCGGCACCGTGTTGTCGGGATGCGCCACGTACGGAATGAGCTTCCCCACCTTCTCGGAGGAGCAGCCCACGACCGCGGTGCTGGCACCGGTCGCGCCCAGGATCTTGAGGAACTCTCGGCGCTTCACGCCGGGCTTGACGCCAGTTCCCTCTTCAATGCTCATGCAGTTGCTCCGCTCCGAACGGCTGCACGTGACCAAACCACGCGCAGTCTGCGCGTGGTCGTCACGTGGCTGAGGATCAGTCGATTAGTAATGGCAGACGGCGCAGTCGTAGCGCGCCTTCTTCGGCGGCATCGCCAGCAGCTCCGGCGTCACTGGCTCACCGGCGAGCCGCGCACCTTCGGCAGGCTTGTAGCCCTGCACGTGACAGTTGATGCACCAGCCCATGTTGAGCGAATTCACCTGCTTCACGGGCTCGTAGTTCGTGTAGTTCGACGTATCCGGCGTCCCGCCGGCAGCCGCACTTCCGCCCTGGTTCTGGATCTGGCCGTGACACGACTGGCACGTGACCCCCGCATTGACATGCCGCATGTGCGGGAACTGCACGTAGTCGGGCACCTTGTGCACGCGATTCCAGGGAATCGGCTGGCCCTTCGCGTAGTAGGCTGCAACCTTCTTGATCTCGGGAGCGCCGGCCTTCACGAGGCTGTGACAGCCCATGCAGGTGGCGACGGACGCGTTGCCCGGATCGGGAGACTTGTTCGCAGCGCTATGGCAGTACAGGCAATTCATGCCTGCTTTCTGGATATGCGGTGCGTGAACGAATTTCACCGGCTGCTCGACGCGCAAACCCTGCGAAGACGATGCTCCGCTATAAGCGGACAGCAACGTTGCCGCTGCTGCCAGCGCGAAAAATCCGGGAAGTACCGTCCACTTCTTCTTGACCGTCATCAGCTATGGGCCGGGGAGGGCGTAGTCGCGGAGCCGAAGTGCGTCACACCGCGTCCTGATGCACACGCGCACACGTCGTGTAAGTACCTGTCTGCGCGATTCTTGCAAGCGGGTAGTATGTCGGGCACCGTATTTGTACGCAAGTGCAACTGCTGCGTACGGCGGAACAAAACCCATGTTCGCGACCTAGCCCGTCGACTCGCACGCGAGTGCACGTCGAAATGAGTGCGCGCGCCACTCGTCAGTGTGATCGTGTGGCGGAGCGTGCCGCCTCAGCGATGCACGCACCATCCGCGAACGCAGTGTCCGGCGCGCGTGCACGGTCGGCTTCCGGAAGCAGGTCGATCAACGAGCGGCACTGTTGCACCAACCGCAACGGCCAGAACGAATTCCATGCGAGCCGTTCCGGACCGATGGTCCGCACGAGGTGCGCGAAATGATCTTCGGGTGGCCCCCAGAGCCAGCTGAAGTCATACCAAACCCTGCCTTGCTCCAGCGGCGTGAGCCCCCAGTGCGTTTCCTCGATCAGCTCCCGGCCAGCGCCTGCCACCACTAGATGACAGCGGGACCCCGGCAGCCGCGCGACTCCACGAAGAACCGCCGCCGAAACGTCTCCCGCCCGGTCGAGCGGGTGCCGCTGCCGCAGATCCTCGAAGCGCACCGTCAGGTGAAGCACCACGCCGGCTTCCCCGCAGGCCCGTGCGAGCTCCGCCAGGGCGGGATGTCCCGGCCCGAGCCCCCACTGCGCCGGGTACACCCGCACCGAGGGTGCACCTTCAGCGATGGCCTCGGCGAGCGTCGCCTCCCATCGTGGCCAGTCCGGCCGTACGATCGGTGCCGGATGCAGGCGTTCGCGATGGGGCGCAAGCGCTCTGTATAATGTGGCGTTCGAGCTGGATGGATCGCGATGGAATGCCCCCGGCAGGTGTCCCACCCACGCAGCGGTATAGCCCTCCCGCGGGAGCACACGCTCCGCGAGGGTCTCGGGATCCGGGTGGGGCACATCCCGGAAGGGGTAGCCACCGATCCATGCACCCACGTCGACGCGAGCGGTTACGACTGCCGCGGCCGCGTCGGCGACTGTTGCAATCGGGTTCATGCCTGCACCGCCGACGTTATCCGACTGTCACCCGACGGCGCACTCCGGCCGAGCGCGCCGTCGAATGCGCCCTTCGGAAAGATCCTGACGGCGTTTCGCCAGCGCATGGCGCTGATGTCATCCGGGGTTGCACCGGTGTGCGAGAGCGCGCGCAACTTGGTGAGTCCCGTGCACATCGTCAGATCGCTCGCCCACAGCAGCCGCTCGGCGCCGACGGTCGCGAGCGCGAGATCGAGCATGCCGCGGTCCACGCCGCTCCCCGACAGGTCCATCACGATGTTCGCATGATCGAGCACCGCGGGAAACGTATGCGCATAGTCGCCGCCGCCGCCGATGTGTGCAAGCAGAAACGTCGTGCGTGGATGACGCGCCGCCATCCGGGCGAGGTCGAGTCCGTCGGATGCATCCTGGTTCGGCCAGTCGTGCCGCCGGTGCTGCCACACGTGCTGCAGTATCGGCATCCCGTACTGTGCGGCCGCGCTCGCGATCTCATCGACCAGCACGTCGTCGGCGCGACGGCCTGCGGCGAGCTTGATGCCGATCGCGCCGAGCGCTGCACCGCGTTCGATTTCCTTCAGCGCGTGCGCGGTGAAGTTCGGATTCACCGCAGCGTACGCGCGCACGAGAGGACCGTGCTGCGCCGCCAGCCCGACCATGAAATCGTTCGCGCGCGTCTGGTCGGCGGGCGAGGCGAAGTACGTCGGGGACGTGTAGCCCCACGAGCCGAGGATCGACGCCACGTGCGATCGCACGCCGATGCGCCGCCCTGCCCCGAGGCGCGACGCGTTGTACGTCTCCCAGTCCGCGCGATTCGTGAACGGCGAATGGAAGTGCGCATGCGCATCGATCAGCGGCTCGGCCCCCCCGAGCGGTTCCATGCCGTCTGCACGGTTTGCGCTGCTGTCATGGCGAGTCGTGCTGCTGCTTTCCATCGATCAGCCCTCGGTGCGCCGCGGCCCGGGGACGAGCGCGCGCATGATACCCGGAAGCGCACGTTCGACGGCGTCGGCGATCTTCGCATCGTGCGCGAGTGACGCGAACTGGTACGCACCGCGCTTGAAGAGGAATCCCTCCCGTGCGGCGGCGGCGACGAGGGCGTCGAGCCGCTGCGGCACATCGGCGACCAGGCGCCACATCACTCCGGGCCCGTGCGCGGCGACACCGACCCACGGCGCACCCTGCAGGGCTTCGATCATCATGTCGCGAAACACCTCGCCCGTCGTCGACAGCCTCGCCGGCACATCGGTGCGATCGTGCCAGTCGCACACCGCTCGCGCGGCGGCGAGCCCCGTGCTCTCGGCGGCCGCGGTCGACGAGATCCACGTGCGGCCAGCGGCTTCCATGATGCCCGCACGTCCGACCACGGCCGCGAGCGGAAATCCGTTCGCCATCGCCTTGCCGAGCGTAGTGAGATCGGGAATGACGCCGGTCAGTTCCTGCACACCGCCCGTGCGCACCCGGAACGCGGTCTTGATCTCGTCGAGAATCATGACGGCGCCCGTGCGATCGCAGTGCTCCCGCACCGCGCGCAGCCACGCCACGCTCGCGAGGTCGTGCACCAACGGTTCGACGATGATGGCCGCCAACTCCGACCCGCGCGCGGCAACGACTGCGTCGAGTGCGGCGAGATCGTCGAATGCGACCGACGTGAAGTCCTGGCGCACGCCGTTCGGCACGCCCGAAGCGTCGCTGCACCAGTCGAGCCAGCCGAAGTAGCCGCTGCCGACGACATGATGCCGGCCCGTTGCCGTGCGTGCGATGCGAACGGCGGCGGCAGTCGCCTCGGCGCCCGTGCGCAGGAACCGTACAGTTTCCGCACACGGCACCAGCTCGACGAGACGTTCCGCGACTTCGACTTCGAGACGATGCGGCAATCCGGTGACGGAACCGGCCGCCGCTGCCTCCTGCACGGCTCGAACGACCGCGGGATCGGCGTAACCGATGGCGACCGCGCCGAGCGCCATCGAGAAGTCGGTAAAGCGACGCCCGTCCGGTGCCCACAGTGTGCATCCTTCGGCGCGCTCGTAGTGCGTCGGCAGTACGGCGTCACCGGCCCGCTCACCGTACAGCGCGTCGGGACGCTTGCTGCCGGTGGACGATCCGCCCGGAATGACATCCGCGGCGCGTGCACGCCAACCCTCGCCGCCGTCACCCGAGAACGGAAGCGCCATGGCTACGCCTGCCCGGGTGTGACAGCGGCAAGTGCTTCCGCCACCGCCTTCTTTTTCTCACGCTCGATGGTGCGAAGCACTTCGATGCTGGCGGTGCGCAACAGCAGCAGCTCCCGGGAATCCGGTCCGGCACGTAGCACGATGGAGCGCACCGAGCGCATCACGAGCTCCGCGTTGCGTGTGCCGAAATATGCGATGGCATCGAGCGCAGCTTCCGCATCCCGAAATGTCTGTTCGAGCTCGCCCATGGTCGGCGGCGGCGCGGCGCGCTTCGGACCGGCGATGCGTTTCGTGACATCGCCGGCCTGCAGGTGCAGTTCATACAGGGCGACCAGGCAGGCCTGGGCCACGTTGAGCGAGAAGTGCTCCGTGGTGGGAATGGTGGCCACGGCATGGGCGCGATCGAGTGCTTCGTTCGGGAGCCCGTGATCCTCGCGACCGAACATGATCGCAACCAGCCCATGGACGGCGTGCTCCAGCAGGTCCGCAGCCGCAGTGCGAGGCGTATGCCTCGCCCACTTTGCCGCACGCCGCCGACCCGAAAACGCAACGACCCGCACACAGTCCGACAGTGCCTCGTCCAGGCTGTCGAAGTGGCGGATCTGCTGCACGATGTCCCGCGTATCGTGCGCGATCTGCTCGAGCCGCGTGGGATCGTAATAGCAGGGGCGCACGAGCCGGAGCTCGGAGACGCCCATGTTCTTCATGGCACGGACGACCGCGCCGATGTTGATCTGATCCTGTGACTCGAACAGAACCACGACGACCGAAGAAAGCAGCGTGTCGGACATCCCTGGGGTGGCGAAGCGAAAGGTGCCGCCTCGGACGAGGGGCGCCGACGGGAAGATAGCGGCTGGGCGTCATCGAGACGTCACGGCACCCCGGACTCCGGGGACGGATGCTGTCGTTCAGGTCACTCCGATCACCACCGCCCGGTCCGGGTCGTGCCGGTCGCCCCGGAGGTACGCGAAACCGTCGCCACCGCTCAGCACCAGCTGCCCCCGCCGGCGCTCGCGATCCGCCGGGCGCTCGTTCACGATCACGTCGAACGCGATGCAACCGTCGACATCGACCGGCAGGCTGTCGAGGGGCCAGGAGAGCCGCATGGCCCAACCGTCCTCCGTCTCCGACCAGACGACGTCGGGAGGCGGCGATTCTGTCGGAACGAGCGCGTGGGCACGTGGCTGGTCGGGAGCGTCCGCCGAGTCCGACGCCGGTACAATCAATCCCGCTGCGGTCCACGACGATGCGCCGGGACGACCGATGTACCATTGCAGCCCGTCCGCGTTCACGTCGGCGCGTTCGTTGTCGAGCGGATTCACGAGCACCCCGTCCCCGTCGGGAGTGGGAACGACGATCTCGCCGGTGAACGCGATGACATCCATCACGAGATGCGTCTCGTTCCGGGTAAGCTGCAGCATCGCCGTCGGCTCGCCGGCCTCCTTGAAGCTCTGCTCCGTTCCCCGATAGTGCGCCGCGCCGAGTGGAATCGGAATCGCATCCTCGATCTCGTCGCCGGGCATGCCCAACAACAGCTGTTCGGTGCTCTCGTCCGTGAAGGGGACATCGTAATCGGCAAACAGTCCTTCGCCGGCCGCACCGTCGGCTTCGTCCGGCTCCCGATCGTCGGCGCCGTCGACCATGCTCGCGTCCTCGTCACCCTCGTCACCGCGCTCCAGCCGGTGCATCGCTGCATCCGGACCGGCGTTCTCGAGCGTGTCCATATCGATGCTGCTGCGCGCGTCGCCCGCGAGCAGGTCGATTCGCCAGCTGTTGCCGAGCCGGATGTGCTGCGCACTCGTGCCGTCCGCAGTGCGGACCGTTACGGAGAAGGGCTCCGCGTCGGCGAATTGCACCTCCGTGACTCCGATCGCGCCGCCGTCAGGGTGCGGCCATGCCCAGACGCCTGCGATGTATCCCGTGGTGCCGCGGACACTGACCCAATGTCGCTGCGACCGCGCCGTGCCGGGCGCACCCGGAACACTCGCACGAAACACAGATGCCACCGCTGACGTTCCGACCTGCGCGTCGGAGCGTGCGACGTACCAGAGCTGCGCGGCGCTTCCTTCTGCGAGTGCACTCATGACGAGCGTTTCGCCGGATGCGAGCGTCGCGCTCTCGACGTCCTCCGCGAAGTCGAAACCATCTTCGAGCCCGCCGGCGCCTGCGGCACGCGATGGAGCGAAGCGCATTGCCGCACCTGCGGCGGTCACGACCTCTGCACGCGCGGCAAGCGGTAACGTGATCTCGTGCGGCTCGTCCGAACGCCACTCCAGCAGGTCGACCAGATATCCGTCGCAGACGACCACCGAACGCACGCACTCGACGCCGGGAGCAATACCGTCCACGCGCTTCGACATCCACCCTGCTCCGCCGCGGTCCTCGAACGCGAGCAGCGAGGCCGGCTTGCGCTGCTGCGACGCACCGTCGACCAGCGGGGCGGCATGCGCGAGCGTGCTGCGGTACCAGTGCAGCGAGCGATCGACATAGCTGCCGGTTCCGGGATCGTCGAGCCACCGGTGCGCACCGGACTGCAAGGTGAGCGCGAGTCGGTCGGGGTGGCCGTGGTCGCCGCCGGTGTGCCCGCCTTCCAACGCGACGTACGTCTGCCCGCGGTCACGACGGATCGCCGCGATACCCTGCAGCGGCAGACAAACGCTTCCTGTCTTCCAGGATGCCTGTGGCGGTGCTTCCGCGCTCGCGCAGAGCAATGCGCGCCAGGACAGGCTTCCGCGATCGAGCGTAGCTGGCGGCGAGTCGCGTTCCGCATCCGCCGTCGAGCGTGCGCGCGCTGTCGTGGCGCCGCTGGATGCAGACGCACGCTGCTGCGGTGACGCAGCAGCGTCCGGCGCGTTGCCGTACACCCGCGTCAGGATGCCAGCGATGCGTGAGTCACCGGTTGCCGAGTAGCCGAGCTCACACCACTCGGCGGTGCGCCACTGATGGATGGAGACGGCGTAGCGCGAGTCTCGTCGCGACGGCAGCGTGTCGTCGGGCAGCATTCCCAGAAACGGCGTGACGAACCCCTCGTTGTAACGTGCCCGCATGCTGGCAGTGAGTTCGTCGGCATTGCTCTCGGCGCCGTCCTCATCGTGGCCGTCAGCGTCCCCCTCAACGTCGCGCGTGGCACGGGCCCGCAGCAGCTCCGCTCCGTACCAGAGGCCACGGTGTGCGAACATGTGGTAGTTCTCGCCCTCGTACCACGTGCCGTCTGCCAGCAGACCATCCTCGAACAGCGCGAACAGGCCGTCGTCTTTCGCCAGACGTGCAGCAACGCCGGCGTCGTCGCCCGTGACGGTCATTGCCGACAGAATCGCCACCTCGTTCCACACCTGGCGATTCGACATGCCCTCGTGGAATCCGGAGATGAGCCGTGAACTCGGCACGATGAGGCCGGGGATCACGACGCGCTCGAGTGCCACGAGACCGGGAGCGTCGGCTGCCTGCAACAGCGACAGCGCGTGACAGGCGTTGAGGAGCCAGATGGATTCGAGATAGGTGCTGAAGAATGGGCGAGACGGGCCAAGGACGTTGTCGACGTTTGGCCACTCGCGATAGCGCCTCGTGAACTCCGAAAGGATGCGCGCGCTGAGCGCCGCATGACGCTCGTCCCCACGCAAGAGGTACAGGGCCGCGGCGTGCACCGCACGTTCCATCGTCCAGAGGCCCGCGCCCATCGCCCACCACCGGTCATGATCGGCGCCCGTGTAGTCCTGCCCGCACCGTGAGCAGTGATGCGCCTCCGGCCTGTACGGGTCGAAGTCGAGCAGGTCGCCGTGCACAGGGCATCGACCGCCCCCGCGGGTGAGTCGCGCTTTCTCCGACGGAATGGGAAGCGCACCTGCAATCAGCGGCTCGAGCTCCGCCGAGAGACCGTTCGCAAGCGCTTCCAGCACACCGCCCGGCGCGACTGCGCGACGGCGTTCCTCGACATCGAACACGAGCAGGCTCGTTCCGCGCACGCTGTCCTCAAGAATTCGGTCGTTCACTTGCGTTCCGCCCTCGTCCACTGTGACACGCTCACGAGTTCTCCCCGAAGGTCCATGTGCACTCCCGACATGAGACGCGATATGCCCTGCACACCGCGAGAATGATAGATCCACGCAACCGGTGTCTCGGCTGCGAGCAGCAAGTCGACACGCTGCCACGCGAGCGGCGCCGATCGTACGTCTGCGCGACGCGCGGCTTCGAGTGCGGCGTCGAGCGCCTTGTCGTGGAACGCCGTGTAATCGAGGGCGCCGCCGCGCTGCGACGACATGAAGAGCGCGGACAGATGGCCCATCGCGAGATCACCGGGGATGCCGGTGAACGCGAAATCATACGCCTTCGTGGGCGCGCGCACTTCGCCGAGGAAGGCAGCCAGTTCAGCGACGCGAATCTTCACGGTGATCCCGCGCGCGGCAAGATCGGCCTGCACGAGTTGCTCGACTGCGAGATCGCCACTCCCAACGGTGAGCAGCTCGACGACGAACGCGGCACCAGCGCGCGCACGCACGCCATCCGCCCCGCGGCGCCATCCCGCGTCGTCGAGCAACCGGTCCGCGGTCGCACCATCGTGGACCGGCACCCGCGCATCCGAGAATGGCAGCCCGGGCGGCACCGCGCCGGCCGCCGGCGTGGCATAGCCCGCGACCGCGGCATCGACGATGCGCCGACGATCCAGTGACAAGGACACGGCGCGACGAACACGCGCGTCATCGAACGGCCGTTCGCTCGTGTTGAACGCGAGCACCGTAGTGAAGAGCGCAGGCGGCGTGAGCAGCGCGAGTGTCGGGTCGCGCTTCACGAGGTGCGCCATCGTCGGCGACACGCCGGCCAGATCGAGTTCACCGCTCACCAGACCCGCGTATTTGGTCGCGGCTTCATCGACGACCGCCACGACCAACTGCCGGAGGTGCGGCGGGCCGCCAAGTTCGGACGGGAACTTTTCGTTGCGCGCAAAGCGCCAGCGTCGACCGGCCACGCGATCGACGAAACGAAACGGACCATTCCCCACCGGTGCCGTGCTGAACGCGTGACCGCGCCATGCCGCACGCGGTACCGAATCCAGCAGATGGCGCGGTACGACCGGCAGTTCCGCGAACACGGTCGGCAATGCCGGGGGAGCCTGACGAAAGAACACGCGCAGTGAGCCGGTACCGTCGGTCCGCACACTGTCCACGTTGGCCAATTCACCGGCCCGCGGGGAGCCGAGCGCGGAGTCCCGGACGGCATCGAGGGTGAACCGCACATCGGCTGCGGTCGTCGGCATCCCGTCGTGCCACGAGAGTCCCTCGTGCAGCGCGAACGTCAGCACACGGCGGTCGCCGCTCCAGCTCCAGGAACGAGCGAAGTAGGGCTGCGGTTGCAGCATGCTGTCCAGCCGCACGAGCGTAACGAACAGCGCATGCCGCTGGATCTGTCGCGAGAGCGGATGCACCGTGACGGCCGGGTTGCCCGACTCGAGATCGGCACCCGACGCAATGACCGCAGTCCCGGGCGCCCGAGGTGGCGCGCCGCAGGCGATGGCCACCAGCACGGACGCGGAGACCACCCAATGACGCCACCGGGTTGACGAGGCGTGATCCGGAAGCATCATCCTCGCGTGCGCCGCCTCCTCACTCGCGTCATCGACGCGCTCGTCCTGCTGTGGATCGTCACCACGCTCACCTTCGTGCTGATTCATCTGGCACCGGGAGATCCGGCGTCGCTGCTCATTTCGCCTACCGCGACCGCTGCGGAAGTGAGCCGACAGCGTGCCGCATTCGGGCTCGATGCGCCCCTCATCGTGCAATATGCGCGATGGCTGGGCGGCGTGCTCCAGGGTGATCTCGGGATGAGCCTGGCAAGCGCACGACCGGTCACCGCCGTGATCGGGGAGGCCCTGCCCGTCTCGTTGTTCCTCGGCGGCGCGTCGATCATCGCGAGCTTTGCGTTCGGCGTGCTGGTGGGCGGTTTCCAGGCGCTTCGTGCAGGCCCGCGTACCGATACCGCCATCACCGTCGCCACGACAGGCCTCTATGCTGCCCCGAGCTTCTGGCTGGCGCTGGCGCTCGTGGCGCTAGCCACGACGGGGGCATCGGCGATCGGTGCGCCGGCGTGGGCCCGCCTCCCGGCGTTCGGCATGCAGGAACCCGCAGCCCTCGCGACAGGACTGGACGCGTGGCGCGATCTCGCCCGCCACGCCATCCTGCCCCTGCTCGTGCTGTCGATACCGGGTGCAGCGGGTGTGGCGCGCTACGCCCGTGCCTCGCTCATGGAGGGCGCGCTCGCGCCGCATGTGCAGGCGGCCGCGGCGCGTGGGCTCGCGCGCGGGAGGCTCGAACGACGCTACATACTCCGCAACGCGTGGACGCCGATCGTGGTGCTGCTCGGCCTCACGCTGCCGGGCCTCATCGCCGGTTCGGTGTTCGTGGAACAGGTGTTCGCGTGGCCAGGCCTCGGTCGCACCATGCTGTCCGCGATCGGGACGCGTGACTATCCCGTCGTGCTCGGGCTCACGCTGGTGTACGCCATGGCAGTCATCCTCGCGAACTTGCTCGCCGACCTCACGGTGTCGGCGCTCGACCCGCGCCGTTCGGGGACGTCATGACGGGCGGCAGGAGACCACGAGTCGCTCGTGATCGCGCGCTGGTGGGCGGCGGCTTCGTCCTCGCCGCAATTGTCCTCTCGGCGATCCTCGTCCCCTTGCTCTCGAGTGGGGATCCGCGCGCGATCGGCGACATCCTCGCGACTCGGCTCATCGCGCCGGGACAGCGCGACGCGTCCGGCACGCTTCACCTGCTGGGCACCGATGCGTTCGGACGAGACATCCTGTTGCGGCTCTGGAGCGCCGCACGGATCTCGCTGGGCGTGGGAGTGGCGGGCTCCGTGCTGGCGGGTGCGCTCGGCATCCTGCTCGGCGCGATCGCGGGGTGGCGGGGCGGCATCACCGAACGTGCGATCGTCTCCCTCGGAGATGCGATGCTTGCGGTGCCGAGGCTCGTGCTGCTGCTGGTAATTGCAGCGCTATGGGGCCCTGGTCTCGTCGTGGTGGTCGTCGTGCTCGGCCTGACCGGCTGGATGTCGGTGATGCGTCTCGTGCGCGCGGAAGTGCTGGGCGTCCGCGTGTATCCCTACGTCGAGTGCGCCCGCGCGCTCGGCGTGCCGAGCCGCCGGGTACTCTGGCGACATGTGCTGCCGAACGCATTGGGGAGCGCAGTCGTCGCCATCACGCTCGGTGTCGGCAACGCGATCGTCCTCGAGAGCGGGTTGTCGTTTCTCGGCCTTGGGATTCAGCCACCGGCTCCGAGCTGGGGCAACATGATCGCCGCCGGACGCGAGTGGCTGCTGGTAGCACCGTGGATAGCGCTGGTGCCCGGACTCGTCTTGATCGCGACCGTCGTATCGTGCACGCTGCTCGGCGACGCGCTCAGCCGGCGACTCGCTCGACCCGCAGCGTCAACAAGCCTCGCGGACCAACGGTAAACTCCGCACGACGGTCGACCTGGCGTGATGCTCCGACGGGTGTCTCGTCGAGGCGACATTCGGTGACGCGCCACGGTCCCGCGACCGGCATCGTCCATGCACCCTGACGCGGAGCGTCCGCGAGATTGCGCGCGCGAAGTATCATCCCGCTCGCGTCACGGCTCATCGTGACCGCGGTGGCGCGCAGACCTTCACCAACCAGTGTCGGCCCCGCGACGTCGCGCACGTCGGTGTCGAGATCGCGCCAGGTCTCGCCGACGAGCGGCAGCAGGATCGAATCCGCCGCGCGCTCGATGTGCTCCAGTGTGCGTTCATCCCACGCCGGATGGAGCATGAAGCCCACGCGAGCCCGATACGTCCCCGTGCATTGCGCAGCGGGGATGGCTGCCGGCCAACCGGCGTGCCCGGGCCGCTCGGGCAGATCGCCGCGCGAGAGCTCGCCGACAGCACGCACCAGGGTGATGGCAAGCATCCCGTCGCGCGCTTCCACCTCGGCGAGACCATCAGAGAACATGGTCGCGCCATGCCGCGCATCGGCAGCGCACACCCAGCGATGCATCGGCATGGTGGCGGGACGCGCTTCGACGAGTGCGGGAATTGCAGCGCTTGCATCGGAACCGCTTTCCCTGTCGGCATTCGCAGGTGCAGTGCGTTCGACGTATCCGAATGCCACGTCGGCACGAACCACGCTGTCCGGCGCGGTATCGGTTTGCCACACCAGCGCAAGCCGATGGTCCCGCATGGCGTTTCGCACCACCACGTCGCAGCGGATGACTTCGGACCCGGCATCCAGCATGAGCGTCGTGCGCACGTGAACACGGGCGCCCCGCGTGGCACGACGATGTGCGCTCGCATGCGCGTCGTGCTGCGGCGCTCCGTGGCGATCGACATCGCTCGGCACATCCTCGCGTTGCGCCTCGACGCGCTCCCAGTCGAGCACCACGGATGCGCGGAGTGGCCCACATGCCCCCGTCTTTACTCTTCGCAGCGCCAGCAGCTCGGGTGCTCCGCGGAGGGACGGTGTGTAGCTGTCGCCATGATCGCGAATGGTCTCGACCGACAGTGCCGATGCGAGCACGCGATCGCCACGCCGGATCTGCACACCGGCTGGCCCGGCTCGCAGTTCCACCGTTCCGTTGGAGATCATGACGATCCCGTCCGCTTCGCCCTGCGTAACCGGTTCGAACGGGCGATCCGAGCCGGCCACTGCCACGTGACCTGCTGAGGCAGATGCAGTTGCCTGCGCAGCCCGGCGATCGATCACGAGCAGCCCGTGTGCGGGCACCTGCGGAATCCACGCCAGCACCCGCTGCTCCATGACGACGTCGTCGTCCGGATAGTGCTGCGGCGATTCGCGACGAGCGTGTCTCACGCGGGAACGGCCGAGCTGCACCGTATGGCTGCCGAGTACCGGGAGCGATGGGACGGCGTTCGCGCGCGCAACGGCTGCGCCGGCAGAGCCAGGGCCGACGAGAACATCCCCGATCGTGTCCGAAACCCGCACCTCCGCGACACCGCCACGCGCGTACGCCACACGATTTCGCACCACCACCAGGCGGTCCTCCGTCTTGCGAGCACGCGCGGCGACGGCGTCGTGTCGCAGTGCCGACTCGAGGGCCGCGGCGCGCAGTCCTGCGGCTTGCGACGCAACGGACTCCTGAGCCGCCTCCATCGCGCGGGCGACCGTGTCGACGGAGCAACCGCACAGCGTGTCGTGCGGATGGGTCGAGAGCAGTGTCTCCCACGCGTGCGACAGCAGTGCCGGCGTGTGGGCGGCGCCGATGCGCCCATCGTGCACCTCCTGCGGATCCCCATGCAAGGCGGCGAGGACGAGCCAGGGCTCGACATCGGAAAGCAGCGCGCGTTCGAGGCGAGCATTGTTCCGCTTCTGATGCGCACGCGTGGCAAACGTGCCTTGCAGCGTCCACGTATAGCCGTACGAGTCGCGCAGCTCTCCGTCGACGTGCGGGAGCCGTGCACCGCTCGCCTCCGCCTCGCGCGCTGCGTTCTCCAGTGCGACGGCGGCAGCCGACAGCGTGACACGCGACAATGCCGATGCGCGATTCGTCAGGTGCGCTTCACCTGCCGCGAGCGCCGGAGTGAGACCGGTCTGCGCAGCGTGATGGTCGGCGCCGGATGTGAGCAGCGTGACGCCGGTGCGGTTCCGTCCTCGCAGCAGGCCTTCGATCCGGCTCCAGAACTCGCGGGCACGCGTGGGCTCGACCGGCAACGAGGATCCGGTCTCGTACCCGTCGGGAGGCAGGTGATGGACGAGCACTCTGCTGCCGTCAGGCCCGTGCCACCAGAGCGCATCGCCGCGCTCCGCACTGCCGGCGAGTCCGCGCCACACGATGGCCACGGGGAAACCGTACCCTGCCGCGACCATCGGCAGCGCCGCCGGGTGGCCGAAGGAGTCGGGGCAGTACGCCACGGCGGGCGGCCGTGCCCCGTAACGCTCGAGCGTGCGCCGGCCAGCCTCGAGGTTGCGCAGGATCGCCTCGCCCCCGGGGATGAGATTGTCCGCGAGCACGAACCAGGGCCCTGCCTCCAGCGTCCCCGCCTGCAGCGCACGGGCGAGCTCGCCGGTACGCTCCGGGCGAATGGCCGCGTAGTCGTTCAGGACGATGGCCTGCCCGTCGAGCAGAAATGGCATGCCCGCGTGCTCGCCCGCATCCAGCAGCGAATCGACCAGCGCAACCAGGCGCTGACGGAACCGGGCAGCGGGATGGTACCACTCCCTGTCCCAATGTGTGTGGGCAACGAGGAGGATGCGAAGCGGCGACGGCGACACACGACCGGGAGCGGATGACGGCACGCCGACAACTTACCGGGCAGCGACGGATCCGGCACCAAGGACCGGCGCGACGAGTCGCGGTTGACCGACACCCCCGCCGCGGCCTTCTTTCCTGCTCACTTCTTATCGAATCGCCTTGGAATTCCTCTCCGATTTCCTGCATCGCCTGCGTGACCTGCCGGCCCTCGTACAATGGGCAGGGTACGTCGGCCTGACGATCATCATTTTCGCCGAAACCGGCCTCCTCGTCGGTTTCTTTCTCCCGGGCGACTCCCTGCTGGTGACGGCGGGCCTGCTCTGCTCGCAGCCCGACTTCGGCCTCAACGTCTGGTTGCTCGGCGCCATCCTGACGGTCGCGGCCATTGTGGGCGACACCGTTGGCTACAACATCGGGCGTGCCGCCGGCCCCCGCATCTTCACGCGCGAGGACAGCTTCTTCTTCAACCGGCAACATCTGTTGCGGGCGCAGGCGTTCTACGAGAAGCATGGCGGGAAGACCATCATACTGGCGCGCTTCATGCCGATCGTGCGCACGTTCGCGCCGGTCGTCGCGGGTGTCGGCCAGATGGAGTACCGCTCGTTCCTGATGTACAACGTCGTGGGTGGCGTGCTCTGGATCTGGAGCATGCTCATGGTCGGCTACGTGCTCGGAAGCCGCTTTCCGGCAGTGAGTCAGCATCTCGAGAAGGTGATCCTCATCGTGATCTTTCTCTCGATTCTGCCGGGCATCATCGCCTGGTGGCGTGAGCGCAACAAACCCAAGGCACCTGTCGCACGTCCCTGATTCCGGCGCACGCACACGCGCGCTCGCACACGCGTCGTTCACCTCATTCATCCCTGGAGACCAACATGGCCCATACGCTGCCGCCGCTTCCGTACGCACCAGACGCGCTCGAGCCGCACATCGATTCGCAGACCATGCAGATCCACCATGGAAAGCACCACCAGACGTACGTGACGAATCTCAACGCGGCCGTCGACAAGACGCCGGAGATCGCGGGCTGGTCGGTGGATGATCTCTGCCGTCGCATCAACGAGGTGCCCGAGGCGGTCCGCACGGCCGTGCGCAACAACGGCGGCGGGCACTGGAATCATTCGCTCTTCTGGACGCTGATGGCGCCGAATGCCGGCGGTGAGCCGAGCGGTGCGCTGGGCGAGGCGATCACGGCATCGTTCGGATCATTCGCGACGTTCAAGGAGCAGTTTCAGGCCGCGGGACTGGGTCGCTTCGGTTCCGGCTGGGCGTGGCTCGTCTCCGAGGGTGGCAAGCTCTCCATCGTGAGCACGCCGAATCAGGACAACCCGCTCATGGAAGGCAAGCATGCATTGCTTGGTGTCGACGTGTGGGAACACGCGTACTACCTCAAGTACCAGAACCGTCGCGCCGACTATCTCGGTGCGTTCTGGAACGTCGTGAACTGGCCGGAAGTGGCGAAGCGGATGGACGCGGGTCGCTGATACAACGCCGATGCGAATGCACGAAGGGCCCGGCACTGTGCCGGGCCCTTCGTGTTTACGGTGGCAAATGAGGGCTCGCGCGACAGCCTACCGGAGCAATGCCGGCACGATCGTGCCGAGTGCCACGAATGCGAAGCGCACCAGCGCGACCATGATGCCAGTGCCCATGTCCTTCCGCGCGACGACCACGACACCGATGGCCGTGATGACGAGGCCCCAGAGATTGAACAGGTCGAGCTGCTGCAGCAGCGCGACCAGCACCGGCGACGCCGTTTCCGGGTCGACGAAGCGCGCGGGTCCAAGCTGCGCGTCGCTCACACCGCGGATGGTCGCGGGATCGACCAGCGCACCCTGCACCGCCATGGCGACGGTGCCGATCATTGCCGGCGTGTAGCTCCAGGCGGCGATCATCGCCGACTGTCCGAACGAGAGCGCTGCACCGAGAATCTTCGCGGCGATCCATGTGGCGAGACCGCCAAGCAACGCCACCATCCAGGGCGCGATGGCAAAGCCGACGGTGGAGGTGACTTTCGCCATCGTGCCCATCATGCCCGCGGCATTCTCCGGCATGGTCTGGCCGGACTGCCGCATGCCGCGCAGCATCTCTGCCTCGAAATACGGCGCGACGAGATTCATCGCCGCGATGCCCACGACCAGGAAGAACAGGCTCTGCACGAGCGTTGGCCGGACGAACGAGCTGTTGCGATTCCGTTCAAAAAGTGCACGGGGGCGCACGAAGACGTCGACGAAGTCCTCGAACAAGCCGCCCTTGGCTACCGGCACGGTGGGGTCATTCGGTACGGTCACGATTCCTCCGAAGGAGTGGCCGAATATTCGGGAGGTGGCGTTCGCCACCTCCCCAGCGACCCGGAACCGACCGCGAGGAACGCCTGCTAGCGCGCTGCCTCGCCTTCCAGGTACGTGTACCCTTCCAGACCAGCGACATAGTCGGCGATGAACGCGTTCGCCTCCTCGCGCGCGAGGCCCTGGGTCGCGTTCACCTTACGACGAAATGTCGCCAGAAGTTGCGACGCACCAAACTGCACATAGTTGAGCACTTCGGTAACCGTGTCGCCCTCGACGAGGTCGGTGATCTCGTAGCTGCCCTGCTCCGTCAGCCGCACGTGCACGGCGTTGGTATCACCGAACAGGTTGTGGAGGTCGCCAAGGATCTCCTGATACGCGCCCGTCAGGAAGATGCCGAGGATGTAGTCGTCGCCGTCGCGGAATTCGTGCAGCTCGAGACTTGGCCGCCCCTTCTTGTCGCCGACGAACCGGTCGATCTTGCCGTCCGAGTCGCAGGTGACGTCCTGCAGTGTCCCGCGGCGCAGCGGCTCCTCGAGCAGCCGGTGAATCGGCATGATCGGGAAGAGCTGATCGATGGCCCAGCTGTCCGGCAGTGACTGGAAGAGCGAGAAGTTGCAGAAGTAGCGATCGACGAGCGCCGCCTCGAGCTCGGGCAGGATGTCCTCGTACGTGTGCTTGTCCGCGACGGCAATGCGATAGATCGCATTCATCGTCGCGAGCCACAACAGCTCGGCCTTCGCGAGACCACGCAGGTCGAGCACTCCACTGTTGAAGAACTGCCGCGCGCGATCCTTGTCGAACGACGCGTCGTGGAACACCTCGAACACCTTGCGCGGCTTCGCGCCACGCTCGGTGATGGTGCGCCAGTCCTCGTACATCTCGTGGAGCAGCGAATGGTCGTCGTCGATGAGGTCGGGCATCGGCTGCGCCGCCTGCGACTCCACGTCGATCACCTTGATCAGCAGCAACGCATGATGCGCCGTGAGCGCGCGCCCCGACTCGCTGATCACATGCGGCATCGGCAGCTCCGCCTCGCGGCATGCCTCGGCCAGCGTGTAGATCACGTCGTTCGCGTACTCCTGCAGCGAGTAGTTCACGCTCGCGTTGTTCGTCGAGTTCGTCCCGTCGTAGTCGATGCCCAGCCCACCGCCGACGTCCACGTGCGTGACGTCCACGCCGATCGCGCGCATCTCGAGGTAGAACCGCGCCACCTCCTGCAGCCCCGACTTGATGAAGCGGATGTCGGTGATCTGGCTACCGAGATGGAAGTGGATCAGCTTGAGGATGTCGAGCCGATCCTCGGACTTGAGGCGATCGATGAGCTTCACGAGCTCGGCGGAGCCGAGGCCGAACTTGCTCTTCTCTCCACCGCTCTGCGCCCAGCGGCCGGCGCCTTCGCTGGCGAGCTTGATGCGCACGCCGCACACCGGACGCACGTTCAGCTCTTGCGCGACCTCGAGCAGCACGTCGAGCTCGCTCAGCTGCTCGAGCACGATGAACACGCGGTGTCCGAGCTTCTGGCCCATGAGCGCGAGCCGCATGAACTCATGGTCCTTGTAGCCGTTGCACACGATGATGTGCTCCGTCGACTCGGAGAGGCCAAGCACGGCCTGCAGCTCGGGCTTCGAACCGCACTCGAGACCGACACCGTGGCGCTTGCCGAAGCCGACGATCTCTTCGACGACGTGGCGCTGCTGGTTCACCTTGATCGGGTACACCGTGGTGTAGCCGCCGCTGTAGTCGAACTCGCGCATCGCGGTCGCGAAGCGTTCACTCAGCGTCTCGATGCGCGAACGCAGGATGTCGGAGAAGCGCAGCAGCACCGGCAGCTGGATGCCCTGCTCCTCGAGATCACGCGACAGATCCTTGAGGTCGAGCGTGAGATCCGGCCGCGCCGGATCCGGGCGCACGATCACGTGACCGCGCTCGTTGATGTCGAAGTATCCGACGCCCCAACCATCGAGGTTGTAGAGCGCGCGCGCCGCATCGATCGTCCACGTTTCCGTGGTGACCGGCTTGTCGAGATCTGGTTGAATTCGGGTGGCCATGACGGCGAAAGCTAGGGACGTGTCACCGGTGCCGGGAGGCCGCGCTGGCGCGCAGCCCCTGACACTGGTGCGCCGCCTACCTGTCGCCGTCGAGCAGGCCGCCGATGCCACCCAGGAGCGAGCCTTCCTCGCGCCTGCGTCCACCAGCCGCGGGCGACGCCGCGATGATGCGGTCGGCGAGCCGTGAGAACGGGAGCGTCTGCAGGATGACGCGGCCCGGGCCGGTCATCGCGACGAAGAACAGTCCTTCGCCACCGAACAGTGCCGTCTTGATGCCCGGCACGCGCTGGATGTCGTACTGCACGGTGGGCTGAAACGCCACGAGGCAGCCGGTGTCCACGCGCAGCACTTCACCGGGCGCCAGGTCGATCGCGTGCAACGTCCCGGATGCGTGCAGGAACGCGAGTCCGTCGCCGGAGAGCTTCTGCAGAATGAAGCCCTCCCCACCGAAGAAACCCGCACCGAACTTTCGGGTGAACGCGACGGAGATGTCCGTTCCGCGCGCGGCGCAGAGGAAGCTGTCCTTCTGCGCCATGACCGTGCCGCCCCAGTCCCGCAGGCTGAGCGGCACGACCTTGCCCGGATACGGAGCGGCGAATGCGACGTCCGCGCGCTGGCTGCCTTCATTGCCGAACAGCGTGACGAAGAACGAGTCGCCGGCAAGCACGCGCTTGCCGGCTCCAACGAGCTTGTCGAAGAACGAGCCCGAACGCGCGTTCGGATCGAGCGTCGTCGCCATGGTGATGCCTTCGCGCATGAACATCATTGCCCCGGCTTCGGCGAACACCGCCTCGCCGGGGTCGAGCGTCACGATAACCGCCTGCAGGTCGTCCCCGATGATCTGGTAGTCGATCTCGTCGGCCATCACTCCCCTCCGTTCGGCTGCTTGGGCTGATTCGGCTGGTTCGGCTGCGGCATCGGGCGGATCGTAGGCGCAGCCGACTTGATCTGGTCACGGCCCTTCTCGAGGAACGGGATGCCCTTGACCATCCAGTCCGGTGCCGGCGCACCCAGCAGCTTCGTCGCGAAGAACTGCTGCATCTTCATGTCGATGTCCTTCTGGTTCGCGCGCTTCGTCGGGTTGTGCTCGTCGCCGTTGTACACGAGCATGTACGCCTCTTTCTGCAGGCGGCGCATGCCGACGTAGTACTCGATGCCCTGGTACCAGGGCACGGATCCGTCGTTGTCGTTCGCCATGAACAGCACCGGCGTCGTGACGCGGTCGAGACGGAAGAGCGGCGAGTTCTCGATGAACCGCTCCGGGTACTCCCACAGCGATCCGCCGATGCGGCTCTGCGTGTGCTCGTACTGGAACGAGCGCGCGAGGCCGGACTGCCAGCGGATGCCGCCGTATGCGCTGGTCATGTTCACGACGGTGGCGTTCGGCACGGCCGCCGCGAACATGTTGGTGACGGTGACGAGATACGACGACTGGTACCCGCCCCACGACTGGCCCGTGATGCCCATGCGCTTCGGATCGACGAAACCCTTGGCGATCAGGGACTGCACACCTGGAATCACGGCCTTCGCGGCGCTCGGACCAGGCTGGCCGTCGGTGTACACGATGTCCGGCATGAACACGAGGTAGCCGAGGCTGTTGTAGACCATCGGATTCACGGTGTTGCGGCCCGATGGCGCGGAGTAGTTGTGCAGGCCGTCGGACAGCTTCTCGTAGTAGTACGTCACCATCGGGTACTGCTTCGACGGGTCGAAACCTTCCGGCTTGTACAGGAGGCCCTGGAGCGGAATGCCGTCGCTGTTCATCCACGACACCAGCTCCACCGTACCACGCGGGTACTGCGCGTCCTGCGGATTCGCATCGCTGATCTTCGCCGTCGTCGCGATCGACGTGCCCGTCCACAGGTCCGGGAACTCGCGATACGTCTGCTGCGTCATCAGGTACTGCTCGGCCTTTCGCGCCTTCTGCAGGCCACCGAAGCTCCGTGGGGCCATCATGATGCGCTCGGGCTTTGCGTCCGCGCCGACGCGGTCGCGATAGAAGCCGCTGTTCTTCGTCGCTTCCTCGACTGCGCGCAGCAGCACCGGCTGCGTTGGGTCGACGAAGCGCTCTTCGGCGTCGAGGTCGACCAGGCGGAATACCGTGCCCGTGCGGCGACCGTCGCCATCCGTCATGTTGCGCGGCGCGGCGACGCCCGCGGGATCGATCTCCCAGACGTCGAAGCGGTCGTAGATCAGCACGCGCTTCTCGCCTGCGGTCCAGCCGGCGATGCCGTACGGGGGTGGTACGTCGGGCGAGTCGAACTCCTCGTCCTGAAACTTGATGTTCGGGATGTTCGCGGTGAGGCCGACGCGCTTGCCGGTGGCCGTCGCGTACGACATCCACTGCCCGTTCTCGAACCACGTGACGTAGCCGCCAGCCGGCGACATCTGCGCGCCGAAGCGCAGCTTCTTCACGATCGGCGTGCGCGCACCCGTCGTCGCGTCCACGAGATACGCGTCACTGCCGCCCTCGCCCCACATCTGCTGCACGGCGTATTCGATCGAGTTGAGCGCGAGTGCGCGCTTGCCGTCGTCGGACACCGTGATCTGCTGGAGCGAGTCGCTGCCGAGGCGCGTCCACTTGTTCGTCGCGAGCTGGTAGATCGCGAGCTGCGACTGGCTGCGGTCACGCGACGCTTCCACCTTCTGCTGCGGCTGGATCTTCGTGTCCTTCCAGTGCCACAAGTCGTATACGGCCTTGTCCGCGAGCGAATCGGCCGGGATCGAATCCATCGGCACGGCCGCGAGCGAGAACAGGATGGCGTTGCCCTCGCGCGTGAACTCGACGCGGCCACGCTCGGCCACGAGCATGCCGGATGGGACATCGGCCGCGCTCACCAGCTTGCGGGCCGCCATCGTGCGGCCCTTTGCCGGCGTCAGCGACGCCTGGTAGAGCGTGAACAACGGCTTGGACGTCGTGTCACCGGCATCCGCGAGGAACAGCACCTGCTCGCCCTTGCGATCGAAGGCGAAGCTGCGATACGAGCCACGTGCGGCGAGCAGCGGCGTCGTCGTGCCCGTCGCGAGCGCACGCACGTACGCGCCGTCCGTCTTCCCGTCGCGAGTCGTGACGGTGTACCCGAGCCAGCGCTCGTTCTCGTCGAAATCATACGAGACCACGCCTTCGATGCGGGTCTCCGTGCCGGCCGCGAGATCGCGCAGCACCATGGTCGTGCCGTAGTCGCGCCGCGGCCCCGCCGGGCGCGTGGTGTCGGCCGCTGCGCCGGGCGCCGCGGGAGCGATTCCCGCCGCCGTGCCGGGATTCTGCGCACCGCCGCCGCGACCACCGCGACCGCCCTGCGCACCGCCACCGGCGGCCGCGGTGCTGTCTTCCAGCACGTACGCGAGAAAACGACCGCCGTTACGGGCGAGCTTGTACGAGCGCACCTTCGGAATCGTCGTCACCTTGCCGTCCGCCAGCGACATGATGCCCATCGTGGGCTGCGGCGCCGTTGCACCGCGGCGGCCGCGCACACTTTCCACGGCGGTTCGGGTCGGGTACTGCATGAACACGACGAACTGATTCGACGCGTTGATCTGGGCCGCCGCTGCGTTGAAGCCTCCACCCGTCGCTCCTGCCTGCAACTGCGGGCGACCCGTGTAGCCGCGCGGGGCACGATATTCGGTCGTGCCGGAGGTGGACCGCGCCACCAGTTCACCCTCGCCGATGACCGGTGAGACCGTGTAGACGGCCCACTTGCCATCCTGCGACAGCGTGGCGCCCTGGATCACGCGCCACTCGTCGTAGGTGTCCTGCGTGATCGGCTTCTTGTTCGTCGTCGGCGGTGTCCAGCGCGACACCTTCGTGTAGGGATTGGCGGCGTCGGATGCCGGCGGCGCGGGAGGCGTCGTGGGCATCGGCGTGTTCTGCGCGACCGCTACGTTCACGGCGAGCAGAGACAGAATCGCGGGCGCGAACGCGCGGGACCAGCGAGAGGACGAGGTGCGCATGGAAAGCGGAGCTCGGGAGTGAGGCGGGCTGGTCGGGCCAGGTTCCCACGCCCAACTTGGACGTGCGAGGCACCGACTGAAAAAGATTAACGGCGCGGCCATGCTCGCGTGAGGGATTCGATGGGACGCTTACTGGGTTATTTCGCACGCGGGCTGGTACTGCTGGTGCCCCTGGCAGTGACGGTCTGGGTGTGCTGGCAGGTCTTCACGAACGTCGACAGCTGGATTCCCATCGTCATCGGTGGCAAGCCGATACCGGGCGTCGGTTTCGTCGCCACGATCGTGCTGATCACCCTCGTCGGCTTCCTGGGCTCCAGCCTTCTTACGCGGTCGGTCGTGTCTGCGCTGGAAGGGCTCATGTCGCGACTGCCGTTCGTGCGCCTGCTGTACGGATCGACCCGCGACCTGCTGAATGCCTTCGTGGGAGAAAAGCGTCGTTTCGACAAGCCGGTGCTCATGTCGATCTCGAGCACGAGCCCGCTCCGCATGGTCGGCTTCGTCACACAGGAGTCGCTCGAGCATCTCGGACTGAACGCGTACGTCTCGGTCTACTGTCCGCACTCCTACAACTTCTCCGGGCAACTCTACGTCGTCCCGGCGCTGCAGGTCACGCCTCTCGACGTCGCGAGCGCGGATGCCATGGCGTTCGTGGTATCCGGTGGTGTGTCGGGCCTGGTGCCCGCAGCGCTCCCCACGGGCGACATCGCCCCTTCGATTTCTCCGGCCTGAACAGATGAAGCACGCCATGAGTCACCCGCGGACATGCCCCAATTCGCAGCGGCCGCACCGGCACTCCAGAGCACTCACACGCTTCGGCCGGCGTGCACGCGCCGTCGTCGCGTCGATGGGCGCACTTGTCGTCGGCTCGGGCACAGCGGCCTTCGGACAAGCCCCAGCCCAGCCTGCGGCCCCGCCTCGCACGATCGTGCTGCTGCCGGACGCGGTCTTCGATGGCGCCAGTGACGCCGCGCAGAAGGGCTGGGGGGTGGTGGTACGGGGGGCCCGCATCGTCGCCGTCGGACCCGCGGCCCGGCTCGACATGCCGGCCGACGCCGAGCGGATCACGCTTCCGGGCACCACGCTGCTGCCGGGCATGAGCGACCTGCACAGTCACGTGCTCCTGCACCCGTACGACGAGACGCCGTGGAACGACCAGGTGCTGCGCGAATCGCTGGCGCTGCGGACGGCGCGCGCCGTGAACCACCTGCGCGCGACACTCATGGCCGGATTCACGGTGCTTCGGGATCTCGGCACCGAAGGCGCCGACTACGCGGATGTCGGCCTCAAGGAGGCGGTGGATCAGGGCATCATCCCGGGACCGCGTCTCTTCGTCACTACCAAGGCGATCGTGGCGACTGGCTCGTACGGGCCGAAGGGCTTCGGCACGGAGATCGGCGTCCCGCAGGGTGCCGAGGAGGCCGACGGCATCGAGGGGCTGACGCGCGTCATCCGCGACCAGATCGGCCACGGCGCCGACTGGATCAAGATCTATTCGGACTACCGGTGGGGACCGCGTGGCGAGGCGCGTCCGATCTTCACGGAGGCCGAGTGGAAGACGATCGTGGACGTGGCGGGCACGAGTGGCCGGCCGGTGGTGGCGCACGCCAGCACTGCCGAGGGCATGCGGCGCGCGATCATGGCCGGCGTGGAGACGATCGAGCACGGTGACGGCGCGACGGCGGAAACGTTCGCGCTCATGAAGGCGCGCAACGTCGCGTTCTGCCCCACCCTGTCCGCGACGGAATTCACCACGCGCTATCGCGGTTGGAAGAAGGGCGTCGACCCCGAGCCGGCCGGCATCACCGCGAAGAAGGCGATGTTCAAGCGTGCACTCGCGTCCGGCGTGA
>JAZKCW010000027.1:0-6559 GCA_040387895.1 Gemmatimonadota bacterium
AGCTCCTCGTTCATCGAGAGGAGCTCCTCGTTCGACGACTTGAGCTCCTCGTTGACCGCCTCCAGGTCCTGCACGGTGCGCTGCAGCTCGTCGCGGGTGGTCGCGAGCTCGAGCTCGAGCCGTTCGATGAGCGCGTTCGCGTTCTCCGCATGCTGTGGCGTCGACGAGAACTGCGCCGACAGCGGGCGACCGGCCGGCTGGAACACGACGAGGTACAGACCCGTCGTTTCCGGCGACCCGTCCATCGGCTCCACGGTGATCGTGACCCGCTGGACGGTGCCATTGTTCCGCAGGCTTCCGCCGTGATGCACCGTGCGCGTGCCGCGCATGACCGCGTCCCGGAGGGCCGAGCGCATCGGGACACGCAGGCCCTCGCGCACGAGCCGGGTGACGCTGTTGACGAACGGTCCGGCCGACACCGAGAGAAACTCCTCCAGGTCGCCGGACGCAGCGACGACGAGTCCTTCGTCGGTCACGACGACGGCACGGGGCGTGAACCGCTCGCCGAGCGTCTGCTGCATCACGCGCAGCACTTCCGTCTCCGTATTCGACGCGCTGCCGATCGCCGACGACGCCATCGCACTCGCGCGTGCAAGCTGCGGCGCGGAGCGTTTCTGCGTCGCGATGCGCTGGGAGATGCGGTGCTTGAGGTCGACCGGCTGAAAGAGGTCGGCGTGCGCACTCAGTGACTCCGACGGCCCCAGAAAGAGGTAGCCGTTCGGGCGCAGTGCATAGTGAAACAGCGGGATCACACGGTGGTGCAGCTCATCGCCGAGGTAGATGAGCAGGTTGCGGCAGGAGACCAGATCGATGTTCGAGAACGGCGGATCGTTCGTGACGCTGTGCCGCGTGAACATGACCATGTCACGCAACGCCTTCGTGACCTGGAAGGTGGGACCCGAGCGCGTGAAGAAGGCGGCGATGCGCTCCGGCGAGACGTGGGCGAGCCGCGCGGCGGGATACCGGCCGGCACGCGCGACGGCCAGCGCCGGTTCGTCGAGGTCTGTGGCGAAGAGCTGGATCGCCCGGGTGTCGCCAGCGTGCTCCGCATGCTCGCGCAGCAGCATCGCGATCGAATAGGCCTCCTCACCCGTCGCACACCCCGCCACCCAGACACGCAAAGGGTCACCGGCCGCGCGAGTCTCGAAGAGACGGGGAATGACGATCGTGCTCAGCGCCGCGAATGCGTCAACGTCGCGGAAGAACGCCGTGACGTTGATGAGCAGGTCGTTGAACAGCCGCTGTGCCTCCCCACGATCGGTGCTCACCCGCTCCAGGTACTCCGTTGCGGAGTCGCACCGGATCATGTGAAGACGACGAAGCGTGCGACGCACCAGAGTGCTCGACTTGTACTGGGCAAAGTCGTGCCGCGTGTGCTTGCGGAGGACCTTGCACAGCTCGGGCAGGATTGCCTCGACTTCGCCGTAGCGCGCCGACGTCGTGGGCGGCCGACCCTCCGCCACCAGGGGCTCGGCGTGCTCGAGCAGCACCGTGGCCAGCTCCTGGGGCGGCACCGCTGCCACGAGTGCATACGTCGTGGTGAACACAGGCATGATGCGGCGGAACTCACCGTCCGGCGCGTCCTGTACCAGCACGAGACCACCGGCATCGGCCACCGCGGCCAGCCCGCGCGCATCCGCGGTGACCGCCTCACGCGCGCCGGCAAACACGATGACGCAGCCGTTGCGACCCTGATCGACGGCAAGGGCGTGAAAGAACGACTCGATGCTCCCGTTGCGCTCGGGGGCGACCGTGTAGCGCAACATGCCGTCCTGCAAGCCAGTCACCTGGCCACGCGACACGAAATAGACGGCGTTCGGTTCGACAGTGGTGTCGTTCCCGCCCACGTCGCGACGCAACTGCGACGCGCCGGTGGTGCGCGCACGCTCCGACGCGAGATCGGGCGCCGCAACCCGCTCATCCTCGAACAGCAGGAACGCCAGATTCTGGTCCGGGGCGATCGCCTCGAGCAGCAGGCGGACCGTGTCGGCTTCATCCGGTGCATACAGCACGGAAGTCATCGCGAACGGGCGCGGTCGTGCGACGAGCGTCATCGTAGGCGAGAGAGGGGAAGCTGACAACGGCGCAGCACAGGAATGTCGAGGTCGTGAACCGGTTTTTCCAGCGCCGTCGTGCGGCGGCACCGGCAACTGGAACGGCTTCCCCAACGCCATCCCGTCCCGCATCGTACACTGTATGTCCCGGCGCCCTCCGCCGGCCGCCGGCCTCCCGCCAGCACGCCTGCCCCTTCCAGCCCCTCCTGTCCGGATGATTCGACCCTGTCGCGCGCTGTTCCGGCGCACTGCCCTGACCGTCTTCGCTGCCAGTGTGCTCCCGGGCGCCCTGGCGGCCCAAGGCAAGGTCACGACCCCGAAGGAGCACTTCGGTCATGACATCGGCGCGGATTACATGCTGCCGAATTACACGAAGCTTCACGAGTACTTCATCAAGGTGGCCCGCGAGAGCGACCGTGTGGCCCTGGATACGATCGGCATGACGGAAGAAGGCCGTCCGCAGATCATGGCGATCGTGACGAGCCCAGCCAATCACCAGAACCTCGCCAAGTACAAGGACATCTCGAAGCGTCTCGCGATGGCCGAGGGTGTCGACTCGGCCGCAGCGCGTGCACTGGCCAAGGAGGGCAAGGTCGTCTTCTGGATCGACGGCGGCCTGCATGCCACGGAAGTGCTCGGCGCACAGCAGCTAATCGAGACGCTGTTCCAGCTCGCCAACGGGCAGGACGACGAGGTCAAGCGCATCCTCGACGACTGCATCATCCTGATGGCGCACGCGAATCCGGACGGCATGGAGCTCGTGTCCGACTGGTACATGAAGGAGCCGGACCGGTTGCGCCGCACGACGGGCAACATCCCGCGCCTCTACCAGAAGTACGCCGGGCACGACAACAACCGTGACTCGTACATGAACGCGCTCAAGGAGACGGAGAACGTCTCGCGCGCGATGTTCATCGAGTGGCACCCGCAGATCATGTACAACCATCACCAGACCGGCCCGGCCGGTACCGTGATGGCTGCGCCGCCGTACCGGGATCCGGCCAACTACTGGTTCCACCCCGCGATCATCACGGGGCTCGACCTCGTGGGCGCCGCACTCAACCATCGCTTCGTGCTCGAGAACAAGCCCGGCCTCACGTTCCGCGGCGGCTCGAACTACTCGACGTGGTGGAACGGCGGCCTGCGCACGACGGCGTACTTCCACAACATGATCGGCATCCTCACGGAAACGATCGGCAGCCCGACGCCGATGCGCGTCGCGCTCGTGCCGGAGCGTCAGCTGCGCAGCGGCAACCTCCCGCTCCCGATCGAGCCGCAGGCGTGGCACTTCCGCCAGTCCGTCGATTACTCCGTATCGGCCAACAAGGCGTTCCTCGACCTCGCGTCACGCTACCGTGAGCAGTTCCTCTACGATCGCTGGCGCATGGGCAACGACGCCATCCGCGCCGGGCAGAAGGACAGCTGGACGATCAGCCCGAAGCGTGTCGATGCGATGGCCGCGCAGATGGCGAAGGACCGTGCCGCTGCAGCGCCCGCGGGCGGTGCCGACGCGGCGGCCGGCGCCGGCCGTGCGGGCGGCGGTGGTGGTGGTGGTGGCGGCGGACGTGGTGCCGGCGGTGCGTCGAACGACCGCTACATGGCACTGCTCAAGCTGCCCGAGAACCGCGACCCGCGCGCTTACATCCTGAGCAGCGCGCAGAACGACTTCCCGACGGCGACCAAGTTCATCCAGGCGCTGCAGAAGTCGGGCGTCGTCGTGCATCGCGCGACGAGCAACTTCAGCTCGAACGGCAAGAGCTACCCGCAGGGCTCGTGGGTCGTGCAGACGGGCCAGGCGTTCCGTTCACACGTGCTCGACATGTTCGAACCGCAGGATCACCCGAATGACTTCCGCTATCCGGGTGGCCCGCCGATCGCCCCGTACGACAACGCCGGCTGGACGCTCGCGTTCCAGATGGGTGTGCAGTTCGACCGTGCGCTCGAAGGCGTGACGGGACCGTTCGAGCGCCTGCCCGACGTGACGACGGTGCCGGCCGGTGTCGTGGCGAAGGGTCGCGCCGGCTACTTCGTGCGCCCGGAGGTGAACGACGCCTCGACGGTCGCGAACCGTCTCGCCAAGGTGAACATCAAGGCGCAGCGTCTGCCGACCGCATTCACCGACGGCGCGACGCAGTGGCCCGCCGGCACGTGGTTCATCCCGGCTGGCGGTCAGGCCGATGCAGTCGTCGCGAAGGCCGCCAAGGACCTCGGCGTCAACTTCGCCGCGGCCAACACGAAGCCGGCCACGGCGCAGACGGTCACCCCGCTCCGCGTGGCGCTCTTCGATCGTTACGGCGGATCGATGCCGAGCGGCTGGACGCGGCTCATCCTCGAGAAGTTCGAGTACCCGTTCACCGTCGTCTACCCGATGGAGCTTGATGCGGGCAACCTGAAGGCCAAGTACGACGTGATCGTCTTCCCTGACGGCAGCATCTCCGCGCAGGCGGGGCCGGGTACCGGCTTCGGCGGGTCACCCGACACGTCGCTCACGCCGGCCGAGTATCGCAAGCAGCTCGGGCGCGTATCGGATCGCACCATCCCGCAGCTCAAGACGTTCATGGAAGCGGGCGGACGCATCGTGACCATCGGTTCGTCGATCGCACTCGGCAAGCAGGTCGGCCTGCCGATCGACAACTACCTGGTCGGCGAGAACGGTCGTCCGCTGCCCGGCGAGAAGTACTACATCCCGGGTTCGCTGCTCGAGGTCAAGATGGATACGTCCACGACGATCGCGACCGGCATGCTGCCGCGCCCGTCGGTGATGTTCGACAACAGCCCGGTGATGAAGCTCGGTCCGGATGCCGCGGCAAAGGGTGTGCGCGCCATCGCGACGTTCGACACGGACAAGCCGCTCACGAGTGGCTGGGCGTGGGGCCAGGAGCTGCTCAAGGGCGGCGTGGCGATGGCCGAGGCCAAGGTCGGCCAGGGTACGCTCTGGCTGTTCGGCCCGGAGATCCTGTTCCGCTCGCAGTCGCACGGCACGTTCAAGCTGTTCCTGAACGCGCTGGATGGTGGGTTCCAGCGGCCGGTGAAGGCTATTCAGTAGCAGAAGCGGAACGGCAGAAGCCGAAACGCAGAAGCCGAGAGGCAGAAGCGGAACGGCAGATGAGGGGCCGGCATCCTAATGGGTGCCGGCCCTTCGTCGTTGCGGCGGGGGGCGGCTACACTTCGCCGATGCGAATCGAGCTCAAGTCCGTCGTGCGCGCGTTGCCGCTGCTGGCGCCTGTGGCGATCGGGCTGCTCGGTGCGCGGCTGCTCACGCCGTTCCTGCCGGACCTCACGCGCATGGTGGGGAGCACCGGGGTGTGGGCTCCCGTGGTGTTCATCGCGGTCTACGTGGCCGTGGTGGTGCTGATGCTGCCGGCGTTCATGGTGATCATCGTGGGCGGTGCCGTGTTCGGCTTCGGCAAGGGCGTCGTGCTGTCGATGGTGGGGGCGATGATCGGCGGCACGATCGCGTTTCTGATCGCGCGTCATTTCGCGCGGGATCTCGTGCTACGGCGGATTGCGGCACATCCCGCGCTGGCGTCAATCGACCGTGTCGTCGGCGACAGCGGCATGAAGATCGTGTTCCTGCTGCGGCTGTCGCAGGCCGTGCCCTACGTGCTCTCCAACTATGCGCTCGGCGTGACACGCGTGCGCCTGCTGGACTTCGTCGTCGGCACGCTCGGCCTGATTCCCACGGTGCTCACGTTCAGCGCGTACGGGAGTGCGTCGACGGCATTCGGCGGGAGTGGCGCACCGACGACGTCCCCGTGGGTCGTGGGGCTGAGCATCGTGGCGACCGTGATCCTCGCGCTCGTACTCGGGCGCATTGCCAAGCGCGCATTGCAGGAGGCGGATTCCGCGCAGACGCCCTCGACTGCCCCTGCACCATGAAGTCGCACAAACATTGAGGGGAGCACTCTTGCGAGTGCTCCCCCGTTGTTCTCGCTCCTCACCCACGTCCGGCACACTTCATAGTGCACGGCACGGGTGCGAGGCGGTCATTCGTGCAGCCATTAGTCGCAGTGGCCGGGGCCGATTGCGCCTTCGTTGAAGCTGGCCAGCAGATCGGTGTTGCTACCCGACGCGATGGCGTTGAGCACGGACTGCGGCGTGGCCGACACACCGATCGCCAGCACGTTGAGCTCTGCAGCGATCAGCTGGTGCAGGAAGGCCATGCCCTGGTCACCCTTCACCGGCTCGCGGAGGATGTCTTCGATCTCCGCTGCGGTGTACGCCTGACCACGGACGATCAGCTCGAGCGTGCCGCTGGACGTCACGTACGGCGAGCCCGTGAGGCGGCCGAACGCGAGGAGCGGTGTGATCGCGTCATCCTGGTTGCCGTTGGCGTTCGGGCCATGGTTCTTGTAGTAGCCCTGCGTCAGCGTGCACAGGCGGAGCGCCGCGAAGTTGCGGAACGTGATCGTGTTGGTTCCGGCGACGATGGTGCGGCTCATTGTGTACACGTTGCCGAACACGATGTAGCCCACGCGCGCCGCTTCGGTCACGGTCACGGTCGA
>JAZKCW010000028.1:0-5605 GCA_040387895.1 Gemmatimonadota bacterium
GTCGCGGTGGTGCACCTGTGTAGACGCACGTCAGGTCCCGGTGGCAACCGTTACAGGGATGGCCCCGGGATCATGAAGAAGGTGACGTGCCCCACCAATCACTGCAAGCTGGGCTCCAACGTGTTCAGTATTTCATCTTGTCGTTGACGAGGTCGAGCTGCTGAACCAGCGCGGCTGGGTCCGTCACCGGCAGCTCGCACGCGAACCCTCGGCACACGTACGCAGTGGGCATTCCTCGTACCGACGGGCGGTGCGCCAGCAAGGGAATGGGCGCCTCGTCGGGAGGAGCGGATACGAGGACGAGCCGCGGGATATACCGGTCGTTCACCGCCCGGGCGAGCGCCAGCGTGTCGAGCGATGTCGGGTCGCCCACGATGGCGACAGCCACCGCGCCGGCCAGCGCCAGGTCGGTCACGCCGAGCGCGTGGCCAAAGGCGTTGGGCCACTTGCCCATCGGTTCGGCGAGCGCGGCCAGTTGCATCAATGCATCACTGCGACGCTTGGTATCACCGTCGAGCTCGCTCATGCGGACCATGGTTTCGAGCGCCAGTGACGGTCCGGATGGGGTGGCGTTGTCGAACAGGTCCCGCGGCCTGGTGATCAGGGGCTCCGCGTCGTCTGCCGTGTCGTACCACGCGCCGGAACGCGCGTCGGAACGCGCGTCGCGGAAGCGCTGCTCCATTACCGTGGTGATCGCGCGCGCATCGACGAGCCACGCGGGCTGGAAGGTGAGCTCGTGCAGCGACAGGAAGGCGAGCGCGGTCGCCGCATGGTCGTCGAGAAATCCCGGGCCCTTCGCCCCGCCGACGCTGAACACGCGCGTCACGCGGCCCTCGTGCGTCATCCGGTCCCGCAGGAACTCCCCGTTGCGCACCGCCATGTCGCGCCAGCGTGCACTGTCGAACGCACGCGACGCTTCGCAGAGCGCACGCGTCATCAGGCCGTTCCATGACGCGAGAATCTTGTCGTCGAGTCCGGGACGAACGCGCCTGCTGCGCGCCTCCAGCAGCACCGGCACCGCACGCGCGATCGTGGCGCGCACGTCGTCAGGCGTCACGCGCGCACGACGTGCGACCACATCGATGCTCGACGGTACGTGCAGGATCGACTTGCCTTCGAAGTTGCCGCCCGGTTCGACACCCCAGTACAGCTTGGCGACTGACGCATCCTCGCCCAGCAGCGCGTCGAACTCCGCGTCATCCCAGACGTAGAACTTGCCTTCGTGCCCTTCGCTGTCGGCGTCGAGCGACGAGTAGAACCCACCTTCGGGTGACGTCATCTCGTCAGCGAGCCACTCCAGGGTCCCCTCCACCACGCGACGGATCTCGTCGTCGCGCGTGACCTGCCAGAGCGCGACACCGAGCCGCACGAGCAGTGCGTTGTCGTACAGCATCTTCTCGAAATGCGGCACGAGCCACTCGGCGTCCACGGAGTACCGCGCGAATCCGCCGCGCAGCTGGTCGTAGATGCCGCCACGTGCCATCGCGAGAAACGAATGTCGCGCGATCTCGAGCGCCGTCGCGTCGCCGGAAGCCGCATGCCAGCGCAGGCAGAAGTCGAGCGCCATGGTCTGCGGAAACTTGGGCGCCCCCTCGAAGCCGCCGTGCACCGAATCGTAGCGCCCCTGCAGCGCCCGGTACGCCCGCGCGAGCAAGTCCGTCGACAGCTCACCGGTCGGTCCGCCAACCCGTGCGCTGTTCTCGTACAACTCCCGCATCGCCGCCGTCGTGCGCTCGACGGCATCGCGCTTGTTCTTCCACGCGTCCGCGATGGTGACGAGCACGCGCTTGAACGACGGCACACCTGGCCGGTCATCAGGCGGAAAGTAGGTGCCGCCCCAGTAGGGATGCCCATCGGGCGTCAGCACCACCGTCATCGGCCAGCCCCCATGCCCGATCATCGCCTGCACGGCCGTCATGTAGATGCCATCCACATCGGGCCGCTCCTCGCGGTCGACCTTCACGTTCACGAACAGCTCGTTCATGAGCGCCGCGGTCTCCGCGTCCTCGAACGACTCGTGCGCCATGACATGGCACCAGTGACACGCCGCGTACCCGACACTGAGCAGGATCGGCTTGTCCTCGGCCCGCGCCCGCGCAAACGCCTCGGCGCCCCACGGATACCAATCCACGGGATTCTCGGCGTGCTGCCGGAGGTAGGGGGAGGATTCGGAAGCAAGGCGATTCATGATGGAAAAGCAGAAGCGGAACTGCAGAAGCCGAACGGCAGAAGCCGAACAGCAGAAGCCGGCCTAAAGAAGTTGAGCTGCGGAACAGCCACCGGCGAACACGCAAGAGCGCGTCCCGCGCTCCGCATTTCCGCTTCTGCCGCTCGGCTTCCGCAGTTCCGGCTTCTGCCCTTCGGCTTCTGCGGTTCCGCTTCTTCTATTCGGCTTCTGCAGTTCCGCTTCTATGTTTTGTGCGTGCTCTCCCCCCAAGCTTCCGCCCTCGCCAGCGTCAACCGCCGGTCCGACAGCCATGGCCGCGGGCGCGGCCGTGAGCAGGGTTGGACCACTGCTATTCTGTGGATCGTCGGCGCCTTCGTGGTGCGCACACTGCTCGCCAGTCTCGTCCCGCTCCTGCCGGACGAGACATACTACTGGGAGTGGACGCGACGGCTCGAGGCCGGCTACTTCGATCATCCGCCCGGGGTCGCGCTGCTCGTGCGGCTCGGTACGCTGCTCGTGGGTGATACCACCGCCGGTGTGCGCGCCGGGCCCGCCATCGCGGCCCTCGTCACGCATGCCGCGGCCACCGTGCTCGCATGGCAGTTCGCCGGCCGCGGGCGTGATGGTGCCTCGGCAGCCGCACGCGCCGCTGCGCTCGTCGCGTTGGTACCGCTCGCCACGCTGGGCCTCGTGCTCGCCACGCCCGACGCGGCGCTGTTCGCCACCGCGATGCTCGCACTGCTCGGTGTCGAGCGGGCGCTCGCCGCGCCGCTCCGTTCATGGCGCTCGACCGGATGGTGGACCGTCGCCGGCATCGCACTCGGTGGCGCATTCGTCGCCAAGTACACCGCGGTGCTGCTGCCGATGGGCCTCGTGATCGCGTGCATCGTGCATCCGGCGCTTCGCGCGCGCTTCCGCGAAGCGGGGCCGTGGCTCGCGTCGGCGATTGCGCTCGCGCTCTTCGCGCCGGTCGTCGTGTGGAACATACTCAACGAGTGGATCTCGTTCCGCTTTCAGCTCGGTCACGGGTTCAATCCCGGAGCGCGCGGCAATCCGCTCACGCGCGAACTCGAGCTCGTCGGCGGGCAGGTCGGTCTCGCGTCGCCCGTCCTGTTCGTGCTTATGGCGATCGCGATCATCGTCGCCCTGCGCGACGGGTGGAGCGAGCGCAACACGACGCGACCCACCGACCCGTCGGCCCGTCGCTTCGCGTTCGGTGTCATTGCCGCCGTGCCGATGCTGTTCTTCGCGATCAGTGCCTGGCGTCGTCCGGTGGAAGCCAACTGGCCGGCGCTGATCTACCCCGGCGCCATCGTGCTGCTCGCGACGTCACGGGAAGGGTGGGCGCGCGGGCGAGCATGGCGCATTGGCCTCGGGATCGCGGCAGTGCTGCTCGTGGTCGTGAGCCTGCAGGCGTGGCGTCCGCTGCTGCCGCTCGCGCCGCGCAAGGATCCGATCGCGCGTGCGCACGGCTGGGCCGAGCTTGCGGCGGCGACAGGTGTGGCGATGCGCGACCCGTTCCTGAACGGAACTGTCGATCGATGGACGGCGGCCGACCGCTATCAGGATGCGTCGGAGCTCGCCTTTCACATGCCGGGACAGCCGACAGTGTTCGCGCTCAACCTCGGTGGCCGTCCGAACCAGTACGATCTCTGGCCGACCGCGTACGAGAAGGTGCGCCCGGGCGACGGACTCGTGGTGGTGTTTGACGACAACCCCGCCGGCGATGCACTCGCCGCGCGCGTGGCCACATGGTTCGCAGAGTCGAAGCGCGGCCCATCCGTCGCCCTCAAGCGTGGTGCCGGCGAAGTCGCGCACCGCACGATCTGGTTGTACCGCATCGCACGCGATGTCCCGCCGCGCGCCACCACGCTGCCGCAGCTCACGCCTCCCACGCCGAAATAGCACGCACACCATGACGACTCCCCAGATCCCCGCCGACCTCGCCGCATGGTGTGACAGCAACGACGCGGCTGCGATGGACGAGCTGTTCGCATTCCTCCGCATCCCGAGCGTCAGCGCACGATCGGAGCACAAGGCCGATTGTCTCGCCGCCGCAGCGTTCGTGAGCAGTGCGCTGTCCCGCATCGGCTTCACCAGCGAGATCGTTTCCACATCCGGTCATCCGATCGTGCTCGGCGAATGGCGCAACGCCGGCCCGGATGCACCGACGCTGCTCGTGTACGGCCACTACGACGTGCAGCCCGCCGAACCGCTCGAGCTCTGGACGTCACCGGCGTTCGAGCCGACGGTGCGCGATGGCCGGATCTACGCGCGCGGCTCGGTCGACGACAAGGGCCAGCTCTACCTGCACATCAAGGCACTCGAGGCGCATCTCGCGGTGCGCGGAACATTGCCCGTCAACGTGATCGTGCTGGCCGAAGGCGAGGAGGAAGTCGGCAGCGTCAATCTCGAAAGGTTCCTCGAGCGCGAGCGCGAACGGTTGCGCTGCGACGCGGTCGTGATCTCCGACTCGACGATGTTCGCCCCGGGCATCCCGAGCATCCTGTCGTCGTTGCGTGGCATGGCGTATCTCGAGATCAACGTGCGCGGCGCGAGTGGCGACCTGCACTCGGGCATGTACGGTGGGGCCGTGGTGAATCCCGCGATGGCGCTCGCGCGCATTCTCGCCACGTTCCACGACGAGACGGGCAAGGTGGCGATCCCCGGCTTCTACGACAGTGTGCAGCCGTTCCCCGACAGCGTGCGCGAGGGCATGCGCGCGTTGCCATTCAGCGACGAAGGGCTGATGCACGAAGTCGGCGTCACCGCGCTCGGCGGCGAACCGGGATACAGCACGCTGGAACGCCTGTGGACGCGTCCGACGTGCGAAGTGAACGGCATGCTCAGTGGCTACACGGGCGAGGGGGCGAAGACGGTGCTGCCCGCGGTATCGATGGCGAAGGTGAGCTTCCGCCTCGTGCGCGACCAGGAACCCGACGAAATCGCGCGTCTCGTGTCGGAGCACGTCGCGCGAGTCACCCCAGCCGGTGTCACCGCGACGGTCACGGCATTGCACGGCGGCAAGCCATGGCGCGCGGATCTCAAGGGCCCGATCATCGAGGCCGGCAAGCGCGCCCTCGAAGCCGCATTCGGTCGCGCGCCGGTGATCACGGGCGAGGGCGGCTCCATCCCCGTCGTCGGCGACTTCGAACGCATCCTGGGCACACCAGTGCTGCTCATGGGCTTCGGCCTGCCCGGCGAGAACGCACACGCACCGGACGAATGGATCGGCGTCGAAAACTTCCAGCTCGGCATTCGCGCCGCTGCCACGCTACTCGACGAGTACGCGGCTGCGTCTCGCTGACGGTGAAACCGCAACGCTGACAGCAACCGTGACAGAAACTGCGTCTCACGCGGAGTTCACGGCGGACCACAGAGTTGCGCAGCGAACCGCTGGTTTCTACAGCCTCACGCGGAGGCGCGGAGAACTGCGCG
>JAZKCW010000029.1:0-35677 GCA_040387895.1 Gemmatimonadota bacterium
CGGCCGCGCGGCACGATGGTGACCTTGTGCAACGGATCGTTGCCCTTGACCATCATCGCGCAGACGGCATGACCGGCCTCGTGAAACGCGGTCAGGCGACGCTCCTCATCCTTCATGACCAGCGACTTGCGCTCGGCACCCAGCATTACGCGATCCTTCGCTTCCTCGAGATCGCTCATGTAGATCTTGTCGTGACCCTTTCGGGCCGCGAGCAGGGCGCCTTCGTTGACGAGATTCGCCAGGTCGGCGCCCGCCATGCCCGGCGTACCACGTGCGAGCGAGTGGACGCTGACGTCGTCGGCCTGCGGCTTGTTGCGCAGGTGCACCTTGAGGATGCCCTCGCGGCCACGCAGGTCCGGCGCGTCGACGACGATCTGACGGTCGAAGCGACCCGGGCGAAGCAGCGCGGGGTCGAGCACGTCCGGACGGTTCGTGGCGGCAATGAGGATGACGCCGTCGTTCGACTCGAAGCCGTCCATCTCGACGAGCAGCTGATTCAGCGTCTGCTCGCGCTCGTCGTGTCCACCACCGAGACCGGCACCGCGATGACGGCCCACCGCGTCGATTTCGTCGATGAAGATGATGCAGGGTGCGTGTGCCTTGCCCTGCTCGAACAGGTCGCGCACGCGCGACGCACCGACGCCGACGAACATCTCGACGAAGTCCGAGCCCGACATGCTGAAGAACGGACGACCGGCTTCACCGGCGACAGCCTTCGCGAGGAGCGTCTTGCCGGTACCCGGCGGGCCCACAAGCAGCGCACCCTTCGGCAGGCGTCCGCCGAGCTTGGTGAACTTCTGCGGGTCCTTCAGGAACTCGATGATCTCCTGCAGCTCGACCTTCGCCTCGTCCGCGCCCGCCACGTCGGCGAACGTGATCTTGGGCGTGTCGCCACTGAGCAGCTTCGCCTTGCTCTTGCCGAACGAGAAGGCCTTGTTGCCACCGGCCTGCATCTGACGGAATAGGAAGATCCAGAAGCCGATGAGCAGCACGTACGGCAGGATCGTGACGAGGAAGCTGACGCCGCTGAATCGCGCCTCCTGCACGTTCACGGCGACCTGCCGCTCGACGAGCTTGTCCTTCTCGCCAGACGCCGAACCGGATACGAGCCGGACCGTGAAGTTGCTCACGCTGCGGGTTCCGACGCGCTGCGGCTGCCGGAACTTGCCCAGCATGACGTCGTTCGGCTGGAACGTGACCGCGGAGATGTTGCCGGCCTCGAGCGCAGCGAGGTAGGCAGTGTAGTTGATCTCGGGCGACTGGGACTCCTTGCCGCCGTTGATCGACAGGAACGCCACCGGGATCAGGATCACGAGGATCCAGAACGACAGCGTCTTTGAGAAGCGGCCCCAGTTGAACGGCTTCTTCGGAGTTGGTGTCATGGGTGCTGGCATATGTGTATCGCCGTACTCCTACTGCAGGCTGGCAACATACGGCAGATGCCGAAAGTTCTCGGCATGATCCAGACCGTATCCGACCAGGAATTCGTGCGGGGCGTCAAAGCCGACGAACCGCGTGGGATGAGTGAGCTCAACAGCGATGTGCTTGTGCAGCAACGCGCAGATCTCGAGCGACTTCGGCTTGCGATCACCGAGCAGATCGATGAGGCGGTTGAGGGTCCGCCCCGAATCCACGATATCCTCTACAAGGAGAATGTGCTTCCCCTCCAGTTCTGTTTCCGGATCGTACAACAGGCGCACTACCCCGCTCGATTCCATCGCGTCCCCATAGGATGACGCCACGAGGAAATCCACCTGCAGCGGCCGTTCGACACACCGTACGAGATCGCTGAGGAAGATGAAGCTTCCCTTCAGCAACCCCAGGACCAGGAGGTCACCGTCCGGGTAGGCGCGAGTGATCTCGGCGCCCAACTCACGGACGCGCGCCTGAATCGTTTCCGTATCGTACACCACGCGCTTGACGGCGCGACCGTTCAGCCGTGGGTCTTCACCAGCTTCCGTAGTGCTCGCGCTCACACCGATACCAGATGAAGTCCGGCCGTCCGGGCCGGTGCGGAACCGCGAGACTGCGGCAGACTCCGGGAACCCAGACCACCTCGCCTTCGACGAGGACGACCGGCCAACCGGCCCGGTCCAGCGCAGGAACCTTTGCTTCCGCAAAATAGCGAGTCACGCGTCGTCCCGTACGCGCCCCGGGCGTCCGGATACGATCCCCGGCTTGCCATCGACGCACTTGCACGGGCAAGTCCGCCGGCAACGCGAGCTCCCACGGATTCGATGACACCTCCGATGCGGTGGTGAGCACGCGCCTGAAGCGCCACGGACCAAGACGGCCGGGCAAGCCCGCACCGCGACCGTTCCAGTCGATCGCGCGCCGCTCCAGAATTGCCGGGCGGCGCAACTCGAACATGTCACCGCCCTCACCACCAAGTCGAAGCGCCACGGCACCCTTGGCCAACGTGACCATGGCACCGCGGCGCTCGGCACTCGTAAACCGCACGAGTTCGCGTGTTCCACGCGCATCGAGGGCCATGCCAAGCCGTGCAAACAGCGCCTGCCAGAGAACGGCGCGTCCGTCTTCGGTCGTCGCGACGAGCGGCGCCGCGGGGACGCGCAGGGCTCCGGTCGCCGTGTTCTCGGGGTGTAGCGCATCGACCATGGCTTCCACCTCACGTCGCCACCCGGCCGCACGCTCCGCGAGACTGAGCAGCGCCTCTCCGAAGCCCGGGTCCGCCTGCTCGAAGGCAGGGAGCAGCTCGTGACGCACCCTGCCCCGCAGGAATCGCGCGGTTGCATTCGTGGGGTCGTGGAGAAACGGCACTGCTTCCGCATTCGCCCAGAGCGCAATCTCCTCGCGTGACACGCCAAGCCATGGGCGCACGATCGGCGACGGTGCGGCCAACGCGGCGAGGCCGCGCGCCCCGGCGCCCCGGAGCGCGCGCATGAAGACCGTCTCCAGCTGATCGTCACGCGTATGGCCCGTGGCGACGCGTGCGCGGTACGGGCGCGCGACGCGCCGCAGGAACTCCCACCGTGCATCGCGCCACGCGGCTTCCGAGGTGCCGACGACGCGCGCCCGCTCCCGGATGACCGTCAGGCCCAGGCGCCGTCCTTCTGCCGCGACCAGCGAGGCGGCATCGGCCGAGTGCTGCCCGGTCGCATGATCGAAGACGGCGACCGCCGCGATGCGCTGGGGCGCCCAGCGCGCCGTGGCGTAGAGGAGCGCCATGCTGTCGCGTCCCCCGGACACGGCGAGCACCAGCGGGCCATCGACATGCGCGAGCGCCACCTCGTGCGCCGCGTGGAGGATCTGCGCAGGCGCGAGGGGTTGATCCACGGGCAGCTCGTCCGGCTCCTGTGACGACTCACGCATGGACGCGGATTCCGGAACCTCGTGCAAGGGTGATGGTGACGGTACAGGCGACGGCGCAGGTGCGGAGCGGACAGCCCTTCCAGCGGCGTGCGGCCGTCACTACAATTCCACCGAACTCGGGACCAACTTCGCGAACGGAGAGAGCGCGTGGAAGAGCATGGCACGATGGGAACGGTGTGGGCGTCGCTCGGCATGACGGCCTACTACATGGCCCTCATCTGGATCAACATCCTGCTCGGGCTGTTTCTTTCCCCGCTCTTCATGATTCCGATCACCTGGCTGCAGGATCGCATGCGCGGCAACAAGAAGGCCGTGAAGGCGTAATCACCACGGGTTCGGTGGATAGCTGGAGGATATCGGAGGGCGCCCTGCAGAGGGCGCCCTTTTCTATTGCCGGACTCGCAGGATCACGGCATCGCCGATGGAGGTGCGCCGTCCGGTGAGGTCACTGAGGTCGCTCCCATGGTAGGCCTCCTCGCCATACTCCATGACGTCGATGCCCGAGACTTCCGTGTCGACCGCGACGCGGAGCGGCATCACCAGGCGCAGCGCCAGCAGCAGCCCGCCGCTCGCGACGGCAACAAACAGGATCGTGGCGATCACCGCCAAGGCCTGCACGCCCACCAGCGACCAGTTTCCCGCGAGCACACCATCTGCCCCGTTGGGGTTCACCGCGCGTGACGCGAACACGCCGGTGAGCAGCGCACCGGCTATCCCTGCCACCCCGTGGCACGCGAACACGTCGAGCGTGTCGTCCAGGCGTGTGGTCGCTCGGTAGTGCAGTGCAAAGAACGAGCACGGCGCCGCCAGCACGCCGATCGCGAGCGCCGACAACGGCGTCACGAAGCCGGCGGCAGGCGTAATGGCAACCAGACCGACGATCGCCCCGGTCGCGGCACCGACGGCCGTCGCGCGCCCCCCGCGCCACGTCTCGAGCACGATCCAGGTCACGAGCGCCGCCGCTGCGGACGCGTGTGTGGTGAACAGCGCGTTGGCCGCGATCCCATCTGCCGCCAGTGCGGAGCCCGCGTTGAAGCCGAACCATCCGAACCACAAAAGCCCCGCCCCCAGCAACGTGAAGGGCACGTTGTGCGGCACGGTGGGCACCCGCTTGAAGTCGCGCCGAGGGCCAAGGATGGCGGCCAGCACGACGGCCGTGACGCCCGCGCTGATGTGCACGACAGTGCCACCGGCGAAATCGAGTGCGCCCAGCGTGCGCAGCCAGCCACCGTCTCCCCAGACCCAGTGCGCGAGTGGATCGTAGATGAATGTCGTCCAGAGCAGTCCGAACACGAGATACGCGCCGTAGCGCATGCGGTCGACAACGGCCCCGGAGAACAGGGCGACGGTGATGCCGGCGAACATCGCCTGGAAGGCGGCGAACAGCACATGCGGCAGTGCGGGCGCGTACGTGGCGTTGGGCAGCGCCGTGACACCCGAGAATCCGGCCCACTCGAGGCTTCCGATCCATGTCGATCCGGCGCCGAACGCCAGGCTGTACCCGAACAGCACCCACTGCACCGACACGACGGCTAGCGCACCGAGACTCATGAGCATCGTGTTGAGGGCGCTCTTGCTGCGCACCAGCCCGCCGTAGAAGAAGGCAAGACCGGGCACCATCAGCGTCACGAGTGCGGCGCTCACCATGACCCACGCGGTGTCACCCGCGGAAACTGCCGACACGAGCGTGCTGTCCAGCGAGGCAGGTACGATCACAGGTCGTCCTTCGTGAACACGGGCATCTCGAGCTGCGTGCGCCGCATGATCTCGTCGGCGTTCACCGCGGTCAGTGCATCGTTGTCGCGCTCTCCCGTGCGGATGCGGACGGTCATGTCGAGCGGCATCACGAAGATCTTGCCGTCACCCACGTCGCCGGTGCGCGCCCCTTCGCAGATGGCCTCGATGGTGCGCTCGACGAACGGATCGGAGACGGCCATCTCGATGCGCACCTTCTCGTGAAACTCGAGAACGACGGTGTCGCCGCGGTAGCGCTGAATCACGTCGCGCTCGCCCCCGTGGCCACTGACACGGGACAGCGTCATTCCCGTCACGCCGACCTGGAAGAGTGCCAGCTTGACGTCGGCCAGCTTTTCCGGACGAACAATTGCGACAATCAGCTTCATGCCCATAACCTCGCTTACCATAAGGGTCCGCACGCACGCTGCCCTATCTTAACGGCTGAGCTGGCATCCGGATCCCGGATGCGTCCCCTCACTTGCTGCACATGTCCAAAGGCACGATCGCCATCCTCGTCGGCCCCGAGTACGAGGATCTCGAAGTCTGGTATCCGAAGCTTCGGCTCGAAGAAGCCGGCTACACCACGCCGCTCGTCGGCATGGGCGAGGCGAAGTACACCGGGAAGTGGGGCTATCCAGCCGTGATGGATCGCGCGATCGGTGACGTCGATCCGAACACGTTGCGCGGCATCCTCGCTCCTGGCGGCTGGGCGCCCGACAAGCTCCGTCGCGATCCGGCGGTGCTGCAGGCGGTGCGCACCGTGCACGAGGCGGGCGGCATGATCGCCACGATCTGCCACGGCCCATGGATCCTGATCTCGGCAGGCATCCTGCGCGGCCGTACGCTTACGTCGACGGTCGGCATTCGCGACGACGTGATGAACGCCGGTGCGACGTGGCTCGACCAGCCGACCGTGATCGACGGCAACATCGTGAGCGCACGCGTACCGGGCGACCTGCCGGCCTTCGGTTCCGCCATGCTCGAGGTGCTGTCGCGGCCGGCGGTCGCATCGTGACGACAGGCATGACCAGCCTGCACCTGCTCGATGGGGTGAGTGACGGTGCGCGCCAGCTCGACAGCGCCCGCTGGCATGCCGCGCCGACGCTCGCGCAGTACATCGAGGCACCCATCAAGAATCAGGACCTCTGGCGGACCACGACGCGTCTCGCGCGACTCGATGCGAACGCCGAGGCCCGGGCCGGGGCAATCGACGGGCCGATTCGCCTGCTGGTGCTGCTCGAGGACTGGTGCGGGGACGCGATGTACACCGTGCCATTCATCCAGCGCGTTGCCGATGCCAACCCGCAACTCGAGTTGCGCGTGCTGCCCCGTGATGCGAACGATGACCTGATGCGGACGCACTGCACGGGTGGCGCGCGATCGATTCCGGTGGCGATGGCATTCGACGCGACCGGAACCGAGCGTGCCTGGTGGGGCGCTCGGCCATCGCCCCTGCAGGCGTGGGTGCTCGCCGAGGGACTCGCGATGGAAAAACCCGAGCGTTACAAGCGTGTGCGCACGTGGTACGCGCGGGATCGCGGCGCTACGACGGTGCACGAGATCCTGACGATGCTCGAGAGCATCACGTCAGTCGCGCCTGCGTTGCGCGGCGCTGCTCAGGTGTCGCCGGTCGCGAATCCCGCGTAGCTGCGCCCGCGCCAGGCGCGGGGCACACGCAGGGTGCTGAGCGTAAGACGCCACGCAGCCGGAATGTCGGCGAGCCACGAGCACCAGAACGCCACTCCGCGTTCCGCGTAGTTGCCGCGCAGCGCGACGAGCAGCATGCCGCGAACGAGCAGCGCGGATGCATTCACGAGCGCGAGTGCCTCGAGCAGCATGTCCGGCGCGGACGGCATGAAGGAATCCACGGGCGACCTCGCGCCGGACAGCATGAGCGCGATGATGACGATCAGGGCCGGCAGCGGGATCGCCTGCATGCTCCACACGAGCATCACATCGAACCAGCGGCGCCAGCGCGGCGTCGCATCCTTCAGGTCGAAGCTGCGTCCCCACTCGCGCCACATCTCGCCGAGCGATGCGTAAGAGCGCACGGCGATGATGCGGGAGCCGTCGAGGAATCCGACGCGCGCACCACGTGCCGCCAGATGGCGCGCCAGCGTGACATCGTCGCTGAACGAGGCGCGTGCCGGCGCATACCCGCCATGCTGCACGAGCAGGTCGCGACGGGCGACGAAGCACTGCCCGTTGGCGAGCACACGGTTCGGCGCCGGCTGCGTGGCGCCTGCCGCGCCGCATCGGTACACGAGCGTGACGAGCATGGCGGGTTGCACCCACCGTTCACCCGTACTCTGCCCCGTGAACTGCGGGCCGAACGACGCCACGTCGAATCCATCCTGCTCCACCGCCTGCACGACCGCGCCGACGAGTCCGGGTGCGGGCACCGTGTCCGCATCGATGCCCAGTACCCACACGCCGCGCGCATGACGCAGCCCCGTCTCGAGCGCCCACACCTTGCCGACCCACCCCTCCGGCAACGGCTCGTCCGTGATCAGACGGATGCGCCGGTCACGCGCCGCGTACGACGCGACGAGTTCGCGTGTGCCGTCGGTCGAGTTGCTGTCCACGACGAGCACTTCGAGCAGCGGATCGATCTGGCGCGTGAGTCCATCGAGGCACGGTCCGATGCGGTGCGCCTCGTTGAGGGTCGCGACGATCACGCTCACACTGGTGTCCCGTCGCGGCCTGTACACCGGTTCCACGGGGGGACGGCGTGAGCGTCCGGGAAAGAGACGCGCAAGCAGCACGAGCAAGGCCACGGTCTGCACTGCCAGCAGCACCAGTCCGGCGAATCGCATCATCGATCGGTCCTCACGCCGGCACGCCCCACCGCTGCTCCGGCGCGATCAGCGGTTCTTCGCGCGCGAGCCGAGCGACCGCCTTGACCATGTCGGTGAAAATGAAGACGTGTGCGGGAAACATGGCGTACCAGTAGAGAAGGCCGGTGAGGCCGCGAGGCGCGAACAGCGCCGTTTGAATGAGCCGGGTTCCCGTGCCTTCCGGCACGGTGGTGAACTGCAGCCACGCATGTCCGGGCACGCGCATCTCGGCACGCAGCCGCAGCAGCCGAGGGCGTTCGAGCATTTCCACCCGCCAGAAATCTACTGCGTCCCCGACATAGAGCGTCGTCGGGTCACGACGACCTCGCCGCAGTCCGGGACCGCCGACCAACCGATCGATGAACCCCCGCACCTTCCAGAGCGCGTTGTACGCAAGCCAGCCCTGGTCGCCACCGAGCCGGGAGAAGGCCCGGAAGACCTGGTCCGGGGTCGCCTCGACGTACACCGCACGCGTCTCCTCCAGCACGCCCTGCCGGTCGCGCAGCTCGTAGCCTTTCTCGTTGCCGAGTGCGTCGCTCCAGCGCGACTCCACGGTGTGTGCGCTCAGGCGTGCGAGCGCACGCTCGACGGCGTCGCGGTACGGCATGGGCTTGATGTCCGGGAACAGCCGCTCGGCCTTCGTCGTGTCCGCCACGACGGGGTGCGTGATGCCTTCGACGAGAGGCGCGATGATGGTGCGCGGGATCGGCGTGACCTTGTCGATCCAGAGCGCGGCCATCGTCGGTGCGAGCACGGGCACCGGGATGATCGTGCGGCGGAATCCGCGCACGGCCGCGTAGCCTCGCAGCATGTCACGAAACGAGAGTCGGTCGGCGCCACCGATCTCCACAATGCCGTTCGGTTCGGTCGTGCGCGCCGCCATGAGGTACGTGAGCACGTCGCGGACGGCGATCGGTTGCACGCTGTTGAGGATCCACCGCGGCGCGATCATGAACGGCAGTCGCTCGGTGAGATAGCGAACCATCTCGAACGAGGCCGAACCCGACCCGACGATCGGCCCCGCGCGGAACTCCGTCGTCGGCAGTCCGCCGCGCAGGATCGCACCCGTCTCCGCGCGGCTCTGCAGATGCTCGGAGACGCGCACGCCTTCGGGAACCAGTCCACCCAGGTAGATGCAGTGGCGAAGGTCGCGCCCGGCGTGCACGAAGTTGCGGGCCGCAATGCGATCACGTTCCGCGAAATCGGTCGCGTTCGTCATCGAATGCACGAGGTAGTACGCGACGTCCACGCCTTCGAGTGCACGCTCGAGCGACACCGGGTCGAACAGGTCGCCGGTGACGGTCTCGACCTGATGCTCCCACCACCGGCCGCAGATGCGCCGTGCATCGCGCACGAGCAGGCGCACCGGCAGCCCCTGCTCGACCAACCGGGAGACGAGGCGCCCCCCGATGTATCCGGTCGCGCCGGTAACGAGAACAGTCATGCCAAATCGTACGCGGGGCTAACCCTCGTCGTTCCCCGGGCTGCTCACGCCACGCACGGGCGCCGGATCCTTCGGCTTCTCGCCCTGCAACCAGTAGCCGAACCACTGCCGCAAACGGCCGAGCCGGTCGACGAGCAGCCACGGCTCACCGGTGCGCGAGAGGTCGTGATTCGAGCGCGGGTAGCGAATCATCTCCACCGGTACGCCCTGCTTCTTGAGCGACATGAACCAGATCTCCGCGCTGCCCATGGGCGTCCGGAAGTCTTCCTCCGACTGCACGAGCAGCATCGGTGTCTTCACCTTGCTCACGTAGCGGATCGGCGACAGCGTGTCGTAGAGCTTTTGGTTGTCCCACGGCTTGCCGTAGAACTCGAACTCGGTGAGCCCCTGTGCATCGGACGAGCCGTACCAGTACGTCCAGTCGGTGATGGTGCGATCCGTCTGGATGCTCCTGAAGCGATTCGTCTTGGTGGCGATCCACGTCGTCATGAAGCCGCCGTAGGAGCCACCCGATGCGCCCATGCGTGTGCTGTCGATGTCGGCGCGCTTCGCGACGATGTCCGTCGCCTTCATCAGGTCCTCGTAATCCTCCATGCCCCAGCGGCCGCGCGTGCTGTACGTGAAGTCCGCGCCGTAGCCGCTCGAGCCGCGCGGATTGGTGAACAGCACGAACATGCCCTGCGCCGCGAGGTTCTGGAATTCGTCGAACCAGCCTTCGCCGTACTGCGAGTGCGGACCGCCGTGGATGTACAGCACGACGGGATACTTCTTCGCGGGATCGTAGCCGTACGGCTTCATCAGCCAGCCTTCGATCTCGAGATCACCGACGCTCTTGTACGTGAACCGCTCGGCGTCGCTCCACGCCACATCGCGATTCACCGCGTCGTTGAAGCCCGTCAGCTTGCGCTCGCCGGTGCCGTCGATGTTCGCGACGAAGAGTTCCGTCGGCTTGGTCATGGACGTCGCCACGAAGGCGACGGTGCGACCGGCGGGATCGTACGATGCGCCGCGCACCTGCCGGCGCCCGCTGATGATCTCCTTCGGTGCCGTCGCACCGGTGAGATCCGCGCGCAACACGGCGCTGCGGCCGCCGATGTCCGCGGTCATCATGAGTGCGCCCGTCTTGAGCCACTCGATGCTCGATGGCTCGTACTGCCACGTGCCGAGGATGTTGCGCGGCGTGCCGCCGGCGGCGTCCACTATGAAGATCCGTGACGACTTGGTGCGCCCCGGCGTGCCGACGAACGCAATCGACTTGCTGTCGGGCGACCAGGCGAACGCGCCCTCGGCACCCATCCATTCCGTCACCTTGCGCGGGCTGCCGCCGGCCACCGGAATGACGTACAGGTCGGTTTCATTGCGATCGATGTCGTCACGCGCCTTGTCGTACGGCAGCTTCGCCAGCGAGTCGCGCATGTTGCCGGTCACGGAGTCCGGGCGCAGCATCGCGTCAGCCGTGAAGGCGATCCACTTGCCGTCGGGCGAGACCGTCGCGCCGTGATGCGAGTATGCGGTGCGCGTGAGCTGCGTCTTGGCGGTGTCACCGACGACCTGCCGGAAGATCTGCGTCGGGCGCCACGTCTGCGCGGTGCGACGGCCCGGTACGTAGCCGACACCGTTCGACTTGTAGTTCATGTCGGTCACGTGCCGTCCATCGAAACGCGCCGGATCGGCCGGCCGTGTGATCGCATCGTACGTGGGGCGCGCCATCGGCTGCATGCGCGCGAACGGATCCGCGGCCGCGCGCGCGGAGTCGACGGGCGCGGGCTGCGTGAACACGGCGAACGTGCCGCTGGCCGGCATCGAGCCACTCGGGTAGGTCTCCACCTGCACCGCTTCACCGGAGGGCTGGTCGAGCCGGATCGCCCACGTGTTGCCGCGTCCGCCGGGGCGCTGCGACGTGAAGAACAGATACTTGCCATCCGGCGACCAGCGCGGATTGGAACTCTCGGTGCTCGGGGACGTCCAGCGCTGCGGTTCACCGCCGGCGGTGTTGACCACCCAGATCTCCGAGTGGCGCCGGTTCTCGGATTCCTTGGCCGTCGTCACCGTCATCGCGACGCGCTTGCCATCCGGGGAGACGGCGGGCGAGCCGACGTTCGCGACGCGGTACCAGTCGGCGAGCGCCATCGGGCGCGCGGCACGGGCGGTTGCCGGCGCTTGGGAAGCCAGGGCGGCAGGTAGGGAAGCCCCGAAAACGGTGACGGCGAGCACGCCGACCCGATGGAGAAAAGCCGGACGCGGCATGCGCGAAATGGCGTGGATCATTTTGTTTTTCCGGTGTGTACGAGTGCGTCGAACGCAGGACGCGCGTGCGGACGCCGTGAACGTTGCCTCGGCACCCGACGCAGGGCAACATGATGGATTCTTTTCTTGCGAGCCCCGCTTCAGTCCGGTAGGATGGGCGTGGACGCGGAGGAGCGCTGCGTCTGAAACGGTTGCTGTTTGTTGGTGTACGTGCTGGACGGTCGCTGCCCTCGGGCGGTGATCGATTTGCAGGATTTCGCCCGAAGTCCCACCCATATCAGAGGAGGTGATCAATTGTCTCATCCTAGTCCCTTTGCCGGCTCAGCCTGGGCAAACGATCGCCTGATCGTCGCCCGGTAACTCGGGTTCCGGTTCGGGCATCGTCTCGAGCCGGCACAGGACGAACGCAGTGAGAAGGGCCGTCGCGAGCAATCGCGGCGGCCCTTTGTGCGTTTGGGGCTTGAACTGCTTTCCGCGGATACGAACTGATTGGGCGGATAACAGCGGATACTGCAACGGCTTTCCGCGGATATGAACTGATAAGAAACTGAAACAGCGCGGATTTGTGCGGTGATGCGGCAAGGGACGACGTGCATGGCTGGCGTCGTCCTTTTCTTTGTGGGGCTCCGCACCGTCCCCAACCCCGCAAGCTGTTCCCCCCAAAACTCGATCCCGCAAAGCGCATCGTGATCTCATCGCACACGCCGGAAAGATCCGCGCGTTTCCGCCCAATCAGTTCATATCCGCGGAAAGCAGTTGCCGTTCAAGTCGCGCGCTCAAACGCGCGGGGAGGCAGTTCAAGTCGGCTGCACCACGCCGAACTGCCACACCGTTGCCGACCGATACATCTCACCCGGACGCAGCACGGTGCTCGGAAACGCCGGCTGGTTCGGTGCATCCGGAAAATGCTGCGTCTCGAGCGCGATGCCGCCGAAGCGCGGGTACTCCACGCCCCCCTTCCCCGTCAGATCCGGGGTGAACGTTCCGCCCGAGTAGACCTGTAGTCCCGGTTCGGTCGTGAACAGCTCGAGCGACCGTCCGCTTGCCTCGTGCACCAGACGTACAGCCGGCGACTGCATGTCGCGCGTGCGCTCGTGCAGCACCCAGTTATGATCGTAGCCGCTGCCGATGCGCAGCTGCTCGTCCGCCTCGTGTATCCTACTGCCCACCGCACGAGAGTCACGAAAATCGAACGGCGTGCCATCGACGCCGCGGTGCTGGCCAAGCGGAATGAGTGTGTCGTCAACCGGAGTGAACTGGTTCGCATCGATCATGAGCTCGTGATCGAGCACCGGCTGCCCGCGTACGCCGGACAGGTTGAAGTACGAATGCTGCGTGAGGTTCACGACCGTCGGCGCATCGGTCGTCGCTTCGGACGCGATCACGAAACGATTCTCGCTCGACAGCGTGTACGTCACGCGCACCGACACCGTACCCGGATACCCGTCGTCGCCGTCCTGGCTCGTGCACGACATCACGACGCCGCACTCTCGGCCACCGGCGAATGACTCCGCCTTCCACAACTGCTGATGCAGCCCCTTGCCGCCACCGTGCAGGTGGTGCGCCCCATTGTTCCTGGTGAGCTGATGCACGCGCCCGTCGATGGGGAGGCGACCGTTCGCGATGCGGTTGCCGTTGCGGCCGATGAGGGCACCAAAGTAGAACGGGTTCGCGAGATACGGCTCGAGCGTGTCGAAGCCCAGTACCACGTCCGCGAGCTTTCCCCGCCGGTCGGGCACCTCGAGCGACTGCACGATCCCGCCGTACGTCAGCACCCGCACGTGCATGCCGCGGGCGTTCAGCAGCAGGTACGCATCCACGTCGGCGCCCGATGGATGCGTGCCGAATCCCTGCTTCAACACTTCCACTGACGTCATCCGCTCGCGATCAGGGCTTGCGTGCCGGGAACGACTCGACCTTTTCGTCCACCGTGCGCAGCAGCCGGTATGCGAAGTCCACCACGCTGCGGTAGAACTGCGGGTCGATCTTCTCCACGTCGTCGCCCGACTTGTGGTAGTCCGCGTGATCCTCGACGCCGAGATACAGGAACGGGATGCCCTTGCCGTGAAACGCGCGATGATCGGACGAACCCGTCCAGTCGTCGCCGGGCTTCAGGTCCTTCGTGTCGTGCCCGAACTTGACCGGGATCGCGGCGCTCTTGGCCGCCGCTTCCGCTGGCGCCTTGAGGAACGGCGAGTGCGACGTGCCCGCGACCCAGAGCGCCTTTCCGTCCTGACGGGCGACCATGTCGAGATTCAGGTTGAACGCGATACGGCCGATCGGCACCGGCGGCGAATTCACGAACGTGTTCGCGCCATGCATGCCGCTTTCCTCCGCGTCGAGAAACGCGATGATCACGTCGTGCTGCGGCGGCTGCCGCAGCAGGCGTTCGGCCATCGTCAGCAGTGCGACGCAACCCGACGCGTCGTCGTCCGCACCGTTGAAGACGACGCCCTCGCGCACGCCGAGATGATCGTAGTGCGCGCTCGCGACGAGCACCGGACCGTTCGGGTTGCGCCCGGGAATGCGCACGACGATGTTGGCGCCCGCGGTATCGGCGCCGGCGCGCGGCGGCAGCTTCACGGGTTGTTCGAAGCTGCTGAACGCGGGCTTCGCGCCCATCGCCGTCAGCTGCCCGATGATCCAGCGTCGTGCGCGGGCGGAGCCCGGCGTGCCGGCACGTCGGCCTTCCATGGAGTCGGCCGAGAGCGCGGCCAGTCGCGACATCATGCGGGCCGTAGCCGTGTCGTTTGGAGTGGCGCCGGCAGCTTGCGCACCGGCGGCGGTGCCACCCACCGTGGCCAGCAGCAACACCGTGGCCAGACGCGCCACGAGCGGCGTCGGACGCCGGAAGCTGGCACGATGCGGGCTGGCGGCGGGAGAGTCAGGCATGAGAGGTCCGTCGTGCAAGGGTGAAGAGGAGCGTCAGTCAAGCGTTACCGGATCCAGACTCCGGCTTGCCCACGCAGCTGCGCGAGCACGATGAACGCGTCCGCTGTGGATGTTACACCGCTGATCCGCAGATCGGTGACGCTGCTGCCGAGCACTACGCCCGGCGCCACCGCGCCGTTCAATTTGCCCATCAATTCGCCCCGGATCAGGTCCAGTTGAGCCCCGAGCGGAACGCGCCCCCCGAGCGTCGCTCGCCGAATCGCCCGGGCAATGAGCGGCGCCGCCAGCGTCGCCTTGACGCGTGAGAGCAGGCCGCGACTTTCGAGTGACCAGTCAAGCCCGTCGAGCACGAGTTCGCGCGACGTCGCGTCCCAGCGGATCCGGGAGTCGAGGGAGAGCCGACCGCGCAGCGCACCCTGTACGTCGAGATCGATATGCACCGAATCGCCAAGCGCGCGCACGTGGACGCTATCCACGCGCACGCTCCCCCCGGCCGTCTCGGCGACCAGCAACTCACGCGCGCGTCGCTCGACATCGGCAAACGGCAGCTCCACGGTGATCGGCACGTCGAAGCCGCGTGGCGCGTCGCCGAGCATCAGTGCGGGGAGCGGACGCGGACGCACCGTGGGGCGACGGCCGCTCACGATGCGCGGCCGCGCGTACAGAATGATGGCCGTGCGAAAACTCGGACCGTCGCCGGTCAGCGGGGCGACGCGAATCGCCTCGGGCTCCATGAGCAGCCAGAGCGTGCCGAGCGTGTCGAGAGGGGAAGGCTCGAGAAAGCTTTTCCAGAGGGAGTCGGCGAGCGGCCGGAAATCCGCCGTGCTGGGGATGCTGGTGTCGGCGCTCGCCGCGAAGGCGGAAAGTTGCCGGTTGACGATCCCGCGAACGGCGCCGGTTGCATCGACGCCGAGCATGGAAACGCGGCACGGGTCGACGAGGTCCGCCTTGAGCGCCGTGCCCTGGGCCCCGAGGCGCCAATCCTTGCGCCAGTAAAGCGTCGTGGCCATCGACAGCGTCGCCCTGCGCATGGCTTCGGGCTGATAGCCGCAGCTCAGGAGGCGACCGACGCCTGGTGCACCCACCTGCGCACGGAAGGCGAGGCGTGTGTTGAGCGTGAGCCGGGCCCCTTCCGAGCGAAAGGCGAAGGGTTCGCGGGCGTACACGTACTGGTGGCAGACGAGCCCGCCGGCCGAGGCGCATTCAGCCCGGCTGAGCGAGTCCCGGAGCGGGAAGAGCGAGTCGAGCGCTGGCTGCAGCGCCCGCAAGACGTACGTGACGTGAATGGGGACCACGGCCGGCGGTGCGGCCGCGAGTCCCGCCGTCCGCTGGACCACCGGAGCGACCGCGGGCGGCCCCATATCGGGGCTGGAAGGGCTTGCGGCCTTGGCGCTGGCGCAGCTCCACAGCGGGACCGATAGTACTGCCAAGACCGCAGATGCGACCGCCATCACACGATTGTGGAACATGAACCGGTTTTTTGCGGGATGGCGGAACCGTCGGCGAGGCGAGAGTATAATAGCGCGCTGACTGTCGTACCCCTGCGGTTGCCACATGATGTCACTCCTCGACCTCCATCAGACCACTATGCGACGCACTTTCTCTTCGATCCTGCCGGCCGCTTTCATTGCCCTTGCAGTACCCGCCATGATGAGCGCCCAGGACGCTGCTGCTGCGATGCCCAGCAAGGCGTCAGGCAAGTGGATTGGAACCATCGTGCAGCTCGGCATCAAGGGCTCGGCGGATCTCAGCATCGAGCCGCGCAACGACAAGCAGTCCAAGGCGAAGATCAGCTTCCGCAGCACGGCCAACGATCGCCAGCTCGCGTGGGACATCGTGCAGGGTCGCTGCGGCGAGGAAGGCCTGCCGATCGCTCCGGCGGCGGCGTTCCGCCAGGTGCGCACGGGTCTCGATGGCCAGGGCGAAGCGACGTCGAATATTCCGCTCCTGGTATCGGGCAAGCAGTACTACTTCCGGGTCTACAGCCCGGGCGAGCAGCCGACGGATCGCGGCGGATTCGGCTGCGCGAACATCAACGAGAAGCCGTAACACTTTCGAGAAGTCGTTCGGCAACTCGTTCGGCTGGACAAGCATCGGGGGCGGCGCACTGGGCGCCGCCCCCGATTTTTCTTCCGCCAGATGAAATCGGCGGGCGACGCGGTTGCGTCGCCCGCCGATTTCTCATCCAGCTACTGCATCACACCAGCTTACGGGTTGCCCGGGCCTGCAGCGTTGCCCGCGTTGCCACCGAACGTGTAGATCTGGCCGCCGAGCGTGACCATCTCACGACCCGACACCGGCATCTCGAACGGGGTGCCCTGCACCAGCTTGCCCCAGCCGCGCTGGTCGAACCACGCGTGCACCGGCGGATAGGGGAAGAGCACGATGCGCTTCTCGTACTGCAGCGCGTCGAACAGGTCGCCGCAGGTCCCGTCGTTCTTGCGCGGTACGCAGCTTCCGCCGCTCGTTCCCGACGCCGTCACGGGCGGCAGGTTCGCCACCGACGTGCCATTCGGCTGCACGACCGGCGCGGTGCGGGAGATGTTGATGAGCGCCGCCGCCTCTGCTCCACGTCCAAGGCGATAGAGCGCCTCGGCGCGGATGAAGCGCATCTCTTCCGGCGCGATGATCGGAACACGTGCCCGTGACCCCGTATCGGCGGTCGCAGTGAGGTAGCGAATGCTGCGCATGCGCGATCCCAGATAGCTACCAAGCGCCAGGCCACTCATGATCGTGGTCTGCTGTTCGAAGAGAATCCCGCCGCGAGCGCCGGGTCCCTGTCCCGCAGCCACGTTCGTGAAGACCGTGCCCGTCCAGAAGCGCTTGTCCGGGGTGAACATGGTGAAGCCAACCCGCTGCCCGAGTGGCGTGGCAAGCCACGTCTGGTACGCACCCGTCGTGTCGGCGGGGCCGACGAGACGGTTCGAGGGCCGCGTGTTGGCGCTGCTGAACGACGTGTTGATGTAGGTGGCGCGCGTCGGAGACGTACCCGCAGTCGGCAACGGATCCGCCACCTGGAAGAACTCCGTGGTGGTGATCGCCGAGTCGAGCCGGAGCAATACAGCGCCCCAGTTGACGGCAGCGCGCTGCGTCGGATTGCGCGCCGCGTATACGTCACCCCGGACGAGGAAGGAATACATCACGCGTACGAAATCGTCTCGCGTGAGCGCGTTGCCATTCACCCATGTGGCCGGCAGGGTGAAGTCAGGTGCGGCCTTCGCATCCTTGATGACGTCGCGCAACTGCTGCTGAGCGCTTGCCAACACCTCGGCCGCCGGTACGAGCTTGCTGACGTCCGTGATCGGGCCAACCTGCGACGTGTCGGCGATGAAGCCCTTGTCGAACTCGAGGCCGACGTACAGCTGCGAAATCGCGACGAGGAACCGCGAGAACAGCTTGATGCGCGGCGTGTCGGCACCTTCCGGTGTTGTAGCCGTGACTGCACCGTACGTCAGGTTGTTCGCAACGATCCCCTGGTACACGTCGCGGCCCGAAGCCGAGCCCGTGTACAGGTCATACCACGCCGTACGCGTCACGCAATTGAGATTGTCGACGTTGTTGATCGCCGGACGCGGCTCGGTGAAGTAATCGATGTACGTGGTCGTCGTCGATGTCAGCTCGTTGCCCCACAGGCTGAACGGAATCGTGGGGCAGTTGCTGCCACCATTGTTCGTGTTGTTGCCGGCCTGGTGCCCCCACCACCGACGCCATCCGCCGATCACCGCTGCCTCGGAGTTGGCCGCGTTGTTGAACACGTTCTCGTTGTTGAGCGTGTTCGGATTGTTCACCTGCAGGTCGAAACACGCGGTCGCGCCGAGCACACCCGCGGCGACCACCGCGCTCATGAGAGCGCGGCGGCCGATCAGCCGGTGGAGTCGAGCGGGGATCCGCATCGGGGAGTTCTGCATGAAATGAGGGATCCGCATCAGAAGGTAACGGCGAACTGCGCCGTGAACGATCGCGTGAGTGGGTACAGCGCATTGTCCAGGCGGTTGAACGCGTTGCCACCCATCACGTTCAGTCCCTTGTAGGCGGTGAGAATGGCGAGATTGCGACCCACCAGGTCGGCCTGAATTCGCGAGACGCCGACACGCTTCATGATCGGGAACTGCTTGGCATCGAAGCCGTAACCGACGAGGACTTCGGCGATGTTCATGTGCGTGCCGGTGTCGACGAAGTTGGCCATCCAGCCGGCGTTGTTGTCTGCCAGCGCATTGTAGTAACCCACCGGCTTCTTCGTCTCTTCCGACTTGCCCGCCTGCACCACGTCCTCGTGATCGGCCGACACGTAGGTGGCCATCGCGAAGTTGTTGTAGACGTTGCCGCCGACCTGACCGGTCAACTGGAAGTAGACACGCGCCTGCTTGTAGCGGAACGTGTTGTTCAGGCCCCAGATGAAGTCCGGGTTGAAGTCACCCGCACGCGCGATGAGCTTGTCGCCGGTCGCCCGGTCGATCTCGATGATCGGGCGGCCCCACGGGTAGGTGAAATCGTTGACGACGACGTTCGTGCCCCAGAGTCCCTTGGCGATACCGTCGCGCCACGTGTTCCCGGCACCGACAGCGACGACGTAGCCCTCGTCGTTGACGTCGAACGCGTCGAGCGAGCCGGCGTGCTGTTCGCGCAGGTTGCTCTTGTCCTTCACTAGGCGGTTCGCCCAGACCTCGCCGACGCGCGTGCCCTCGCACTTGTACAGCGGGCCGTTGCCGTCGTCGTAGAAGCAGGTGCGGCCGAAGCGCGAGAGGAAGCTGCGGGACTTGGAGCCGGTCGCGAGCACCGTCCAGTTGAGCCCATTCGGGTTCGACAGGACCTGGCCCTGCAGCGTGGCTTCCATCGTGTTGCCCGTCACCGTGGCGACGTTGGCGATCACGTTGTTGTAGCCGGACGTGGCCGGCGACGGGATCGAGTTGAAGACGTCGTTCACCTTGTTGGTCACGTAGTTGAACGTGCCCGTGATGCGGTTCTTGAACGTCACGTCGATACCGGCTTCCTGCTCACGCGACTGCGTCGGCCGGAGTTCCGGATTGCCGGACGTGCCACGCGTGAAACCACCGACACCGTCGGAGGTCATCGCCTCGTACTGGTCGGTGAATGCGGGGCGCTGGCCCGCGGTACCGATGGCGTAGCGCAGCTTGAACGTCGTGAAGTCCTGCAGCGGGAACCAGCTCTCTTCGTTCATGAGCCACGCGCCGGACACCTGGAAGAACGTGTTCCAGCGATTCGCGCGGCCGAACAGCGAGCTGCCTTCGCGGCGAATGAGGCCATTGGCGATGTACTTGTCGCCGTACGTCAGGCCCAGGTTGCTGAGGCTCGCGATTACCCGGCGGTCGGAGTACGTCTGTGTGACGGCCTGCGTGCGCGCGGCCGACATCGCCTTGAGGCCTTCGCTCGAGAAGTCGGTGCCGGTGGATGTGACACGCGGGTTGACCTCACGCTGGATTTCACCGCGCTGCGTAAGGCGCACGGTGAGATCACCAAATGCCTTCGTAAGCGTTGGGCCGGCGTTGACCTGCATGCCGTCGTTGATTCGGCTGAAGATCTGCAGGCTGCCGGTGGTGAGCGCGAGACCGAGACCGCTCGCTACGGGAATGCCACGCGCGGTGTAGGCCGTCTGGACTTCGTCGGCGCGGTCGTAGGAGGCATCCGCGTTGAACGACAGCCAGCTCAATGGCGCGTAGCGGCCGTTGATGTTGATCTGAGTGCGCCCGTTCTTGATGAAGTTGTCGGCCACATACTGCGAGTACAACGGATTCTGGAACGCCGTGGACGAGTCGGGAATGATGTTGTACGGGAAGCCACGCTTCGGGAACGGGTCGACCGACAGCAGGTTGATGTCGGGATCGATGCGGTAGAGGTTCGCGAAGTTCACCGCCGACGGCTCGTTCAGCGACCGCAGGTGGCTGGCCGACATGCCGAGGTTGAGCTTCTCGTTGATGCGCGAATCGATGTTGAGGCGGATCGTCTGGCGAGAGAAGCCGTCGTTGTACGCGATCACGCCCGGCTGCGCGGTGCGCGAGTAGCTCAGCGTGTAGTTCGACGCCGCGCTGTTGCCCTGCACGGTTGCCGTCTGCGTGTTCTGCGTGCCGAGCTTGTAGAACTGGTCCGGGTGGTTGTAGGTCGGAACCTGGAACGGCGAGTCGAGGATGCTGTACGGCTTGACCACGCGGTTGTTGCGCGTGACGACGTTACCGGCGGTGTTGATCCACTCGCCCTTCTCGTTCGTCAGGAAATTGTGATACTGGTTCTTCTCGAGGTTCGTGAGGAACTGTTCCTTTCCGATCTCGGAGCGCACGGAGAACTGCGTGCTGCCGAGCGCCAGATCCTTGCCGCGCTTCGTCGTGATTGCCACCACGCCGGCTGCGGCGCGCGAGCCGTACAGCGCGGCCGCGGCGGCACCCTTGAGCACCTCGATGGACTCGATGTCGAGCGCCTCGATGTCCGACGTCGAGATCTGGCCGATGTTCGCGGCCTCGCCCGTACCACGACCGAGACCCACGTTGCCGGCGTTCAGAAACACGCCGTCGACGACGAAGAGCGGCGAGGGCGGCACGCCGCCCTGTTCGACGCCACCGATCGGCGACCGGAGCACGATGTTCGGCTCCGAGCCCGGTGCGCCGCTGGAACGCGTCATCGTCACGCCGGCGACCTTGCCCTGAAGCATCTGGGCCGCACCACCCGTCGATGCGACCGGCATGTCGGTCGTCCCCAGGCGCGCGACGTCGACGGTCGAGTTCCGACCCGTCGTCGATTCAACCGTCGCCGACGTCGTCATCGCGTCGAGACGCAGCGGGTTGTTGTTGAGCGCGAAGTTCAGCGTCGTCAGGCTATCGGCGATCAGGCGCACGTTCTGCTTCGTGTTGGCGCCATAGCCGAGGCGCTTGGCCTCCACCGAGTAGATGCCCACGGGTGCCGACGCGATCACGAAACGACCATCGGCACCCGTCGTCGTGGCGATCGGTGTGCCCACGATGATCACGTTCACGCCTTCGAGCGGCTGACCGGAGAGGATGTCGGTCACGCGACCGTTGATGCGGGCGCGAGTGCGGGACGCGGCCGGCGTGTTCTGCGCCAGCAGGTCGGACGCGGTCACGGCAGTGACCGAAACTATGCCCAGTGCAGCGAAGCCGAACGGCAATGCCGATCGTGCCCATGCCCAGATGCGGCGATTCATGCGAGATCCGTGGAGTGGAGGGGTGTAGAGACCAACGGAGGGAACAGCGAGCGCTGGAGCAACGCGGCTATCGTGACGCCGCGGTAGAGGTAGGAAGTCCCACGTCAGAACAACGCCCGGTTGATGAGCGTCACATTCTGTCAGGGACGGGTGGGAACATTGGAACCACGGGCGGCAGGGGTGTGCTGAAGGCCGCGCATGAGGTCAGTGAGGTATTCTTCATGCGGGAAAAGCAACACGCATGAGAATGGAACATTTCAACATTACCGTGATTCCGCGCACGTGCAACTGCTTGTTACACATGGTGCCCGGTTTTTCGGTAATTGCGTCCCTACCAGGCGCGTTCAGTGCCGGTCCAGTCCACGAAACGTCCCGTATCCGCCACAGGAAGCGCGTCCAGCACCGAGAGTAACCCCACAGCGGCATCTTCGATGGGTACCCGAAACGGCGGCGCGTCCGGGGTCGTCGCCACGTTGCCGGGATTGCCGATCAGCACCACGATCCCCGGGGCCAGGTCGTGCGCCAGGGCTCGCAGCAACATGTGATAGGCCGCAGCGCTCCCGCACGTCGCGTAGTCTCCGCCCTGGGACTTGCCGCTCAGCGAGCCGAGCCAGCTGCTGACCGCCAGCACCTGCGGTGCATCGGCTGCGGCCAGCCAGGGCAACAGCGTCCGCACCAGCAGCACGGGCGCCACGGCGTGGCGACGGTAATGCTCCACGAGCCCGGTGCCCGACATGGTGGCGAGCCCCTGATCTCGCTCGACATCCGCCAGCCGCTCATGCGGCCCCGGCTCCGCCGGCGCGATCACCACGCGATCGAGCGACCCCGTGAGGCTCTCCAGCACCGGAATGGCATCCGCGACGGACGCGGCGTCCGCGGGATCCAGCGCGATCAGCTCCAGCGCCCGGAATTCGGCGCGCAGGTCGGCCAGGATGGGCACGCGCGCCGGGTTTCTCGCAGCCGCGTAGACGGTGTCCCCGAGCAGGAGGCTCTGTCGCACGAATTCGACGCCGAGCGGCCGGCCGGCGCCGGTGACGAGGGTGCGACGACCCGGGCGCGGCATGCTTCGCATGGTGCTGCGCACGGTCATCGCGACGCTCCGTGTGCGCCGCGCAATACGGCTTCGACGGCCGCTACACTCGGCTCGATCTCCACGGGGCGGTTCGCGTCGGCGAAATCCGCGCGATCCTGATGCAACCACTGCAACATGCCGGGATCCTTGAGCACATGTCCGGTGAGTACGGCCACCACATGGTGGTCGCGCCTGATGATACCACGCGCCACGAGCTGCTTGACGCCGGCCACGCTCGCGGCGCTCGCGGCCTCGCACCCGACACCGGCGGCATCGATCGCCACCTTTGCCGCGACGATCTCGTCGTCGCTGCAGGAAATCACCAGGCCGTCGGTGTCGCGAATGGCGCGCACCGCACGATCCCATGACGCCGGATCGCCGATGCGGATCGCCGTGGCGAGCGTTTCCGCCTGCACGGTGCCGCGCGTCTCGAACGTGGGGAAGCTCGCTGCGAACGGCGCGGCGCCAGCTGCCTGCACGGAGACGAGGCGCGGGACGCGCGTGATGAGACCGAGCGCGAGCGCCTCACGCAGCGCCTTGCCGAAGGCTGCCGTGTTTCCGAGGTTGCCGGCCGGCAGCACGAGAAAGTCCGGCGACTCCCATCCGAGCTGTTGCAGGAGTTCGAACACGATCGTCTTCTGCCCTTCGACCCGCCACGGATTGATGGAGTTGAGGAGGTAGATGCCCAACTCCCGCGATGCGTCCTGCACCAGCCGCAGGCACTGATCGAAGTCACCGCGCACGAGCAGCGTGCGCGCTCCATACGCGAGCGTCTGGGTGAGCTTGCCCAGCGCCACCTTGCCCGCGGGCACGAAGACGAGTCCGGGTATCCCCGCCTGCGCTGCATACGATGAGAGCGCGGCCGACGTATTGCCGGTGCTCGCGCACGCGACGGCGGTGGCACCGATGCGCACGGCCTGTGTCACTCCCACCGTCATGCCTCGATCCTTGAACGAGCCGGTCGGGTTGTGTCCCTCGTGCTTGATCTGCAGCCGCTCGCAACCACTGAATGCCGAGAGCCGCGCGCGCTCGAGCAATGGCGTATTGCCTTCGGGGTGACTCGTGATTGCACCACCCGCCGCGGGCATCACCAATGACTGGAAACGCCACACGCCGGACGGGTGGCCTGCGGGCCGCGCGCAGCAGTGCGCGGCGAACGACGCCATGAGCGCCGATGCATCGAGCGCCTCGCCATTCGGGCCAACCGGACGAGCATGCAATGCGTCGAGCAGGCCCCCGCACACCGTGCAATCGGCTGCGCTGCTCGTCTCGGCACTCACGGCCCCGCACGCGGCACACCGCTGCACGCTGGCGCTGCCGGGTGGCAGGAACACCGGGGCGGGAGGTGCGACGCGTATGTCTTCCCGCATCGTCTCACGCGCCCCTTCGCGTGTCTGTTCACGCATCACGTGCCTGTGGCGGTGTGCCGGTGGCGGGAAGCAAGGACACGGGCGCCCACCGGGCGCCATTGAAATCGATCGTGGCGACACGCGATGTGCACGCGTGGCCCGCACTCTCGAACGCCCAGCGCATCGCCTCCGCAGCCGCGAGGGCATCGACCTCGCTCGCGCATGCCGCGAACAGCGTCGGGCCGCTGCCGGACAGCGACACACCGAGCGCGCCGGCATCGAACGCGGCCTGCTTCGCCTGCGCAATGCCCGGCACGAGCCGCGAGCGTGGCGGCTCCGCGATCGCGTCGACGAGCGAACGCCCGAACAGCGCATGGTCGCCGATCGCCAGCGCTGTCACGAGTGATGCCACGTTCGCCATCTGGGCAATCGCCGTTTCACGCGGGAGACTCGCCGGGAGCACGGAGCGCGCGTCGGCCGTGCGAACGCGAATCGCCGGATGTGCAAGCGCGAACCAGAGATCCATGCGCACCGGCACGTTGCAAACGTCAGGAGGGTCGATCCCGCGCACGCAGATCACGCCACCCATCAATGATGATGCGACGTTGTCGAGGTGCCGGCCCGCCACGGCGGTTTCAGCAATGAGTGCCGCCTGCAGCAGGCCGACACGATCGAGCGGATCACCGCCCTCCATCACGACGAGTTGATTCACGGCCACCGCCGCTGCGACGGCCGACGCGCTCGAGCCACCCTGCCCCGCCGACAACGGCAAGCCCTTGTGCACACGCAGCGCGACACCACGCTCCGCGCCCCCGTAGATCCCGACGGCGCGATCGAGCACCGCTGTTGCCGCGATCGCACAGGCATTGAGCGCCGGGTCCACGGAGAGCTCGGGGTGTCCCGCATCGAGAATCACGACACCGGGTTCGTCGGTCCACCACGCCTGGACCTCGTCGCCCGCGCCGGTGATGGCGCAGCCCAGCACGTCGAGCCCCGGCCCGAGGTTACCGATTCCTCCGGGCGCATACGCGAAGATGCGGTTCATTCGGCGAGTTGCAGGATGTCATTGAGCACGCCCGCCGCCGTTACCGTCGGACCGGCGCCGGGACCCGTGATCACGAGCGGATGTTCGCGATATCGCATCGTCGTGAACACGATCTGGTTGTCCGTGCCACGCAGGCTGGCAAGCGGGTGCGACGGTGGCACGGCGCGGAGCCCGACCACCACCTTGCGTGGGGTCGCCTCGAGCACGTAACGAAGCACCTTCCCATGCGCCGCCGCCGCGCTCTGTCGCTCGGCCCACTCGGCGTCCTGCGTCTCGAGCGTGGCGAGGAACCGGTCGAGCGGCGTGCGGCGCAGACGTGATGGCACGAGGGACTCCACCGTGACGTCGGCCAGCTCGCCGCGGAAGCCGAGCAACCGGGCGAGGATGAGCGCCTTGCGCGCCACGTCCATGCCGGACAGGTCGTCGCGCGGGTCCGGCTCGGTGAATCCGAGCTTCATGGCTGCCCGCAGCGTGTCGCTGAATGAGTGGCCCTGCCCCATCTCCGACAGGAGGTATCCCAGCGTGCCACTCGTGCAGCCTTCGATGCGCAGGACCTTGTCCCCGGTCTCGACGAGCTTGCCGTACGAGTCCATCACCGGCAATCCGGCGCCGACGGTCGTCTCGTGCAGGATGCGGCAATGTCGCTTTTCGGCGAGCGCGTGCAATGCCTCCACCTGCGGGAGTGGCGCGGACAGCGGACGCTTGTTCGCGAGCACGATGTCCATTTCGGCCGTCAGCGCGGCCCGCAGTGCAGTCATCGTGTCGTCCGCGGTCAGGTCGACGAGCACCGTGCGCGCCAGCGCATGGCCGGCGATGTACGCGACCGCCTCCGCGGCGGTGGCGGACTGCGCACCCGGCATCGACGCGAGGGGAACGCCACCCTCCTTCGAGGCCGTGAGCGAGGACAATCGGCGCGCCGACATGCCATCGCGCTCGAACACGAAACCGCTGCGATCGATGAGCGCCACGATGTTCACACCGGTCTTCGCACGCAGACGCGGCAGCATGCGCACGAGTTCGCGCCCGATCTGGCCGAAGCCGAGCAGCACGACATCGAGCTGGTCATCGCGGCGCTCACCACCACCGCCGATCTTCGACATCTGGAACTCCTCGTGCACCGCGAGCGCCGCCGCCTCGGCGTCACGTTCGGCAATGACGACGGAGATGTTGAGCTCCGAACTGCCTTGCGCGATGGCCACGATGTTCACGCCGGCACCCGAGAGCGCGCTGAACTTCCGTGCCGCGATGCCGGGACGGCCTGCCATGCCCAGCCCGACGACGGCAAGCATCGCCATGCCGCGCTGGACGTCGATGCCATCGAGCTCGTGGCGCGAGAGCTCCGAGGCAAACGCGGTGGTGAGCGCCTGCTGGGCGGCGCCCGCGCGGTCCGCTGGAACGCAAAGGCAGATGCTCTGTTCGGACGACGCCTGCGAAATCAGTGCGACGGAAATGCCCGCGCCGTGCAGCGCGGAGAATGTGCGCGCGGCGATGCCGGGCACACCGAGCATGCCGTTGCCCGTGACGGTCACGAGCGCCTGCTGACGAATGACGGAGAGCGCCTTGACCGGATAGCGATCGAGCGTGCGGCGCGCGGAGATCTCCGTGCCGGCCGATGCGGGATTCGCGAATGGACGCACGAATACCGGAATGCGCAGTCGGTGCAACGGGATGAGCGCGCGCGGATGCAGCACCTTCGCGCCGTAGTACGCCAGCTCCGCGGCCTCCCGCGTGTTGAGCTGGGGCACGACGCGCGCCGCGGGCACCATGCGCGGGTCCGTCGTCATGAGGCCGGGCACGTCCTTCCAGAGCGTGATGCGCGATGCGCGCAGTGCGCGGCCGAGGACTGTCGCGGTGAGGTCGCTGCCACCGCGGCCCAACGTCACGACGGCACCATCAGGCGCGCCGCCGGTGAAGCCCGGCACCACGGGAATGATGCGGCGCTTGAGGAGTGGCTCCAGCCGATCGCGAATCGCGCGATCGGCCTTCTGCAGATCCGGAAAGGCGCCGCCGAACGTGCCGTCGGTCGGAATGATCGACGCCGCGTCGACGAGTTCGGCGCGAATTCCGCGCGCGAGCAGCCCGGCGACCACGAGCCGGGCGGAGAGTTCCTCGCCGCGCGCGAGGATCAGGTCGCGACTGCGCGGAGTCAGCTCGCGCAGGCTGCGCACGCCGTCCAGCCACGAGCGGAGATCCTCGAACGCGCGTGCGACTTCGAGCTGCAGGTCGCGCTGTGCCCGGACGCCGGTCGCGATGCCCGTCGCCACGTCGCGGTGCATGAGCACGAGCGCGGCCACCGAGGTGTCGATATCGCGCTGGTCACCCGTCTCGGCGGCCACCGTCAGGGCGATCAGCGCATCCGTGACGCCGGCCATGGCGGACACGACGACCGCCAGGCGGCTCTTGCCGGCACCCGCGATGATGTCCAGGGCGTGGCGAACGGCTGCTGCATCCGCCAGCGACGCGCCCCCGAACTTGTAGATCTCGGGTGTCTGGCGAGCACGTGTCGTGCGAGCGGGCATGCAGATCCTCGTGGGGGTAACCGGCCCGGCCCTGTAGCGTCTGGAGCGGAGTCCGCCATGACATGGCCGTGACATGCATCGCACCGGAACGAGTCAGGTTAGTCCGCTCGTCTCGACCTGTCCACGGCCGCACGCACCCGAATAGCTTTCGACCCTGAATCCTGAAATGCTGGCCGTTTGGCGAAGGCGCACCGCGCCGGCGCCCGCGTCCAGGCGCGCGGTGGCGCTCGGTGCCCGATCTGCCACCATTCCCGATGTCGAAACCATGACCGCACCCGTAGTCACGCCGCCTGCCCCGTCGCAGCCGGCACCCGCGCCGTTGCCAGCCCGCCTGGTCGGACTCGCGCACCTCGCCAACAACCTGGCGTGGAGCTGGAACCGCCACGTTCGCTCGCTCTTCGGCGAGATCGACGAGACGCTCTGGCATCAGCTGCGGCACAACCCGATTCGGCTGCTGCAACTCGTGGCGCCCGAGCGGCTCGTGGCGCTGTCCACGGATCCGGCCTTCTGCGCCCGATACGACCGCGCGCTCCAGTGGCTGGCGGCCGAGCGCTCGGATGAGCACACCTGGTACGCGCGCACGTTCCCCGATCTGCGCGGCAAACCGGTGGCGTACTTCTGTGCCGAATTCGGCGTGCACAACTCGGTGCCGATCTACTCCGGCGGCCTGGGCGTGCTGGCCGGTGACCACCTCAAGACGGCGTCCGACCTCGGCGTGCCCATCGTCGCCGTCGGCATCCTGTATCGCAACGGCTACTTCGACCAGCGCGTGCGCGTCGACGGATGGCAGGAAGATTCCGACGATCGTCTGCCGCTCGGCTCCGTGCCCATTGCGCCGGTGCCGGGCGTGGATGGCGCGCGGCACCTCGTTTCGGTGACCACCTTCGGTCGCGAAGTGAAGATCCGCGTCTGGAAGATGCAGGTGGGGCGCGTACCGGTGTACCTGCTGGATTCCGACCTCGAGGAGAACCATCCCGACGACCGCCCGCTGCTCTCGAAGCTCTACTCCGGCGGTCCGGCCATGCGCCTGCGCCAGGAGTGGTTGCTCGGCGTCGGCGGCGTGCGCGCGCTGCGTGCGATGGGTATCGCGCCCGCGGCGTGGCATGCGAATGAGGGCCATGCCGCATTCATGATGGTCGAGCGGGTGCGCGAGCTGTGCGAGGAAGGCATCGCCTTCTCCGAGGCGATCAAGACGGTGCGTAACGCCAGCGTGTTCACCACGCATACGCCGGTTCCCGCGGGGCATGACCAGTTCGGTGTCGACGAGGTGAAGCAGTGCGCGGGGGATGTCTGGACCGAGATGGGCATCACGGCGGAGGCGTTCGTGCGACTCGGTTTTCATCCGCACGCCGGGCCGGGCATGTTCCACATGACCGCGGCCTCCATTCGCATGTCTCGTCGCGTGAACGGCGTATCGAAACGGCATGGCGTCGTCACGCGGGAGCTGTCACGTGCGCTCTGGCCGGACCGTGCCGCCGACCAGGTCCCGATCGGCCATGTCACGAATGGCGTGCATCTCGCGACGTGGATGGCATCGCCGATGATGAACCTGCTCGACAAGCATCTTGGCACGAGCTGGGGCTACGCGAACGATCCGGCGTTGTGGGAGAGCGTGCTCGGGATCGACGACGATGGGTTGTGGGGCACGCACATGCGCCTCAAGCACATCCTGATGCGCATGGTGCGCGAGAAGGCGCGCCAGCAGTTCGCGGAGCGCCAGCTCGAGACCACGCAGATGGTCGGTGCCGGCACGCTGCTCGACCCGCACGCCCTCACGATCGGCTTCGCGCGCCGTTTCGCCACCTACAAGCGCGCTGACCTCATCTTCCGTGATGTCGAGCGCCTGCGCGCGCTGGTGACGAACAGCTCGCGCCCGGTGCAGATCGTGTTCTCCGGAAAGGCGCATCCGGCGGACACGCCGGGCAAGCAGGTGCTGCAGAATGTGTATCAGTTCACGCGTGACCCTCGGTTCGAGGGCCGCATCGCGTTCGTCGAGGACTACGGCATGCACCTCGCACATCTCCTGGTGCAGGGCGTCGACCTCTGGATGAACCTTCCGCGCGTGCCGATGGAAGCATCGGGTACCAGCGGCATGAAGGCCGCGCTCAACGGCGTCCCGCAACTCTCGACCATCGATGGCTGGTGGGAGGAAGGGTACGAGGGCAACAACGGATGGGCCATCACGCCGGAAGAGGATGACGAGGAAGGCGAGCGCACGTCGAACCGGCTGTATGCGCTGCTCGAGGACGAAGTGGTGCCACGCTTCTACGAGCGCGACCACAACGACCTGCCGCGCCGGTGGATCGGCACCATGAAGCACGCCATTCGCGTTGCGGGTCAGCAGTTCACCGCGCGTCGCATGGTGGAGCAGTACGCGCGTGGGTATTACGCACCGGCCATTCTCGGTGACATGCTTCCGGACGATCCTCCAAGCGCCTGACCCGTGCCTTCCCAGACCGCCGCGCCATGACCGCCCCAGCAATGCCAACACCGGGTTTCGGCACTCCGGTGGTGACTGCGTCGTCCGACGCGTCACCGACGATCGTGCATCTCACGGCCGAATACAGCCCGTTTGCCCGCACGGGTGGACTGGCCGAGGCGGTCATGGGCCTGGCGAACTTCCAGTGTCGTGCCGGTGCGACGGTCGTGGTATTCGTGCCGTTGTACCGGTCCGTGCGCGACCATGCACCGGATCTCGCACCACTCGGACGCCCGATCCATGTCGATCTCGGATTTCGCGGTCACGAGGTGCGCTTCTTCCGCGAGGTGTCGCCGCCGCCGGGCCCGAAGGTCGTGTTCGTCGACATTCCGGAGTTCTTCAGTCGCGCGGGGCTGTATGGCGAAGGCGGGCGTGACTATGCGGACAATGCGCGCCGCTTCGCGATGTTCTCGCGCGCCGTGCTCGATGCGATTCCGCGGCTGATCGCGGGGCCGGTGCTGATTCACGCGCACGACTGGCACACGTCGCTGTCCTTGATGTACATGCGCACGTATGCGGGCCTGCGCGAACGCTACGCGAGCACGCCGACGGTGCTCTCGGTGCACAACGCGGGCTATCAGGGCCACTTTCCGGCCGAACAGCTGAACGACTGCGGCATTCCACCGGAGGTTTACAACTTCCGGCACCTGGAGTGGTACGATCGCATCAACTTCCTGAAAGGCGGCCTGACGTTCGCGGACATGGTCGTGACGGTCAGCCCGACGCATGCGCGCGAACTGCGCACGCCGGGCGGTGGCTTCGGCCTGCAGGAGGTGTTCGTGTGGCTCGGGCAACGCTTTACCGGCATCACGAACGGCATCGACCAGACGGTGTGGGATCCGGCGGCCGACGACCAGATCACGTCGAACTACTCGCGGGAGAACCCGCTCAACAAGGCGCGCTGCAAGGCGGCGCTGCAGCGCTCGTTCGGGCTCCCGCAGCGGCGACGCACGCCGCTGTTCGGCATGACGGGGCGCATGGTCACGCAGAAGGGTCTCGACGTGATCCTCAATTCGAATCTGGTCTGGAATCTGGATGCGCAGTTCGTGTTCCTGGGCGCCGGCGAGAAGCGCTACGAGCAGGCGCTCACGCAGCTGGCCTCGCAGCGGCCGCAGCATGTCGGAGTCCAGCTCGACTTCACCGACCGGCTCGAGCACCGGCTCATGGCCGGCGCCGACATGTTCCTCATGCCGTCGCAGTACGAGCCGTGCGGCCTGACGCAGATGCGCGCGCAGCGGTACGGCGCGTTGCCCATCGCGCGACGGGTCGGCGGCATCGCGGACACGGTCGAGGACGACGTGACGGGGTTCCTGTTCGACGAGTTCCGGGCCGGTGCACTCGATTGGGCGATGTCGCGTGCACTCGCGCGATTCAGCGATCGCAATGCGTGGGAACCGCGCATGAGCGAGGCGATGAGTCGCGACTTCGGGTGGGAGCGCAGCGCCGAGCGATATACCGAGGTGTACCGCCGGGCGATCGCCATCGCACGATCCCGCTGACGTCGCACCGGTCCGTTTGAGGATGGAAGCCAGGTCGTCGCAATCGGTCATCATCCACGCGCATTGCTATCAGCCACCGCGCGAGGACCCGTGGCTGGAAGTCGTCGAGGCCGAACCGTCGGCGGCGCCGGACCATGACTGGAATGCGCGCATCGACCGCGAGTGCTACTCGCGGCTCGCGGGCGTGCAGGTGCGCCAGCGCGACGCGCGGGCGGCGGCACGCGATCCGGATGCGCGCGCGGGGCTCGCGCGGGTTGTCAACATGTATGCGTGGTGCTCGTTCGACGTGGGCGCGACGCTGTGCGAGTGGCTCGCGACCGAGGCTCCCGACACACTCGCCGCGATGATCGCGGGCGATGCGGCGAGCGTGCGGCGCTGGGGGCACGGCAACGCGATCGCCGCGCCGTACCATCATGTCATCCTGCCGCTTGCATCCCCGCGCGATCGTGTCACCGAGATTCGCTGGGGTATCGCGGACTTCCGCCGCCGTTTCGGTCGTGAGCCCGAGGGCATGTGGCTGCCCGAGTGCGGGGTGGACGAGGATACGCTCGACGCTGTCGCCGCCGAAGGGATCCGCTTCACGATTCTCGCGCCGTACCAGGTCCGCGCTGATGGCGACACGCGCGGCATGCCGGTGCGGTGGCGCGGCGCGCGCGGCCGCGAGATCACCATCGTGCCGTATGACGGCAACCTCGCCGGCGAAGTGGCGTTCGGCGGGTTGCTCCAGAACGCTGCGGCGTTGGCCGCGCGGCTGGCACCGGCGGTCGGAACCGACACTGCGCCGCGCTGCACGACGCTCGCCACGGACGGCGAGACCTTCGGGCACCACCACCGCAATGGCGAGGTGACGCTGGCCAATGCGCTCGCGCGCATCGTGCAGGGCGGCATTCATCCGGCCGCGAGCGTGACCAACGCCGCGGCGCTCGTCGCGGCGCATCCGCCGACAATGGACGTGACGCTCGTGTCGCCGTCGGCGTGGAGCTGTGCGCACGGTGTGGAACGCTGGCGCAGCAACTGTGGCTGTCGTCTCGACGGAAGCAAGCCGCCGGCGCAGCAGTGGCGGGGCCCCCTGCGGGATGCGCTCACGGCGCTCGCCGAACGCTGCCACGAGGTGTTCGAACGCGAGGCCGCTCCCCTGTTTCGCGACGACCCGTGGGCCGTGCGCGACGGGTACGGCGAAGTCGTGGCGCAGGATGGTGCTCCCCTGGTCGCATTCGTGCGCGGTGCCCTGCGCGAGGGCGTCGACCAGCAGGGCGAGCGCCGCGCGCACGCGCTGCTCGAACTCGAACGCGCGTCGCTGCGCACGTTCACGTCGTGCGCATGGTTCTTCGACGAGGTCGAGCGCATCGAGACACGCCAGGTGCTGCGTTATGCGGCCCGCGCGCTCGAGCTGTCCGGTGTGTCGTCGCGTGTGGCGCCGGACTTCCTGCACTGGCTCGAGCCGGCGCGGGGCAGCACACCGCACAGTGGCAGCGCCAGTGATCTCTATGTGCGTGAGGCCCTGCCCACCCGCGATCCGTCATGGCGTGCCGCCGCAGCGGCCGCGGCCTGCGCGGAACTGGGCTTCCCGCACACGCGCGTCGCGATGTACGACACGGTCGTGCTGCCAAACGCCGGCGGCGAAGGCTGGTCGGTCTCGGCCACGCATCGCCGTACCATGCAGGTCACGCGCTTGACCGCCATCGTGCGCGGGGCCGGGCCACAGCTCGTGGTCACGGTGTGCGAGCGTGATGCGCCGCCCGGTGCCGAGCGCGACATCCCGGTGCACGAGTTTCCTGAACTGGTCGCGCGCCTCCTGCTCGGCGCCACGTCACTCGACGACATCGCGCTCGCAGCGACACCCTGACGGCGTGGCCATCGTGGTAGTCCCGATGGCCACGCCTTGATCGCCACACCCTGATCGGTCACCACGCATGTCCGGATCGCCTCTCGATTTCTACTGCGCGTTTCACCTGCACCAGCCGGTCGGCAACTTCGGCGAGGTGTTCGAATCGCACATCCGCGACGTGTACCGCCCGTTGGTCGCGCACCTCGCCGCGCGTCCGGAGTGGCCGGTGATCCTGCACGTCTCCGGCCCGCTGTTCGAGTGGTGTGAGCAGCACGACCGCCGCTTCATCGACGACCTCGCGCGGCTGAGCGCCGCCGGCCGGACGGAGTTTCTGCTGTCGGGGTTCTACGAGCCCGTGCTCGCCGCATTGTCACGCGACGATCGCCTGCAGCAGGTGGCGTGGATGCGGGAGTACCTCGCCGACCGGTTCGGCGCGAAGGACACGGGACTGTGGCTCACGGAGCGCGTGTGGGAGCCCGATCTCGCACGTGACCTCGCGGACGCCGGCGTGCAGTACGCGCTGGTCGACGACCGGCACCTGCTGGTGAGCGGACACACCCGCGACGCGATGCAGCAGCGGTTCCGCACGGAGCACGACGGCCGGCATCTGGACATCCTGCCGATCGACGAGCGCCTGCGTTACCTCATCCCGTTCCAGCCGGTCCCGGTCATCATCGCGCACATGCGTGCGGAGCGCGCGGCCGGCCGGCGCCTCGCGGTCTTTGCCGACGATGGCGAGAAGTTCGGTGGCTGGCCGAAGACGCTCGACTGGGTGTACGGCAGCGGGTGGATGAATGAGTTCCTCGACGGCATGGTGCGGCTGCAGGACGAGGGCGCGTTGCGGCTGGTGCGTGGCAGCAAGGTCATCAGCGATGCACCCAGCGGAGGGCTCACGTACATCGCGACGGCATCCTACCACGAGATGGAGGAGTGGTCGCTGCCACCGGAGCTTGGCGTCCGTCACATGGCGCTGGTGAAGGACATCGGCAGCACGCGCATGGCGAGCGAGGACAACGCGTTCATTCGCGGTGCGCACTGGAAGCACTTCCTGGTGAAGTATCCGGAGGCGAATCGCGCGCACAAGCACGCCTCGGCGCTCTCGCGGCTCTGTCATGCGCGCGGCAATCCCGAACCGGCGCGCCGCGCGATCGGCCGCGCGCAGTGCAACGACTCGTTGTGGCACGGCGTGTTCGGCGGGCTTTATCTCCCATGGTTGCGCGAGGCGATGTGGGGGAACCTCGCGGAGGCCGAAGGACTCCTGCGCCAAGGCGAACGGCTGGACGTGGAGCGGATCGACATCGACGGTGACGGCGAGAACGAGTACTGGATTCACGGCGAGCATGTGTCGGTCACGGTCGCCCCGCATCGGGGCGGCGCGGTGGAGACGTACCTGCTGCCGAAGGCGCGCGAGAATGCCGCGGACGCGCTGACCCGCCGCATCGAGGCGTACCACCACGCAGCAGTGGCCGCGCACAAGCAGTCGCCGGTCGTCACCAACAGTACCGTCGATGCACACGGGACGTCGGGCAGCAAGTCGAGCGACGGTGCGCCGAGCATTCACGAGATCGAGCAGGAGAACACGCTCGCGCAGTTGCCGCCGGCGGATCTTGACGTGCGCGCGCTGCTGCAGGTACGTGTGGTACACCGGTCGCTGACGGAGACGGCATGGCGTGACGCGACATACGTACCGCTCGTGAATTTTGCACGTGCGCATCTCGTGGGATCAGCGGCCGGCACGCCCGCTGAAGCGAGCGCTGGCGCTGGCGATGCGGGCGTGACAATCAGGATGCGGACGATGCCGGCGGACACGACGCATGCCGGCTTCACGATGGCCCTCACGGTCTCGGCGGACGGCGCACTGCAGTATGACATCGACTGGAGTGCAGTGCCGGGGCTTCCGTCCGACGCGCTGGTAGCGCTCGAGGCCTCGTTAGGTGCACGTACTCGCGCGACGGTCGCATGCACCGAAGCAACGACCCGCTGGGCGTCGCCGATCGAGTCGATCGCGAAGAGCGAGCGCGGTCTCGAACGCACGGTGCAAGGCCAGGCCGTCGTGATGCTTGTACCCGCGAGCACAGGGCGCGCGGGGGTGCGGTTCACGCCACCGACGCTGTAGCGCCGGGTCGCACCTGCGAACTGCAACGGCAACGGCGTCACGCCGAGGTCGCGGCGGCCTAGGGGGCTACGCAGCGAACCGCCGGTTTCTACAGCCTCACGCGGAGGCG
>JAZKCW010000030.1:0-86207 GCA_040387895.1 Gemmatimonadota bacterium
GCAGAAGCCGAACGGCAGAAGCCGAACAGCAGAAGCCGAACGGCAGAAGCCGAACAGCAGAAGCCGAACGGCAGAAGTCGAACGGCAGAAGTCGAACTGCAGCGAGAAGCTTGGGCTGGCGATGAATTGGTGACGGCGTGTCGGGGTGTCTGGGCGATTGTCTGCCATGACCGCTGCCTTCCATGACAATTCTCCCGTCCTTCCCGCGCAGGGACCTTTCCCTCGCTCCCCGCTGCTTGTCTCGCTGCATGGGCTGCACGAGACCGTTGCTGCGGGCTATGGCAGCGCCATGGCGTATGTGCGCACGCTCGACGATGTGTCGTTCTCGCTGCGCGAGCGTGATCTCGTGCTGGTGACGGGGAGTGCGGCGGCCGGATCGGCGGCACTCGTTGCGGCGGTGGGAGGGCGTCGGCGCATCATGCAGGGCAGTCGTGCGCTGGCACCGGGCGTTCGCGTGCGTCGCGCTTGTATTCCACCGCGGGCGGCACGGACCATCGTCGAAGCGTGGTCGCAGTGTATGCAGCAGCGCGAGGCGCAGCCGGATGTGCAGACCGGTGCGAATGCGCTGGAGGTGCCGGTGCGAACTGCCTACATCCTGCGCGTGGGTGGCTCTCGCCGCAGCGCGACTGATCCGTGTGTCGCGGCCGGCGACCGCGGGCGGGATTCGGCGCTGTCGGAGTCGTTGTCGGAATCCTGGCGATCATGGGCGCGCGTGCTCTATGGCAGCGGCGGTGCCGTGATGCTCTGGACGCCTGATGCCCGCACCTCGCGAGAGCCGGGTGCGGGACATGCGGGTTCCGCGCATTCCCAGCGTGGCGACCGAGTCCACGAACCTGGATCGGCTGCCGCTCCGCCGGGCGTGGCTCGCGTCGATGTCGGCGAGGTGAACTCCGAACGTCAGACCGGCCGCGTGCGTCGGTTGACGCTCGCGGCCGGCAGGATCGTAGTGGAGCAGACGATGAACGCGTCGTTCAGCGAGGCTGGATGGCGCCCGTCGTCGTGGTCGGACGATAGTGGTGCTTCTCGATCGCCTGCAGGCTGGAGTCGATCGCCCACAGGTTCGACTGCACCATCGACCCACGGTGACGGCGCACCGCCTGCGGCATCGCCTGCACGTACCCCGTTCCGATGATCGGGGCTTCCGGCGGAAGCGGTTCGCCGACGTAGTGGCGTGCGACCCCTTCGTACTTCCGGAGTCCGTCCGTCTTCTGCATCACGAAGACGCGACCGACCACGGGGATTCCGTTGATCAGCGTGCGGCCGTACTCGTCGACGGGCCAGGTGGCGGCCGACGCCGGCGCCGGCTGCGGCACCTCCGTCTGCGTCATGCTGGGTTGCGCGGAATCCGCCATGGTCGGCGCGCCCTGCGCCGACGTGCTGTCGGGCTGCACGCCGATGGACGAGGGCACGGTGACGGGTGCCGCCGTCGTGGTATCGCGCGGCGCCTGCGCTGGCGGCTGTGCAGTGCTGGTACCGGCCTGTGGGCGGGCAGCAACCACGACCGCGCTCGCGGCGAGCAGTCCAGCGGCGAGCCCGAATCTGGTGAATCGCGAACGGTTGGCGGGTTGCGTCATGGCGTGTCCGGAAAGGGTGAGCCGACGTGCACGGAAGAAGGTTACGGCCTGGAACAGCACTGCGACATTAGATTCAACGCTCGACGCGCTGGCAGGATCCATCCGCAATCCGCGCGCCGACCTCTGCACGTTCCTGCGCATTCCTGCTCGTTCACGTGACATCCCGACCGCGGTCAGCCCGTATGCCCGAGTTCCTCCTGTACAACACGCTCACCCGCCAGGTCGAGCCATTTGCGCCAGCCGATGGTCACACGGTGCGCATGTACACGTGCGGGCCGACCGTCTACAACCCGGCGCACCTGGGCAATTTCCGCACGTTCCTGTTCGAGGACCTGATGCGGCGCGTGCTCCGGCTTGCGGGCTGGCAGGTCGAGCAGGTCATGAACCTGACGGATGTCGACGACAAGATCATCCGGAAGGCCGCCGCGACGGGCACCACGATCACGCAGGTCACGGAGCCGTTCACGGAGCTCTTCCACACGGATCGTCGCTACCTCCGCATCGAGGACGCCGAGCTGTACCCGAAGGCGACGGAGCACATTCCGGAGATGATCGCGCTCGTGGAGCGTCTCATCGCGAACGACGTGGCGTACGTCGCGGAGGACGGGTCGATCTATTTCGCGATCGATCGCTTCCCCGACTACGGCAAGCTTTCGCAGCTCGACAAGCGTGAGCTGCGCACCGGTGCGCGCGTGGCGCAGGACGAGTACGCAAAGGAAAACGCGCAGGACTTTGCGCTCTGGAAGGCGGCGAAGGATGAGGACGAGCAGACCGGTGCGGCGTGGGACTCGCCGTGGGGGCGCGGGCGTCCCGGCTGGCATCTCGAGTGCTCCGCGATGGCGATGAAGTACCTGGGCGAGACATTCGACCTGCATGCCGGCGGTATCGACCTGATCTTCCCGCATCACGAGGACGAGATCGCGCAGTCCGAAGCGGCGACGGGCAAGACGTTCGCGCGTTGCTGGTGCCACGGTGAGTTCCTGCTCACCGACGGCGCCAAGATGGCGAAGCGCGTCGGCAACGTCGCCAACGTGGTGGAGCTGCGCGAGCAGCGGATCTCCGGCACGGCCTACCGCCACTTCGTGTTCAACGCGCACTATCGCCAGCAGCTCAACATGGGCGACGATTCGCTCGAGCAGTCGCGCAACGCGGTGCGGCGCATCGGCACGTTCGCGCGTCGCCTGCGTGAGGCCACGGGTGGCTCCGCCGGGCTGGCCGAGGCGGCGACGCGGGCCGAGGCGACGTTCACGGAGGCGCTGTTCGACGACTTGAATGCGCCGCGAGCGCTGGCGGCGCTGTTCATGTTCATCGCCGAGGCGAACCGGGAGCTGGACGGTGGGGGAAACGACGTGGCGGCGCTGGAGCGGGCGCGGGCGGCGTTCAGGCTGATGGACAGCGTGCTCGACCTGGTGCCGGAGGAGGAGACGGACGAGGAGCTGGCGGCCTGGGTGGAGGAGCGCCTGGCGGCTCGGCGCGCGGCGCGGGAACGGCGGGATTTCACGGAATCCGATGCGATCCGGGCGGAGATCACGGGGCGGGGGATCACGCTCGAGGACAAGGCCGACGGGACGCGGTGGCGGCGGGACTGAGGGGTGGCGCGGGGGGCTCGCACGGGCCTCCCGCGCTTGATATCGCTGCCTGCGGGGATTACTCTGCGTGTCTGTCCCGTGTGAGCTCTTCGCTGTACATGATCTCCATGCTGACGTAGCTCAGTTGGTAGAGCAGCTGATTTGTAATCAGCAGGTCGTCGGTTCAATCCCGACCGTCAGCTCTTCCAGACGCTTCGCCGGACGTCCGAAAGGTGGCCTTTTCGGGTGTTTTGACCGGACTGGTGAGGTACTCAAGTGGCCAACGAGATCAGACTGTAAATCTGACGGCGCAAGCCTTCGAAGGTTCGAATCCTTCCCTCACCATAGCAGGGTAGTTCCGTTTGGACGTGCAGGGCACTGGCGCGGGTGTGGCCGGTGAGTGCGGGAGTAGCTCAGTTGGTAGAGCGCTAGCCTTCCAAGCTTGATGTCGCGGGTTCGAGTCCCGTCTCCCGCTCTGTGGTGCAAGACTTCAATCAGCAACGAGTTAGCAAAGCAAACGGGCACCCGAAAAGGGTGCCCGTTTTGTATCTGGTCAAAGGAATGGACCGAATTCTGGACGATCCATAGAGTTGCCGCAGCATGGGCAGTCGCTCGGCCAGGATCGTTCGGAGCACACAGCCGATGTGACCGCTGTGACAGGTTAGCATTCGAGGGTGCATAACGCCGTGATGCCACCATCATGCGGCGACTCGTCCAGGAGCAGCACAAAATGACGGCCCCAATGACACTCCTGCTGATACTCGCCGGACTCGGGCAGCTTGCGCTCGCGGTGGGGAGTCTGGCACTGCCGCGGATCCTCCGCTGGGGCGACGACACGGCGAAGCTGCGCCCGCTCACACGTCAGGTCTTCTGGACCTACGCAGCCTATATCTGGGTCACCAATGTCTGCTTCGGCGTGGTGTCGACGTTCGCGCCCGAGTGGCTCCTCGACCGCTCGCCGCTCGCGCGCGTCGTGACGGGATATATCGCCGTCTACTGGGGGAGCCGCCTGCTCGTGCAATTCTTCTACTTCGATCGTTCCGAGGCCCCACCGGGCGCCATATACAAGCTGGGCGAAGTCGCGCTCGTGGGCCTGTTCATCTTTCTGACGGCCGTCTACGGCTACGCGGCCGTTTCCTGAGGCGTTGATGGCATCGTACATCCCATCGACTTACTGGGTCGCCGCGCTCCTGGCGGCGTGCCTCGTGGTCGTGCTCGTCGCCGGGTACGTGATGGGACGGTACCTGTCCACAGGAATCGCGCGCGCGCTCGCGTGGAGCACGCTGGTTTTTGGTACGCTCGGTATCGAGCGGGTGGTTTCCTCGGAGCCACCCGGCGTGCGTATGGTCGCACTGATCACCTTCGCGCTCATCGCGATGAAGGTCATCGTGGTCATTGAAGAGCGAGCCCGAGGCATGCAACCGCTCTCGCCTGGAATGTGGTTCGGTTTCGCGGGCGTATGGATAGGAATGCGGCCACGCCTCTTCGCCGCTGCCGGGAGTGATGCACTGCGCGGCGCGGGCGCGCTGGTGCGTCGCGGCACGATGAACGCCGTCACGGGTGCCGTGCTCGTCGCGCTCGCATGGATTGCGTGGACCGGTGCCCACTCCCGGCTGCTCGCCACCGTGCTCCTGCTGCCTGGCCTCAGCCTCCTGGTGCACTTCGGCCTGTGCAATCTGCTGGCCGGTGCCTGGCGATGGCGCGGCGTCGCATGCGAGGCACTCTTTCGTGCGCCGCTGCGATCGCAGAGCCTCGGTGAGTTCTGGGCTCGGCGCTGGAATGTCGCCTTCTCGGAGATGACGACGATTGCTGCCTATCGGCCGCTCGCCGATCGTATCGGGCGCGGCCCCGCAGTCATGGCGGGTTTTGCGCTGTCAGGGCTGCTGCACGAAATGGCGATCAGCGTGCCGGTCCGCGCCGGCTTTGGTCTGCCACTCCTCTACTTCCTAGTGCATGGCGGGCTGGTGCTGGTCGAGCGCGCCCTGACGCGCGCCGGCTATCCTCTCTCCGGCTGGGTCGGACGAGCGTGGGTGATGTTCTGGGTGCTGGCGCCACTCCCGATCCTCTTTCATCGGCCGTTCCTTGCGGGGATCATCTGGCCGCTCATCGGGATCCCACCGAATAGCTGATCTGGCGTATGACCTCGCCAGCATCCTGTCGTCGCGCGCGCTACACGCCGACTGCAAGGCCATCCTTGGTGGCGATCCGGGCATCGACGATGTGCGGTGTCACGGTTCGCTGCCGTCCGTCGCCAGGCGGTGCCACGTTGAGCAGGCGCATCGCTTCACGGTAGCCATGCAGCGTCCCGACGTCCACGTACGACTGTCCTGCCCGTGTGCCGAACGCTTCGCCGCCTCGTGCGATGAACGCGTTGACGAGTGTGCCCACATACTCATCGGTGCGCCCGCGTTCCTCCCACAATTGATGCAGCGCGGCGAGGGTCCGCCCAGGCATCTTGAATGCACCCCAGATCCAGCGCGATTCAGCGTCGGCACGCTTCACCTGAATCTCGAGCACGCGCCCCTGCTCGTCGATCATCACTGAATCGAAGAGCTCCGGGTTCGCGACGGGAAAGAGCAGGAAGGACAGCACACCTGAGGGCAGCTTCCTGAGCGCATCCTCCGGAAACCAGATCGTATCCGGCAATCCGACGATCACATCCTCGTCGGCTCCGATGAGCGGCAACGCCTGAAAGATCGCGTCGCACAGGCCACTGAGTTTCGGCTGCACCGTGTAGCACACATGCGCCGGCCCGATCTGGCCGCCGTAGTACGCCAGGATGTCCGACTTGCCCGGCGAGACGACGAAGCAGACCCGCGTCGCACCGGCGATGATCATTCGCTCGACGAGATACTCGCTCACAGCGCGCGGCCGCTCTGTCTTTCCGTCGTACCAGCTTCCTACCGGCAACAGTTCCTTGGAGAACGCGAGCGGTTGGATGCGGCTGCCGGCGCCGGCGGCCGGTATGATTCCCCACATCGTCAGGTCTCCATTCGGTAGGCGGGCCATGCGTCGGCACGCGTGGACTCTCGCCGCATCGAAGACAGGGGAGCCAGCTCGGTGGCTGGCTGGCGCACGAGCTCCAACGCGCGCTCGAGGTCGAGGGCGCGGTTGTCAGCAGTGTGTTCGGTCAACGTGCGATCGCGCGCGGCGCGGCCGATGCGATGCAACTCCTCGTCTGTCAGTTCGAGTGCCGCAAGCGCGTCCGCAGTGTCCCGTGCGACGAGCAGCTCCGCGCCAGGCGTGAAGAACGGCGCGATGCCGTCCCAGTAATCGCTCAGGATCGGAGTGCCGCAGGCGGCCGCCTCGAACAGTCGGCCGGAAGGGCAGTAGCCCATGGCCGCCATCGCCTGCCGTGTGATGTTCAGGGTCAGCTTCGACGAGCAGAAGAATGCAGGATGCTCGGACGGCGGAAGATGCTGGACGAAAAACACGTTCGGCGCCCACGGGAAATCGTGCGGATACTTGGCGCCACCGATGATGAATCGCTCGTCGCTCATCGCACGCGCGGGATCGAGGAAAAGCTTGACCAGCATCTCCTGCCGGTCTTCGGCATAGGTGCCCAGATACGAGAGCAGGCCGCGATACTGTTCGACAGGCGCGACAGGATGGTGCACCGATGGGTCGACACTTCCGTACAACGGCGCGACACGTCGAGCACCCAGCGTTTCGCGCAGGGTGGTGAGTGCTTCACCGCCGGTGAAGCTCAGCACCAGATCGAAATCCTGGAGTCCGCGCTCACCGATGTACGGCACGGTGCTGCCGCGCCGAAGTCCATCGAGCGTTACCGGTGTGTCGAGATCGTAGAACACACTGGTCGCAGCATGCTCGCTGACGAGTGCGGATGCCGCCACCGCGTCAGGGCAGTAGGACGTCACCATGCCAACGTCCGCACTCGCAAGCTCGTGCACGGCACGTGTGCGGATGCCGTCGAGATCCCCGTACAGCACGAGGTCGACGCCATGCATCGCAAGCATGTCACGGTGCGCGGCATAGTACGACACGTCGCGCTCGAAGAAGACGGTGTGATGACCGCGACGTGCAAGTGCACGGCAGAGTGCACGCCAGAGCGTGGCGTGCCCGTTGCCCCATGACGAGCTGATGCTGAGACCGAAAACCACCAGCTTCACCCGTGCTCCCTTGATGGATACAGGGCGCGAGCGACGCAATATTCGACGCAATACGGGTACGGTTCTGCTCGACGATCCCCGCCGTCAGGGCGTGAACCGCGGCGGCCCATGCGCCATAGGTCTGCGGAATCCTATGGGGAGGCATCGAGGAATCGGCGGGAGCGCCAGGCGCGCTGAAACCCCCGCCGGCACCATCGCGTACGCTCCTCTAGACAGCTAGACGAACCACGCCCCTCCCCCGCCTCATGCCCCCGCGCCCGCAATCCGACGCCCTCCGCGGCTCACTCGACCTCCTGGTCCTCAAGACACTCTCTCTGGAAGCCATGCACGGCTGGGGCATCGGCCAGCGCGTGCAGCAGATCTCCGACGGCGTGCTCGAGGTCAATCAGGGATCGCTCTACCCCGCGCTCCAGCGGCTCGAGAAGGAAGGGCTGATTACCAGCGAGTGGCGGGTCACCGGTAACGGTCGTCGCGCCCGCTTCTACCAGCTCACGACGTCGGGTCACCGCGCGCTGGGCACGGAGCTCGACAGCTGGCGGCGCTTCACCGTGGGGCTGGAAGCAGTCCTGAGGACCTCGTGAGCGCGCTCGATGGCGTGCGCGCGCGCCTGGCGTTGCTCTTCTCACGCAAGCACGCCGACGCGCGATTCAGCGAGGAGATCGCCTTCCACATCGAGATGGAGACGGCGCGACTCGAACGTGACGAAAGGCTGCATCCGGCCGAGGCGCGGCGGCGCGCACTCGTCGCGTTCGGCGGCGTGGAGAACCACAAGGAATCGCTGCGCGATGGGCGAGGGCTGCGCTGGCTGAGCGGCCTGACCCTCGACTTCAAGCTCGGCGTCCGCATGCTCGCGAAGTACCCGGGGCTCACGCTGATCGGCGGGCTCGCGTTCGCGTTCGCCATCTGGACCGCCGCGTGCTCATTCGAGTTCGCCGGACAGGTGCTCTTTCCCCGGCTCCCGCTCCCCGACGCCGACCGCGTGGTGGCGTTCGAGAGCTGGGATGCAGCTGCGGGGAAATCAAAGCCGGTGGCGCTCCACGACTTCGCTGCATGGCGCACCGCGCTCAAGTCGTTCTCGGAACTCGGGGCGTACCGGGTTGCGCAGCGCAACCTCATCACGAGCGACGGCGAGTCGCGGCCAGCAGAAACCGCGGAGATCAGCGCCTCGGCATTTCGCGTTGCCAGCGCACGCCCACTTCTCGGCCGAGTGTTCGCAGGCGCCGACGAACGTCCCGGCGCGCCCGCCGTCGCCGTGATCGGGCATGACGTGTGGCAGACGCGCTTCAACGGCGACCCGAACGTGGTGGGGCGCGTGGTGCAACTCGGGCGCACGCCGACGACCGTGGTGGGCGTGATGCGCGAGGGGTTCGCGTTCCCGGTCGCGCAGAACCTGTGGGTCCCGCTGCGCCTGAACCCCGTCGACTACCCGCGCGGGAGTGGCCCCGATCTCAGGGTCTTCGGCCGCCTCGCGCCGGGCGCCACGCTCGACGAAGCGCAGGCCGAGCTGACAGCGTGGGGGCGCCGCGCCGCCGTCGACTTCCCGGGCACGCACGAGCACCTGCGTCCGCGCGTGATGCCATACGCGCAGTCGGTCGCCCTGGTCGAGGGGTCGGAGCTGATGGCCACCCGCGCGAGCTACGGCTTCTTTCTCATGCTGGTCGTGCTGATCTGCGGGAACGTCGCGCTGCTCATCTTCGCACGCGCGGCAACGCGCGAACGGGAGCTCGTGGTGCGCAGTGCGTTGGGCGCGAGCCGCCGCCGGATCATCGCGCAGCTGTTCGCCGAGGCGCTCGTGCTGGGCGGCGTCGCAGCAGCCATCGGGCTCGGGGTTGCCGGTCTTGGGGTGCGCCTGCTCGTGAAGGCGATCGAGTCGAACTCCGGGCAGCGGCTCCCGTTCTGGTTCCACGCCGACCTGTCGCCGTGGACGGTGCTCTATGCCGTGGGAATCACGGTGGTCGGCGCCGCCGTCGCCGGCGTGCTGCCAGGGCTCAAGGTCACGCGGGGGCTCGAGGGGCGGCTTCGACAGACTGCCGCGGGGACAGGAGGGCTGACGTTCGGCGGGATCTGGACGGCGGTGATCGTCGCGCAGATCGCGGTCACTCTCGCCTTCCCGGTGGTCGCCTTCGGCGTGCACAGTGGCGTGCGTGGCGCACGCACGATAGTGGCTGATTTCCCGGCGGCGGAGTTCCTCTCCGCGCGCATCGCACTCGACCGGGAGCCCCTGCCGGGCGCGGACACGTCGTTCGCCGCGTTCGTCGCGCGCCGGCACGCGACCGCGCGCGAGCTGGAGCGGCGGCTCCTCGCGGAGCCCGGGGTCGTCGGCGTCACGTTCGCCGAGCGACTGCCGCGGATGAGCCACTTGCCTCACTGGATCGACGTGGACTCCGGCGGCGCGGCGCCGCACGACCCGAGGTTCCCGGGCGGCTACCGGACGAGCTCCTCGGCCGTGGACGCGGACTACTTCGAGGTCCTGGACGCTCCCGTGCGCGCTGGCCGCGCGTTCACTGCCAGCGATCTTGCGCCCGGTTCCCGCGTCGTCATCGTGAACGAGTCGTTCGTCCGGCTCGTGCTTGGCGGACGCAACCCGATCGGCCGGCGCCTCCGCTACGCCTGGCGGAACAGCGAGAGCGGGCCGCTCTCGGATGGCGCGGGGCCTGCCCCGTGGCACGAGATCGTCGGCGTCGTCCCCGACCTCGGGATGGCAGCGTCAGCGGATCCGAAGGTCGCCGGCTTCTACCACCCGCTCGCGGCGGACGTCGTCGTGCCTCTCCACGTCGCGGTGCGCGTGCGCGGCGGCGACGCGGCGGAGTTCGCTCCGCGGCTGCGCGCCGTCGCCGCGGCGGTGGACCCCACGCTGCGAGTGGACGGGGTCGCCCGCATGGACACGCTCAGCGACGCCGGCATCGCGTTCGCGATGTTCTGGGTCCGGCTCCTCGCCGTCGTGAGCGCGGTGGCGATGCTCCTGTCGCTGGCAGGCATCTACTCGGTGATGTCGTTCACCGTGACGCGGCGTACGCGCGAGATCGGGATCCGCGTCGCCCTCGGCGCGAGCCGGCGGCGCGTCCTGGCCGCGGTGTTCGCACGCCCGCTGGCGCAAGTGGGGCTCGGCGTCGTCGCCGGAGGCGTGATCACCGCGATGTTCAACGACAGCGTGCAACTCGCCGCCCTCGCGGGAGCGCTCGGGTACTCGACCCTCATGCTCGGCGTGTGCCTGCTCGCCTGCATCGTGCCGACGCGGCGAGCGCTTCAGGTCCAGCCGACCGAGGCGCTGCGGGCGGACGGCTAGTGATGTGCGTTGCTGGCCGGTTGGCAGCAGCGGGCGACGGATACCGAATTCCGTCAGCCGTCCTGGCGCACCCGAACAAGTTCGGGTGCGCCTTCGTCTGCGGGCCCGGTGGCCCGCACTGGCTGAACTACTTCCGTAGCCGATTGATGATTGTCGGTCGCCATGCGACGCAAAATCGGACCTACTCCCTCGCTGTCCAGCAGGAGCATTCCGAGCCGAACGTCTGACACGCCTCGGGTCACCCGAAATGTGAACTGCGGGATCGCACCGCTCGCATCCACCTCCATGCACCAGCATGCGACGCCAACGTGATCTCTGCGGGACGCGGCGACGTCCGCGAGGTGCGACGACAGCACGAAGGTTCCGTGCGGCGCCTTCGAGAGGCCATCGACCAGGAGGGTGGTGGCGTCCGTAGCGTCGGCGATGTTGGTGCCGCGAAATACCTCGTCGCCAATTGCCAGCACGGACTCGCCGCGCTCCACCGCATCGACGATTTTGCGCACCCGCCGAATCTCGGCCAGATAGAGACTCTCGCCGCGCTGCAGGTTGTCGCGGACCGTGATCGAGACGATGAGGCGGTCATGCAGCGGAATCCAGGCTTCCTCTGCGGCCACTGCCATGCCGAGATGGGCGCAGTACACCGCGATACCCACCGCGCGCAGCAGCGTACTCTTGCCGGCCATGTTGGGGCCCGTCAGCAGGAGCACACGCTCTCCGGCTTCGAGGCCCACGTCGTTCGACACGCCGTGGGGCAGGAGTGGGTGCCGAATCCCGGCGAGCGTCAGGGGCAATGCGCCACGGGGAACCATCTGCGGTATCACCCCATGTACGGCAGCCGACGCCGTCGCGAGCGCGCAGTACGCGTCCAATTCGCCAATGGCGTCGACCAAGTCCTGCACGACCGCACGAAACGGGGTCGCGGGAGCGGAGTGCGCGCCGGGCAGCCGCTGCGGACTGCGTACCATGGCATCCAGCGCGACGAGTGAGAGCGTGCGCCCGCGCTCGACGGCACCGCGCAGCTGCGCGGTGCGCGGATCATTCGTCGCCACAGTGAACGCCGACGCGACCACTGCGAACGCGTTATCGGCCGGCAGCCTCGCAAGGCGCGCGGCGACCTCAGCGCCGAGCCGGAGCAATGCATCGACGGCGCGCAGTTGGAGCGCAACGTGACTGGCGATGTGGCGGTAGCGCAACGCGAAGAATGTGCGCTCCACGAGAGCGGCGGGAACGATCTCGTAGTTCGATGAAAGGAATCTGCTCACCTGTGCCCCGAGCTCCTGCAGCTCGCGCCACGGCACGTTCGCGGCAATCGTCTCGAGACGGGGCAGCAACAGCTGACGGGCCTGCACGCCTGAAAGCCCGACGGGCGGTGTCGCGATCAGGCGCTTGATTGCGTCATGTCCCGCCCGTGTGCGGGTGGAATCCAGCCATGCTGCGAGTGGCCAATGATCGGTTGCGTCGGGGAGCAGGCCGAGTTCCGAAAGCGTCGCGCGTTCAGCGTGCATGTGACAGAGGAAGGATAGGCGGCTGAACCTTGAGGCGATCCATCGCAGCGCGACGTGGTTCCACGCGCTACGACGTCTTCTGCGCGTCGTTGTCGATCGGGATCACCTGGCCCGAGATCGACCTCGCCGCATCCGACGCGAGAAACACGCACAGCGCCGCAATGTCCTTCGGGTCCACGAAGCGCTTGATCGACTGGATGCCCAGCATCGAATCGCGCGCCTCCTCGACGCTCGTGCCGGCCACCGCCGCCCGGCCCGCGAGCACGTTCTCCATGCGCTGGCCACCGACCGCACCCGGCGCGATCGCGTTGGCGCGGATGTTGTCGCCACCGAGTTCGATCGACAGTGTCTTGGTGAATCCGACGAGCGCCCACTTCGAGGCGCAGTACGGGCTCCGGTTCGGGTAGCCGAACCGGCCAGCGAGCGACGACATGACGATGATGCTGCCGCTACCAGACGCCTTGAGGTGCGGGATGGCGAGTCGCGTGACGTGAAAGGTACCCGTCAGGTTGACGTTGATCACCGCATCCCAGTCGTCGGGCTCCACCTCGTGCACCGGCGCGGTGGGCCCTGCGATCCCGGCGTTGTTCACGAGTACATCGAGTCCGCCGAGTGCCTGCACGGCGGCGGGGACCATGGTCTCGATGTCGGCACGCTGTGCATGGTCACAGCGCAGCGCGAGCAGCCCGGGAATCTCGGTCTGCGCGCGGTCGAGTGCCGGTTCGCTCATGTCAGTCACGCAAACACGCGCACCGGCCAGCGAGAACGCGCGGGCGATCTCGAGCCCGATGCCCGACGCAGCCGCCGTGATGAGGACACGCTGACTCACGACGTGGTTGCGTTCGCGCGTGGAATCGCGGTGTACACGCGCGTGATGTAGCCGTGAAACTCCCCCATGTAGTTCGTCAGGAACTCACGGGTCGAATCGACGGTCACGTCGCCATCGTCGGTGATGAGACCCGGCGTGAACTCGATGTACGCCTCGATGGCGTTGAACATCGGTGAGTTGCAGAAGGCCATGATACTGCGCACATGCTGCTGCCCGACGGCCGTGCCGATCTTCCCGGGCGACGTGCCGATGACCGCGGACGGCTTTCGCGCGAAGCTGTTCTTGCCCCATGGCCGGCTGCCCCAGTCGATCGCGTTCTTGAGCGCGCCCGGGATCGACCGGTTGTACTCCGGCGTGACGAAGAGCACGGCATCGACGGACGCGAGGGCGTTCTTCAGCGCGCGGCCAGCCGGCGGATAATCGGCGTCGTAGTCGTACGAGTAGAGCGGGAGGTCACCGATTGGAATTTCGCGGAACGTGAGCTCGGCCGGTGCGAGCCGTGTGAGTGCGAGCGCCAGCTTCCGGTTGATCGAGCCCTTGGCGAGGCTCCCGATGATGTGTCCAACGGTGAACGCCGTCATGCATCCTCCTGGAGGGTGGGGTGATGACCAGCTGTCTCGCACGTTCGATGAGCGTGCTCGCGTGCGGTGGCGGTTCCGGTGCGCCGCCGTGCCGCCGTGGCCCTCAGAACCTACCGGGGCATGGCGGTGCGCGTAATGCGTGGTCGATGACACCCCGGATGCACCCTTCCATGGCGCATGCGCCTGCCATCCGGACACGGATGCGGGACGGCGCCGCAGCGGTGGCCGAGCGGGGCGTCGCGTTCGGTCGTGCGGAGCAGCGGCGAGCAGTGGGGAGCAGCGGACACCCACTGCCGGGCTTGACGCGCATTTGCTCACGTCGCTCAGCGCACGGTACTCGAATCACCCTGGCCGTCGTGATGGCCAAGGTGATTCGTGGTACCGCAATCAGGGCAGCACGCCGACCGCGCGCATGGCTGCCCGGAGTTCAGCGATCGTCGACGCGGTCGTGTCATACTGCGGGAAGCGCGACGGCAATACGTACGCACCGCTCGTTTGCGCCGGCCCGCGCGCGACGGTGGCCGTGGGACCACCGATGTCGATGGACAGCGGTTGCACCGCTCCGGGGCCCGATGCGCCGACGCCCGCCGGTACGCCGCTGTGTGCCGCGAGTCCCAGCAGTCGGCGAAGGGCCTCGAACGAGGCGTCGATCGACCCGTCACTCGCCGGCGTGGTTGCACCACTCATGCTTCCGCCGGACGTCGCCTCGAGACCCAATGCACGCGGAGCGTAGGGCAGGCCGGCACCGCTGCGATTCGTGTCGCCGAACTGGAGCGGCAACGCGCTCGCCTTGAGAATCTCGAAGAGTCGCTCCACCCGCCGCGCGTCGCGCGCCTTGAATGGGCCCTTGAAGTCCGGGTGGTGCGCGAGCACGAGCGTGGCGAGTCCCGTGACGTGCGGTGCCGCCATCGACGTGCCGTCCCACGCGCCGAAGCTGTCGGGCGGGAGCGACGAGACGATGGCGACGCCCGGTCCGGCGACGTCGATCTCCGGACCGAAGCAGCTGAACTTGGCCGGAAAAAGACCGTCGGCACTCTGAAGTTCGGACAGTGCCTGTTGCGCATGAAAGCTGTCCGTCGGAAACTCGCCCCACTTGCCGATCGCTGACACGGCCAGGCAGTTCGTACTCGAGGCCGGGTACGAGACCGGGCCGCCGGAGTTTCCAGCCGCGGCGATGCAGGCGACTCCCATTTCCTTCGCGCGCGTGAGCCGCTCCTCGATGATGCGCGACGGCTCGCCGCCGCCGAGACTCAGGTTCACGACATCGATGCCGTTCTCCATGCAGTAATCCAGGGCGGCGACGAGATCGCTGAACCGCCCGCCCGGAAAGATCCGCACGACGTGCACCTCGGCCGCCGGCGCGAATCCGCGGATGCCGCTGCCATTGATGATCGGCCCACCGGCGATGATGCCGGCGCAGTGGGAGCCATGACCGATCGTGTCTTCCGTCCACGCCTCGCGCCGCTCACCGACGACGCTCGCACCACGGCCGACCGACACCAGATTGCGATGCGACGTCGCCGCTCCGGAGTCGACCACGGCGACCTTGATCCCCGATCCGTCGAATGACGGCGGGACGCGGTCGAGACCCATCGCGCGCTCGCCCCATCCAAGCAGCTGACGTCCCGGAAAGTCGACCAGCTGGCTGCTGAGCGCCTTTACGGTGATGCTGTTGACGGTATTCGGCACGAGCTGCGGGCGATCGAGCCAGTACGACCAGTAATCGACCTTCGGTTTGACGTACAGCGACGCGATCGTGTCCGGACTCTCGCCAGCCACGGTCATCGTCGCGCGACCGTCTGGGCCGGTCTTTCCCTGCGTCGGCCATACACTGCCGAATATGAAGACGTCGGCGTCAGCGAGCGGGCCACTGTCGCTGACGACTTCGATCGTGACCGTGAAGCCGTCCGCGTGCGGCACGAGGACACCGGGATTCGGCATTCGCCGTTCGATCGGACTCACGTCGATCGCAAGCGTAAGCGGCCGGTCGCGTTCGACGGTGAGACGTGCGCCCGCCTGATTCTGCAGCAGCTGCGCCTTGTCCTGCATCATGCGCGCGAGCATCAGTGAACCGAGCTCGCCACCGCCAGTGCTCTGCAGCCCGAACACCTTCGGTGGCGCGAGACTCTTCACGAACGTGATGTCCGGGCTGTTCTTCAATTGCTCCGCGACGAAGTCGGCGCTGAGTGGCTCGAATCCCGGTGGTGCGGGCCGTGGGGAAATCATGTACTGCGCACGGCGCGGGCCGAGTTTGTTGACGCCTTCAGGTGGACCTGCGGATGCAGGCGTCACGCTTTCGGCAGCGGGTGCAGCGGGGTCCAACGGATCACGTGCCTTCTTCTCATCGCGAGCCATACTCGTTTCCTCCCGCCGCGTGGCGGTTCAGGAACTGCAAGTCGGTGCGTTCAGTCAGCGAAGGGGTTCGAGGTCACTGTTCACCTCGACGATCAGATCGGGAAACTCGGTCCTGAGCCGCTCGGCACGCGCTTCCGTCATCGACATGACCAGCGCGTCCGCGGAGATCCGTTCGACGTGCGTGATGTCCGTGTCCACCAAAGCGCGAGCGAGCCGTCCGGACACGACATCGGCGCCCTGCACGATCCAGAGCGTCTCTCGTGCTGCGCGTCCATCGGGCATGAGTGGTATCTCCCTCGTCGTTGCCGGGCAGCGGACGGCGGCCGAGCCGTGTCTCGCTCACCGCAACCCGCTGCCTCGGCTCAGTTCAATGCGTGGTCGTTCGCGAGATTCAGCGCATACCCGGCTGCTGGGCCGATTGCTGCTGTGCGAGTGCCTGCAACGCCGGAAGCGCCTGACGAATCAGGGATGCGATGTCTTCCTGGGAACCACCCGCTGCCTGCTGACCCGCTGCCTGCTGACCGGCACCCGGCACGCCGGCATCGAAGACACCGAGCTGCTTGCCCAGATTGACGGTGGTGCTGGCTCCCTTGCCGATCTTCTTGAGCACACTCCAGAAGCCCAGCATCTCGAGATCCGATGGTGGCGCCTCGGCCTGCGCACCTGCGGCAGCCTGCATGTTCGGCACGCCCGCGTCGAACACCCCGATCTGCTTGCCGATGTCGATGCCTGTGCCGACACCTTTGCCGATCTTCTTGAGAACACTCCAGAAGCCGAGCATCTCGATCTCGGAGGGCGCCTCCGCCTGTGCGGTTTGCGCGCTCTGCATGCCGGGCACACCCGCGTCGAACACGCCAAGCTGCTTGCCGATGTCGACGCCCGTCCCGACACCCTTGCCGATCTTCTTCAGCACGCTCCAGAAGCCAAGCATCTCGATCTCGGACGGTGCCTCCGCTGCAGGTGCCGCCCCGCTCTGCATGCCTTGCATGCCCGGTGTGCCGGCATCGAAGACGCCAAGCGTCTTGCCGACGGCAATGCCAGTCCCGACACCTTTACCGATCTTCTTCATCACGTTCCAGAAGCCCAGCATCTCGAGCTCGGTCGGTGGCGTTTCGGCCGTCGGTCCTGCATCGAACGGAAGAAATGCTCCTGCGGCGCGTCCGGCCCATCGCCCCGCCGACTGACCCGTGGACCCGCCAATGGCTTTTCCTGCGACACCGCCTGCAATTCCACCGAGCAGCGAGCCAATGAAGCCCTGTGGATCGAACTGACCACCGCCGTTCACCGGCGATGCGTACTGCTGCGTGCCGTTCATGGTGATTCTCCTTTTGTCGGCGATATCAGACGGGAGATCGCCCGTCCATTCGTGCAGATCTGAACTGCCGTCCCGGATACATCGAACCGCGCGGGGTGAAGGGAGTCGCTGCCATTGACCTCCACATACAGGGTGTGATGACACATGGCCCGATCGGCGTGCATGCGCCCGTCGTGCGGGAGTTGTGCACGGCGTAATCCGGCGGTGGTGATTCGGGCGTGCGTGGTCGCATCCAATGCGTCACACGACTACTTCACGCGGCGCGCATGTGCGCTGCGCATCACGTGCGGCGCCGTGATTCGCACCAGGGCATCCTCCTCCCGCAACGGCAATCCCATCAATGCGCTACGCGTTGACAGCAACGCGCGAATGACCGACGTAATCGAGCAACGCGGATATAGCGCGAGCGGGACATCGTCGCAATAGCAATATCATTTGCAATGCTTCATCACCTGCGCGATGTGCACTCGCATGTGCAACGACATGCGCTCGCCCCGTGCTGCATGCACATGACACACGCACGACGTGCGCACAGCACGCGCACGACCGTCATCGAGCGGCGCAGATACACACGGACAAGCGCACGACAAATGCACGACGAGTGAACCCCGGCCGCACCTGGTCGTGCTTCATGCACCGTGTTCGCTGTCCGTCGTAACGCCGACCTCTTTTGACGCAGCGCGGCGTGGACGACGATGGCGCGCGTGACATGCGGAGCCACGGGGCCGATGAGAATCCAGTTTCTGGCAAGCCGCCGCGTTAGCTGACGGACAGGCGCCTTCACGCGCATGCTGCAGCCCTGGCGAGTCGCAGCCGACACTTGGGGAGGCTCCACCAGACACAAGGCGCCGACGCTTTGCCACTTGCTGGCCCGCCCTTCCGACACTCGATGCGCCTCCCCTCTGAGCGACAGGTCCCGTTCGCGACGAGCGCATTCGAGCGTTCCGACCGGGCGCTCGCCGACATACGCCAGCGCGGCGACCACTGGATGGCCGCCTTCGTCGCGGCGCACAGTGTGCTCGCCCTCGTGCTCGCGTCGGCGCACGGGACGTGGAATGTCGCCCTGCTCCTGATCGCGGTGGCGGGCGGCGGGTTCGCGCTGTGCGCGAGCTGCTGGCCCGGTCGTTTCGTGACACGGGTGGCGGCCGGTCTCGCGCTGCAGGCATTCTGCGCCCTGCACATCTATCAGATGCGCGGACTGGCGGAGATGCACTTCTTCTACTTCACCGCCACCACGGCGATGATCATCTACCAGGACTGGCGGGCCATGTGGCCCGGCGTGCTGGCGATCATTGCGCAGCACCTCCTCTTTTCAGCCTGGCACAACCTCGGTGTGCACGCGGGAGGGCACCCGTTCTTCGAGGACTCGTACGTCAGTGTCCTCAAGCTCATGTTCCACTTCGGCATTGCGCTGTTTCAGGTCGCCATCGCGTCGTACTGGGCAGAGCGACTGCGCCGCCGCACGCTCGAGGAGGCCGCGGCGCACGATGAGCTCATGGGTCAGGCGCAGGCGCTCGCGGCATCCGAGCAGCGCTTCCGCACCGTGGTCGAGAGTGTCGATCACGGACTGCTGATCACCGACCGCGACGATCGCATCCTCTACGCGAATGCGCGTGCGGAAGTCATCACCGGGTATGCCGCGGACGATCTCGTCGGCCGTATCGGGGTCGAGTTGCTCGTGCCGGCGGAGGAGCGCGATGCCTTCAACGCGCGCATGGCGAACCGACTGCGTGGTGAGACCGATCGCTACGAGCTGCCGCTGGTGCGCCGGGATGGCACTCGCGTCTGGACCGAGAACAGCGCGGTGCCGTTTCGTGACGATGCCGGTGAGGTCATCGGCAGCATCGGGGTGATCACCGACATCACGGCGCGCCGTGCGCTCGAGTCGGAGCTGACACGACAGGCGTTCGAAGATGCGCTGACCGGACTCGCGAACCGGGCACGCCTCAGTGCGCGGATGGCGCGCGTGCTGTCGCGACCCGATGCGCGGCACCGGACGGCGATGCTGCTGGTCGACCTGGACGACTTCAAGCACATCAACGACTCACTCGGACATGCCGCGGGCGACCAGCTGCTCTCGCTCCTGGCCGCGCGATTGCTCGACGCCACGCGTGGCTCGGACACCGTCGCGCGACTCGGCGGCGACGAATTCGCAGTGTTGCTCGGCGCAGTGCGCGGCGACGAGGAGGCGACGATCGTCGCGGAGCGTGTGATCCGCGCGCTGCAGACGCCATTTGCGCTGTACGGACGCGAGGTGCGTGTCGGCGCGAGCATCGGCATCGCGATTGCAGACGCGAACGACACGGCCGATGATCTGCTGCGCAACGCGGATCTGGCGCTGTATCGCGCGAAGGCGCTGGGGAAGGGGAGGCACGCGCAATTTTCGCCGGACCTCTATACGGCGGCCGTCGAGCGACTGGAACTCGAGGTCGAGTTGCGCCGCGCCCTCGACGAAGGCCAGTTCGTGCTTCACTACCAGCCCATCCTCGAACTTGCGTCGCGCTCGATCATCGGAGTCGAGGCGCTCGTGCGCTGGTGTCATCCCGAACGCGGGATGATGGCGCCCGACGCCTTCATTCCCCTCGCGGAGGCCACCGGTCTGATCCTGCCGCTGGGCAACTGGGCACTCGCCGAGGCGTGTCGCGAGGCCGCGAGTTGGGACGCCATGCGTGACGAGGGCAGTTCGCCGCTCAGCATCGCCGTGAACGTATCCGGGCGACAGCTGCAGCATGCGCGCTTTCCCGACGATGTCGCTGCTGCGCTGCACGCCTTTGGGTTGCCCGCGAGCCAGCTGGTGCTCGAGGTCACGGAAAGCACACTGCTCGACGACATCGAGGCAGCGCTCCGGCAGCTGGAAGCGCTCCGCGCGCTCGGCGTGCGGATCGCGCTCGACGATTTCGGCACCGGGTACTCGTCGCTGGCGTATCTGCAGCGACTGCCGGTCGACGTGCTCAAGATCGATCGCGCGTTCACGTCGAACATCGCGGCCGGCGGTCGTGGCGCGGCGTTCGCGCGTGCGGTGCTCACCTTCGCGAGTGCGCTTGGCATGCGCACGGTCGCGGAAGGCGTGGAGACGCGCGCGCAGCATGAGGAGCTGCGCGCGCTGGGATGTGGTTTCGGCCAAGGGCATCATTACTCGTATCCGCTCAGTGCGGACGATTTGCGCGCCCTGCTCGCGGCTGAGTCCACGTCGCGGCATGTGCTGCGCGAGCCAGATGGTTGGCCGCCTGCGGAGGCGAGCCATCACGGTCGACTGAACAAGGTTCTCGTGGACGCCGGCTGAAAATGACGCGCAGACGGGGGACGGCCAGATGGCTGTCCCCCGTTCGCGTACGCTCCTTTGCAATCACCGTGGTGCGTCGTGTCGCACCTGCACGGTCGTGCGCATCCACGGGTGAATGCAGCATTGGTAGCGCTCGTCGTGATTCTTCACGCGCGTGCCGTGGTCGACGCGGACCTCCGTCTCCTCGCCCGGAGAAACGATGTCCACGAGCGCCGGATTGCACTCCGGTGCAATGCGGCCGGTGTCGGGGATGCGGGCCGGGTTGTTCAACGGCGCCACGTAACCTCCGCCGAACGCAGCGACGCGCGTGAACGTGTGATCGCGCCCGCCCAGATTCGTCACGAGCAGCTTGGCGTTCCACTTGACGTCCATGACGACCGGGTCGTTTCGCCAGTCGGGATGGCCGCCCAACGACGCGACAGCCGCCTGGAAAGCCGGAACGGTAACGGTCCCGTTGATCGTGCAGCCGCCGAGGTTCACCCACGAGACTGCATCGCAATTATCGAGCATCGCGACGAGATATCGTCCTCCCGCGCGCGCGTGATCCGCGCGTGCGTCGTCCGCGCCAGCGCTCCGCGAAAGGCTGGGTTCCAACCCAGGCGCAGGGCTGGCGGTCGGGATCGTGTGATCGCTGCACGCGGCGAGGGCGAGCAGCAGCAGGACAGGAACAGAGCGTGACATCATGGGGCACCTCCGCTAGGGGATGGAGCACACCGTCGACGCTTCGGGCCTTCCATCGGCGTCCAGCTCACGACGGGCGTCGGTGAAAGGACGGAAGGCGAGCGAATATAGGAATTTCGGTCGTGCCGTGCCATGGTCATCAACACCGGACGGCGAGCTGATGCACACTAGATCCTCAGAGCAATTGAAATAGCAATTGAAGGCTGCGGCATGTGGACGCCGTGCCGTCTCATTCGCGTGGAGCGTCCTTCCTGCATGATGCGCTCATTCCGCCGTCTGTCATTGGTCCGGCTGTCAATCATCGCGATCGCCTGCTGTGTCCTGTCGACACCGAGCAGCGCGCAGGCGCGTCCGGACGCGAAACCGCGCGACGTGATCTACGGAACGATCACCGACAGCCTCACGGGCGCGCCGCTCGTGGGGGCCAGGGTGGAGGTGTTGTGTTCGAGATGCGATGATCGAGTCGAAACCGACTCGATGGGCCGGTACGCGTACGGTCGGATACCGAATGGCACATGGAACATCGAGTACTACTGTCCGAGTCTCACTCGCCTCGGACGTTTCATGACCAAACGCCGCGCATCGGTCGGAGTGGAGGCGGCGGAAGTGAACATTCTGGTTCCGCGAGGCGTGTGCATCGAGCCGCCGTACTTTGAAGAGGTGGGGGTATTTCGAGGCCGGTGGAGCCGCGGTTTCGAGGAAGACAGCTTTCGTCCGTGTGATGGAGACACGACGACGACTCGAACTGCACGACTCGTTAATCCACGCCCTTCAGGTGCAGGCGGGCGGGTGACGCTCTCGCCCGTGGCAGAAGCGCAGTTCGAGCGGTGGCCGTGGCGTATCCGCCGGCAGGGCGGAGTCGGGCAAACCTACTTCGTAGTCTGGCGCGGTACGTTCCGCGGTCCCGGCCAGTATGGACCCTCGAACGTCCATGCATACGAGATGCAGGTCGACAGCATCATCGACCTCCGGAACACGAGCGACCGCCCGCCACCGGATACGTACGAAGCCACGATGCGCCGAGACTGCAGCAAATAAGCTCGCAACATCGCCATGCCGTCCTGTCCCTCACGACACGGCTAAGCTCCCCCGCCAGTGCGTCCAGGCCCGAAAGTCCCGCACGCCGCAGTGAACGACTACATTCTACAATGTAGAGATGCCCGCCCCGTCTGAATCCGGCGGTGCCGGTGCTCCGTCCTGATTAAGCAACCCGATCATCCGACACAACGACCTCTCGCCGGAGAAGCGATGAACCGCACCCTTACCACCGCGCTCGCGCTGCTGCTCGCGACGCCGTGCGTCGCCGCCGCGCAGACCGCGGCCGACACGGCAGCCATCCGCGCCGCCGCGATGAACTACATCGAAGGCTTCTACGAAGGCGACACCACGAAGCTGGTGCGCTCGGTTCGGCCCGAGGTCTACAAGTACGGCTTCTCACGGCCTGCCGACTCCACCATGTACCGCGGCATGCAGATGACGTGGGCCGGCTTCATGAGCTACGCCAAGGGCGTGAAAGCCAACAACCGTCAGCAGCCCGCCAGCGCGGTGCGCAACGTGAAGCTGCTCGATGTGCTCGACCAGACCGCGGCCGCGAAAGTCACGGCGTGGTGGGGCACCGATTACCTGCTGCTCGCCAAGTTCGACGGGCAGTGGATGATCACGCACGTCAGCTGGCAGTCCCCGCCGCCAGCGAAGGCACGCGCGAAGTAGCGGCCGACGCGTCGCTCGCGCGGAGCGGAAGCCCCGCGGAGAGCGACGCGGGGCTAGCGAACGGCTGCATCGGCAGCCGTTCGCACCGCGAGGATGGGCTCTTGCTGCAATGCTCGCTCGACGCGCGCGCCGAGTACCGGTGCGAGCGACCGCGTGAAGCTCGCCGTGAGGTGATTGTCGTCGGTGAACATCACGATCCCGCGGCGGGTCGTCGCGCAACGCCGTGTCGCGCATACCTGGTCGTTCATGTCGACGAAGCGCACCGGAAGTCCGCGCGCCGCAGCGTCCTGTGCCTGTCGCGCACGCACCGTGAAGTCGCGATCCCGTTCGTACGTGCAGTCGGTGGCGAACAGCAACCGCTCCGCCCGTCGTGACAGACAGCTCGGCACGTCGAATGGCACCTGCGGCGTTCCGCGCATCACGATGACCGGAATGCCGGCGGCCGAGAGCCGCGCGTACGTGCGACGCAGGCCTTCCTGCCACGCCTCGACGCTCACGAGATACTCGTCGACATCCGCGTCCGTCGCCGGCACGTAGTAGTCGTAGCTCGACAGGATCACCGCCCGCGGCCGCTCCTCGATCACGCGCTGCAGCATCCGCTCGCGATACTGCGAGCACTCGCGGTAGCGGCGCCTCGTCGCACCGCTCGTGAGCCGGCTGAAGTCGGAGACGGGGCAGCCGCCCATCACGCGCGCTTCCACGCGCCATCCGTGCTCGCGTCCCGCGCGGTCGAGGCCACCCAACCAGTGTTCGGCGTGCGAATCGCCGAGCAGCACGAGCGTCGTGGACGAGCTCCGGTCACCGAACGAGCAATCGGCTTTCGGGTTTCGCGCCGCCTTGCGCGCCCAGCAGCTGTGTTGCATGCGATCCTCGCGTGCCGCCGCAAATTTCCGGTGCACGCTGCGCTCGACATAGCGGGTCGCTCGCGTTTCGGCCCAACTCGCGGCAAGCAGCAGCGCGGAGCTTACCCCGATCGCCCACGTGAATGGATCGCCGAAGTCGTTGCGGTTGAACAGCGGGGTTACGCGACGCTCGAACGGGCGCTCGATGGTGTGCCGGGTGATAATCGCGAGCAGCAATGCGACACCCCCCCACGCAAGGCGCCCCCACGGCCCGATCGTCGGGGCGAACACACTGCCCAGAACCATCAGGGGCCAGTGCCAGAGGTACCACGCGTACGACAGGCGCCCGAGCCCCGTCAGTAGCGGGGACGCGAGTGCACGGCCGAAACGCGTGGAGCTCGACAGCGCACCACCGGCGAGCAGCAGCATGGTGCCACCGACCGGCACCAGCGCGATGACGCCGGGATACGGCATGGTCCGGCTGTACAGGAATGCCGGGACGATGATCGCAAGCAGCCCTGCGATTTGCGCCATCGTGATCGCGCGGACGGACGCGCCGAATACACTCTGGCCGGCGCCCGCGATGAACGCCATCGCACCACCGGCGGCGAATGCCCAGAGCCGGGTGTGCGGACCGAAGTACGCCCACATCGGTGCAGCGGTGCTGAGCCAGAGCGAGAGCGCGAATGACACCGCCCCCGCGGTTGCGATGCCGACGAGGAGCGTCTGCACGATGATCATGCGCCGCGCGGAACTCGACGCACCGCTCGATTCCGAGCCACGCGCACGTCGCCGCGCGATCCATGCGAGCAGCACGAGGAACGCCGGCCAGAAGAGCAGCAGCTGGTACTCGACTCCGAGCGTCCACAGGTGCAGCAGCGGGTTCTCGCCGGCGGTGAAGTAGTTCACCCCCTCGGAAGCGAAGACGAGGTTGCCGGTGAAGAAGGCGACCGGACGCAGGTTCGACGCAACGTCCGCGCGGTCGATCGGCGCGAACAGGAACGTCGACATCAGCAGCGTCGCGCCCAGCACGACGATCAGTGCCGGCATCAGTCGCCAGACCCGCCGTCCGTACACATCGCTCAGCGAGACGGTGCGATCGGCCACGAGCTCCCGCAACAACGCGCTCGTCAGGAAGAACCCCGAGAGCACGAAGAAGACGTCCACTGCCACGAACGCGCCGCGGAGCAGCGGAAAGCCGGCGTGGAATCCGACGACGAGCAGCACGGCGAGGCCGCGCAGTCCTTCGATGTCTGGGCGCCAGTGCGGCTGCTTGCCGGGGAGGGAGGGGGCCATGGGGAGAAACTACGGGAGCAATGGCGTCCGGGGTTCAGGCTGGCCCGGCCGCGCCCCCGGTGACGACTCGGTGCGCCGCCCGTCGATAGTGGGGTCCGGCCCGCCCCCGGAGCCCCGCGGGCCCAGCCGGCACCTCCTGTCCACGCGCGAAACCAATGACGGAAACCCACGCCATTCCCGATCCGCTCTTCCTCGCCTTCCAGCAGGCGCTGTCCGGCCGGTATTCGATCGACCGGGAGCTGGGGCGCGGGGGCATGGGCGTGGTCTATCTCGCGCGGGAAGTGGGGCTCGACCGGCTGGTCGCGATCAAGCTGCTGCCACCGGACCTCGCCATGCGACCGGAGTTGCGCGAGCGCTTCGTGCAGGAGGCCCGCCTCGCCGCCAAGCTGTCACATCCGAACATCATCCCGATTCACGCCGTCGAGCACGCCGACGACTTCGTCTACTTCGTCATGGCCTACGTCGCGGGCGAGACACTGTCCCAACGGGTGCAATCGCGCGGGCCGCTGGGCGCGAGCGAGGGCACGCGCCTGCTGCGCGAAGTCGCGTGGGCGCTGGGACACGCGCACGCACAGGGGCTGGTGCATCGCGACGTGAAGCCCGACAACATCCTGATCGAGTCGGCGACCGGGCGCGCCGTCGTCGCGGACTTCGGTATTGCCGCCGCGACGGGTGACGTGGCGGCAGCGGGCAGCGGCGGTGCCGTCAGCGGAACGCCCGAGTTCATGAGCCCGGAACAGGCACTCGGTCACCCCGTCGACACGCGCAGCGACCTGTACTCGCTTGGCGTGACCGCGTTCTATGCGCTCTCCGGCCGGCTCCCGTTCGAGAGTGCGACCGTCACGGAAACCCTGGCGCGCCAGGTGACCGAGTCGGCGCCTCCGCTCGCGTCCATGGGCACCGCCGTGCCGCGCAGGCTCGCGTCGCTGGTGGACCGCCTGCTGGCGAAGGATCCGTCGCATCGTCCGGACAGTGCGACGACGCTCGCCGAACAGCTGGGGGTCGCCCTCGAGCAGCGCCGGGAGCTCCCGGCAGCGTTGCGCGCGTTCGTGAAACGCAACGGGCGCATGAACGGTGCGGGCACGGTGCTCACGCTCGTCGGATCGCTCGTCGCCGGTGTGGGCACGGCCATGGTCGCGGGTGGAACTGCCGGCAGGATCGTGCTGCTGGCCGGTGTCGCGGTGTCGCCGGTCGTGTTCGGAATCGTCGCGGCGAAGCGCCTGCTCGACCTTGGATTCGCCCATGCCGATCTCGCCCCTGCCTTTCGCGCGGAGCAGGAGAGCAGCCGGGAGGAGCGGAGTGTGGGCGGACACCGGGTGCGCGGCCTGATCGAGTGGACGCTGCGTGCCGCCAGCCGGGTGGCAGGTGCCACGTCCGTGCTGCTCGTGCCGATTGCCCTGGCAGGAGAAAGCAGCGATGCGGTGAGCGCAGTCGTGCCGCTGGCGGCGTGCTCACTGGGCGTCGCGACCCTCAGCACACTCGCGTACCTGGGTGTCGTCGGGCTGCGCCGAGATGTCGATGTGGAGTTCTGGAGCGCCGTGTGGACGGGTCGCGTCGGTGCGTGGGCCTTCCGCGTGGCGCGCGCATGGCGCGGACCACAGCCGCTCACATCCCCGATGACGCATCGCGCGACCGAACTCTCGCTCGGCATGGCGGCGGAGCAACTGTACGCGGCGTTGCCGGTGGCCACGCGTAGCTCCCTCCGCGAATTGCCGTCGCTGTTGCAGCGACTGCAGGAGGACGCGCGCGGGTTGCGTGCGCGGTTGAACGAGGTGCAGGACGCGTTGGGGCAGGCGAGTGGCGCGGCGTCGGTGGAGGGGTACCAGGGTGCGCGCGAGGAGCGGGACCTGCTGGATCGCCGGCTGCGTGAGACGGTCGGCGCGCTCGAGACGATTCGCCTGAGCCTGCTGCGACTGCATGCGGGGTCGCTGTCGCTGGAGTCATTCACGACACACATCGCGCTGGCCGCCGATGCGTCCGCGGATGTCGACCGCCTGGCGGCGGCGCACGAAGAAGTACGGGCGAGCCTGCAGCTGCCTCGCGCCATCCAACTCACGCCGGCGTAAGCGCGCCGGATGTAATCCTCGAGAGATTCGATTGAAATTCCTGCGACTCGATTCGCGAGAGGACGTGACCGGGGCGTGGGCGCGCGCCGAGGCGGGTGCGGGCGTTCCTGCAGCGGCGCCCTCCCCAGGCCTGGCGGGTGCGCTGCCTGGCCGTGAGGACGCCGTCGGTGAGAGGCGCGCCTGGTGGCGGACGGGCCTGCGTGTGCTTCGCGACGGGGCCATCGGCTTGCTGATGCTGGCCGCCGTTCCCTTCGCTGTGGTGGGTTTCGACGACGTCCCGGTGTGGAATCGGTCGATCCTCGTGCAGCAGCTCGCCGATGCAGAGCGGTTGCGCGTGCTGCTGTCGCCTCGCGACCCGTCCGTCACGCCAGGTCAGGCCGGATACGTGCTGCATCGGATGCAGGCACCACGGGAGACGCAGGGCGGACTGCAGCGCCGTGAGCCGCGCCCGTGGGACGCGGCCTTCCCGGTGCATGTGGTCGCACGCCGGGCCGCCCACCCGTGGGAATTGCAGGATGAATCCGATGCGTTGCGCGGGAATGCGCGCGTGCCGGCATTCGAAAGCCGCGCATCGTCACGCCTCCTCGACGCTGCGGCCGGCAAGTTCTCGGACGAGCAGCTGCGGTATCTGCGGGCAGTCGCCGCGTCCCCCGTGTGGGCCGACTTCGACCTGGTGTCACGGGCGCCGCGAGTCGACGTGCTCGGTGGCCGGTACGTGCTTCCGTTTCGCGAGGACGCGTTCGCCCCCTATTTGCCGAGCGTCCGGTACGCGGATTCGAAGGCGCTGGCATTCGCTGGCGTCTCCCGGGCGGCTTACCACCTTGCAGTCGGCGAGCCCGAACGAGCCGAAGCGGCGCTCAAGGCGGTCGTCGGTTTCGGCTTCATGCTGATCGACAACGGCACGACGGCGGTCGACGCGCTGGTCGGCCGCGTGATTACCGATATCGGTCGCGATGGCCTGCATCAGCTGTACACCGTGACGGGTGATGCTCGCGGCCGCGGGCTGGCGGAGCCACTGCCCAAGAGCCGGCGTGGCACGACCGTGCCGCAGGGTGCCGTGGTCGACGGAGATGCGGTTCGCCGTCAGGTCCTGGTCGACGTGCGGAACGAGCGCCTGCCACGCACGCTGCGCTACGAGAGTCTGCAGCTGCTCGCGTTCGGCACGTGCGGAACGGTCAGGGGCATGGTGCTGGGCGCGTCGGAGGAGGAGCGCACCGCATTCGCGCATGCCCGGACCGGCATCGCGTCGCTCCCATCGGAGCAGGCGTACCTGACACTGATCGAGGAGAGCATGGACCGCGTGCCGGCCGATGCGCCGGGTGCCGGCATGTCAGCGCCGAAGCGGCTCGCGCTCGGTGCAGCAGCCGTGGTGGGCACGGTGCTGCAGAACCCGCGGATTCTCGCATGCACCCGAGCCGCGATGATGTTCCAGTAGCCTGAATGAGGCATGGAGCCGGTACGCAGAATATTACATGAAGAAAACTTCGTGTTACCCGCGGTTGATTGATGAAGAAGAATTAGCCTGAATGTCCGTATCGTCATTCAGTTGAATGCGTCCTGCTCACGTGATGGCTCCGTGATGCTGCCATGGATGGTTTCGTGGATGCGCAACCGGGAAAAAATTGTCGTGAAAATGCCTTCCTCCGGTGCGAGAGGTCACATCGATGAAGGCCGCTTCAAGACATGTTTCGGGTGCGAAGCGTACGCGGCCTCATTGTGGCCCCGTTACTCCATGCGTACCTCGCAGCAGTCGCTTGCACCATGAGCGGGTTGACCCGCTCGCAGCCGACTCCGTGACTCTCTTCTCGTCACGCCCGACGTAGGGCGTCCCGCCGCCTGGCATTGTTCAATCCCCGACTGATCCGGCCTTGACACTTTCGCTTGCCACTCTGTCGGCGCGCACGGCGCGTCTTACCAGCTCCTCTGCTCTTCACACACCAGAACCATCCGCAGTCCAGTCGGTCGATCCCTTGCGCGGCAGCTTCGCGCAGTTCGCACGCCCCACGGGGCCTGACCTGATCGCCCGCACCTCGCCCATCATCCCGTGGATTCAGGCACGCCGCGAGGCCCGGGTATGGCCATACGCCCGTGCCGTGCATGGCAATATCGGTGCGACCGCTCGCGCGGAAGGTGACACCGCGCATACGCGCGAGGGGCTCAATTTCGCGACGCAGGATTACCTCTCGCTGTCGTCGCATCCGGCCGTGCTCGACGCCGCCACCGATGCCATTCGTCGCTACGGCGTGCACAGTGGCGGTTCGTCCGCCTTGCAGGGCCGCTCCGACATTTCCCGCGCGCTGGAACATGAGATCGGCGCGGCGCTGGAGATGGAGCACGTCGTGCTCTTCTCCTCGGGCTGGGGCGCCGCATTCGGTGCGGTCACCGCACTGGTGCGTCAGGACGATCACATCATCATGGACAACCTGGCGCATGCGTCGCTGCAGACGGGCGCTGCGGCCGCGACCCAGAATGTGCGCCGCATCGAGCACCTGAGCGTCGAGGCGCTCACCCTGGCGTTGCAGGAGCTGCGGAGTCACGACACCGAGAACGGGGTGCTCGTGATTACCGAGGGTCTGTTCTCCATGGACTCCGATTCGCCGGACCTCCGGGCGATGCAGGCCGTCTGCCGCGAATATCGTGCGACGCTGCTGGTCGATGTCGCGCACGACTTCGGGTCGCTGGGCCCCGACGGGACCGGCCACATCGGTCGTGAAGGGATGCTGGGCGAGATCGACATCGTCATGGGGGCGTTCTCCAAGACCTTCGGCTCGAACGGCGGATTCGTGGCGACCCGTCATGCCGGCGTGCGTTCGTACATCGAGGCGTTCGGTGGCCCGCACGCGTTCTCGAACGCGATGTCCCCCATCCAGATCGCGACCGTGCGCGAGGCGCTCCGCATCGTGCGCAGCGACGAAGGAGACGCGCGACGCGCGGCGCTCATGACCAACGTCCACACCCTGCGTGCGTCCCTCGCGGCACACGGACTGTGCTGCCTGGGTGATCCGTCGGCGGTCGTGCCGGTGATGGTCGGCCACACCGGACTCGCGCGGCTCGCCAGCGGCGAAGTGCTCCGTCGCGGGCTGTTCGCGAACCTGGTGGAGTTTCCGGCGGTCGGCGTGCGTGCCGCGCGATTCCGCCTGCAGGTGCAGGCGACTCACACCCCGGCGCAGGCTCTCGAAGCTGCAGAGATCACCGCTGCGTCCATTGCCGCGGCTCGCGAGTCCCTGGCCCATGCGAAGGAAGGCAACGTGGCGGCGATGCCCTCGTACCTCGTCACGACCCTGATGACCGATCGCAAGCGCTGATCGGTTGCCCGCGTGAAAAGAAGAGCGGCGGGTGCCCAGGGCACCCGCCGCTCTTCTGCATACGAACCCGTCTCGGATCGAGTCAGGATCCGGCGACACCGAAATGCCAACCATCCCGTGTGACAGCACGCGGGATGGTTGGCCGCTTCAGTCTCAGACGGTCGAACGACGACGGCGGGCCAGGAACCCGATGCCGGCGAGGCCAGCAGCCATCAGCGCATACGTGGACGGCTCCGGGATCACGGTCGAGGGCCCCGTGGTGAACGTGGCCGAGAACGAGACGCCCGGCAGGCCCGGCGTGCCGACGCCGCCGCTGAGCGCGGCGAGCACCTGCTGGTAGCTGAGCGAGTTCTGTCCGATGAACTGCGCGGTGAAGAGACCCTGATAGTTCGCCGTCGCGCCCGTCGACGTCTGCGTGACGATGCCCGCGAGCTGGAACGACGCCGTCGAGGTGGTGGCCGTCTGGTTCACCAGGTTGAACGGCGAGATCGTCGTGCCGGGAAGCTGTGGCGGGGTGCAGGTCTGACCAGCCGCGGCTGGCAGGCTGCACGCTGCCGGGGAGAACGTGCCCGGGAGGATGTTCGTGATGCTGAACGTGTATCCACCGAACGACGCCAGCGGGATACCAGCCACTGCGCCGGTGCCTGCCGTGAAATCGGAGATCGTACCCGTCTGGCCGAACGTGATCCCTGCGAACGATCCCGTGTTCGGGCCCGTGCTCAGGATCGTCTGCGGGTTGAAGTCGAGCACGATGCCCGCTGCACCAGCGTCCGCCAGGTCGACCGAGCCGCCGAAGTTGAGTGTGCTGCCGGCGATGATCTGGGCCTGCGCTGCGGTTGCGCTGACGCTAAGCGCCAAGGCTCCGGCAGTGACCGCTTTGACCATGAACTTCCGAATCATTTCGTTCTCCTCGAGATGTTGTGCTCACGCGATCATGCGCAACCGTGTAGCGCGATCGTCTCCCCGCCGAGTGCGAGAGGGACGATCGTAGCAGGCTGCGTGGGCAGTTCCCGTGCCGCATCGCACACATGATTGGAACATCGGTGCAATGCAGTTTCCCGAATGAAAGTGAAACTGTATTAATCTATCAGTATATAGCTATACAGTAGAGTATGTGGTGCCGGTGCACCTGACGCTTCGTGAAGCGGTGATTAATGCCCGCAATCGATGAAGAAGTTCGTACATGTCCGACGGTGTGCCGAGTTCTGCCGAATCACTGTGATTGCGTCGCCATGTAGTCAGGCGGGCGCTCAGGCGAGCCGGTGCATGAACCATCGATGACACGGTGCAGGGAGCCCAGCGGTAGCCGGCGCAGCGTCACGGCGTCGGTGCATACCGCGAGCAGCATTCATGCAACTGGAAGGGGGCAGCCTGGCCCGCCGTTGGTGTCGTTCACTTCATGAGAAATACAAAATATGTGAAGCTGACGTGATGGCATTGATGCTGCGCATGGCGAGTCACGAACACACTGCACTCCCGCAAGATGGTTCCCGCAGAACGGTTCACGCCGGATGCACACGCGTTGCAAACGCAGCGAGGAATAACAGGGATGACACAGGACGACTTCGAAGTGCCGCTCGATCAGCATGGCGACGGCGCGTACGCCCGAGGTGCACCACGTCAGGACGCGTCACTGGGTGATCTGTTCAAGCGCCTGACCACTGATACGGGTGAGCTCATCCGTCAGGAAGCGAACCTCGCCAAGGCGGAGTTTCGTGAAACCGGCTCGCGACTCGCCGGTGATGCACGCGAGATCGGCATCGCCGCGGGGCTGGCACTCGCCGGCGCCCTCGCGCTGGTGGCCTTCCTCGTGATCGGCCTCGGCAACCTGCTGGGCGACCGCTACTGGTTGTCCTCGCTGATCGTCGGAGTCGTCGCCCTCGTCGTCGGGATGATGATGGCCAAGAGCGCCGTCAACGACATGAAGTCGCGCAGCATCAAGCCGCAGCAGACCATCGACTCGCTCCGCGAAGACAAAGCGTGGGCGGGGCAACAGGCGAGAGAGCTCTCGCATGATCTGACCACCGATCCGACCAAGCCTTCCGTCAGGAGATGAGCACAATGGGAACGCAGAACACGCCGCAGCCGGGTGCCAGCACGTCGACCGGTAGCACGCAGGGCATCAACGGACTCGGTGGCACCGACGCCGGCATGACCAGTGGAATGAACGCAGGTGGCACCGGAACGGGCGAAGGCGTTGCCGGCACCGCGCGCAACCTCGCGAACCAGGCCCAGCAGAAAGCCGCTGAGCAGGTGCGCACGAGTGTCGACAAGGGGCGCACACGCGCCGCCGACACCCTGCAGCAGGTTGCACGCACGCTGATGCAGCAGGATGAGCAGGGCGACAATCCCGCTTCGCCGTACATGAACAAGGCAGGCGAGCAGGTGCAGCGCTTCGCCGACTATCTGCAGAACGCCGACATGCGGCAGATGATGACGGGCGCCGAGCAGTTCGCACGCCGTCAGCCCGCGGTGTTCCTCGGTGGTGCCTTTGCACTCGGCGTCATTGCCGCGCGCTTCTTCAAGAGCACGCCCGACCGTAACGCCTACGGCGATGGCGGTTACGGCATGAACGCCAGCATGTATGACCGCGAGCGTTCGCTGTCGAGCTACCGCGAGCCGGGCTACGGCGCCTCGGGCGGGTACGACGCATCCGGCGGCTACGGTGGCACCACCGGGAGCTACGGCTCAACCGGCGCAGCGGGTGGCGCAGGTGGCGCAGGTGGCACCGTGGGCGGAAGCACGCAGGGGGGCGATCTCGACTGGTCCGGCTCCACGGGTGGTGACCTCGACACGCCGTCGACGGATTACGGCTCCGGCAATCGCTGAGCGAGCGCCCCCGCGGCATTTCACAGAATACTGAACGCACCTCAGGAGGAATGATGGCCGAGTGGAACAACGAGACATCGGCAGAGGGTGAGTACGCGCTCGGTCAGGCCGGCAAGTCGGCGGAACCCGAGGACGCGGCCACGATTCGGGCCGAGATCAACGAGACGCGCGAGCGTCTGAGCGATACGCTGAGCGAGATCGGGGAGCGACTGAACCCGCATGTCGTCAAGGAGCAGGTCACCGAGCGGGTGAAAGAAGGCATCCGCGAAGCCACGATCGGGAGGGTAGAGCACATGGCGCGAAGTGCAGCAGACACAGTGAACTCCACGCGGAGCGGAATCACCGCAACCGTGCGTGACAATCCCGTCCCCGCCGCGATGGTCGCGATCGGGCTTGCCTGGATGATGTTCAACGGCAAGCGGGAGAGCAGCAGCGATTACTCGCGCCGCTACAACGAGTTCGGCGACGGCGACGACACCCGCAGCGCGGGCCCGTACTCGCGCAGCAGCACGTTCGCGGGCAGCTATCCGTACGATCGCGACTACCAGGAGACGGATGCGGAAGGACGCGTGTCCCGTGTGGTCGGTGATGTGCGCGATCGCGTGAGCAACACCGCACACAACGTGGCCGACTCGGTGAAGGATCGCGCAGGCGATCTCGCGGATCGCGGGCGCCAGCTGGTCGATCGCGGTCGCGATACCGCCGGCAACGTGGCGTCGACCGTCTCGTCGAAGGCGCGTAACGTCTCGCATGCGGTGGCCGACCGTACCTCACGCGGCGCTCGTCGCATCGAGGACACGTTCTACGAGAACCCGCTCGCCATTGGCGCCGTGACGGTCGCTGTCGGCGTGATGGCCGGCCTCGCCGTGCCGCGCACGGATCGCGAAGTCCAGCTGATGGGCGACGCTCGTGAGCGCGTGGCGGACAAGGTGCGTGACGTTGCGCATGACGCCACGGACAAGGCCAAGCAGGTCGCGGGACGCGTCGTCGACGAGACGAAGCGTGTGGTCAAGGAAGAAGGCGTGTCGCTCGGCGGAACACAGGGTACCGGCGCGCAGGCGCAGAACCCGAGCTGATCCCGCTCGACAAACACAAAGGGGCGGCGCTGCGATACTGCAGCGCCGCCCCTTTGTGCATCCCGACTCGTCCATCGATGCCAGTCGAGACGTCGCTGACCTCTAGAACCGCCAGCGACGCACGAGGAACAAGCCGAACGAGTTGTCTGTCCTGAGCGCCGGGGTGCCCAATGTCGGCTCCCTGATGAAGAACCGCGGCTGGAAACTCGATTCGATGCTGATGCCGGGATTCTGCCGAAGCCGATGCTCCACACGGAAGCCCGGAATCGGCTGCCCCTGCGCCTGCACGCCGAGGTACGTGTTCGTGTTGAAGTATTTACCGTACTCGAACTGCGTCGACTTGAAGAACTCGGTCACCAGGCCGTACGCGCCGCCCGCAAGTTCGGTGGGAACGTTGGCCGGCGTGATGTGCAGTACGTCGGCGCCCAGGGACCGGGATAGCTGCCCCTCGACGTTTCGGAACACCTCGCCCACGGCAACACCCGCCAGCTGCCGGGTCGCGAGCTTCGCCGTGGTACCTACGAGGCCACCACCTGGACTGCCGCCCGCCAGCCCGGAGCCACCGAACTGCAGGAGCGACCCTGACTGGCTCCCGAAGGCCAGGTAGCTCAGCAGGTCACTCTGCGAGATCGGTGGCTGCGCATCGCTTTCCAGCACGAGTCGCGGCGCGAGCAACGTCCCGCCGATCAGGATGCGGATGGCCAGTGCCTGCGACCCTTGCTGCTGGACTTCGTACTCGCCGGTAATCTGCAGCAGCGGGTCGAGCTCCTGCGTGCCCACGAAGCGCGCGGTTCCACGCTTGATCTCGAAACGCTTCGAAAGGAACTCGTACTCGCCTCGATCGGTGTTGACGATGCCGTCGAGCACGATGGTCTGCTTGCGCCGGTCGATGTTGATGCGAAGCGGGTCCTCCGTGTAGATCTCGACGTTGGCCTCGGTCGAACGCACCCACGTGTCGCGATCGACCACGAGCCCGAGATTCATGCGAAGGTTGTTCACGAACGGCGACTGACCGGGCACCAGCTCCCGTGCCGTCACGTCCGTCGTGTCGATCACCGCGAACACCGCGGGATCGCCAGCGTTCAGCGACTGCCGGTTGTCGCTCTCCGGGATGTAGATGACCCCCTCTCGGATGCGGGCCCGCCCGCCGACCTCCACCGCCAGGAAGGGCCCCTGCATGGTGATGTTCGCATCGGCGCGAACGCGACCCTGCTCGTTGTCGAGCACCCGCGCACCATTTGCGGTCAGGCGAAGGTCGAATGACGGCTCCGCGATCTTGGCGATACCCACACCGCCCGTGATCGAGATGCGCCCCCCGCTGTTCGCGGTGACCGAGTCGACGATGACGGTGTCGCCGCGCATCCGGATGCTGCCGGTGACGTTACGCATCGTAACGCCGAGTGCGTTCACGCGTGCCTGGCCCAGCGCCATGATCACGTCGCCCTGCACATCGGGCTTCCGTAGCGTGCCGCGTATCTTCGCCGTGCCCTCGGCGTACCCCTGAATCTGGGAGATCGCATCCGTGAAACGCGACGCGAGCTCGAGCGGCACGCTGTCCGCCAGCACGTCGATCGACGCGGGCTCGTCGGGCAGGCGCGATCCCGTCACACCCTTCAGCGCGAGATTGAGTGGCACCGCGGCGTTCGCGGTGAGCAGCTGGCGGCCCACGTACGTTGCATCCGCGCGCGCCGTGAGCTTCACATCCGCATAGTCGAATGTCGTGCGCACGTCCGGCACGACGGTGCCCTGGTACTGCGCCTCCGCGATTCCGGCTGCTCCGCGGATCGTCGGAGCAGCGGTCGTGCCCTCCAGGTTCGTATTGATCGACAGCAGCCCGCGCGCCTGCACGTCACTCTGCAGCAGGCCGAGCAGGTCACCCACCTGGAAGTTCTCGATGATCATGCGAAGGTTGGCCGCACCTTCCGTCGGAAGACGACCATCGAGGAACACGCGTCCGTTCGCGCTGTTGCGCAGGTCGATGGAGTCGATCTCGATGCCTGGCTGACCCCACCGCACCGCACCGGGGCCCGTCGACGCCCATCGCGTGCTGTCGAAGCGCATCCGCATCTCGTTGAAGCGCGCTTCATTGCGCTCCGTCGAGATGGAGTAGTCGGCGCGAATGGCGTAGTCGCGATTCGAGTTCTGAAACACGGCGACGCGCGCGGTGCCACCCGCTTCCTCACCGGGCTTGCGGTACGTGCCGCGTGCCTCCACGCTGTCGAGCGCGAAGCCCGCCGCACTCACCGAGTCGGCGTTCGCCGTCACGGACAGTGCGGCCTCGGGCGTGAGAGCGCCGAGCCACTCCCAGGTGGCGCGCGCCCGTTGCACTGCGCTGCCCTGCGCGACGATGCCCGTTGCCGTGGCTTCTCCCTTGGTATCGAAGCCGCCAAGGCCACCGGTGAGCGTGCCGCGCGCGCGAATGGCACCCGCCAGCGAGTCGCGCCGCAGCGCGGGTGGCGTGTCCACCACCACCGGAGAGGCCGGCGGTGCAGCACCAGCCGCACGGGCTACAGCCAGCCGCTGCGCCGTGCGCGCCGAATCGGCACGCTCACGTGCCAGCCGCTCGGCCGTCCGCTCAGGTCGAGGAAAGACAGCGCCAGTGTCGCGTGGCAGGTAGCGCGCGAACTTGCCCAGCGAGTCCACGGTGAGCTGGTACTCGAGCGAACCGCGCAGCGCCTTCGACATGCCGAACGTTCCGGTCACATCCACCGCCGCGCCCGGAGCGCGCACACCCAGCGTGTCGATGTTCATCATCCCGGACGCGATGCGCACGCGAATCTTCGACGAGTCCACGGCGACCGTGTCGATCGTGGACGTGCTCACGTCTGCCGAGATGTTGGACGTCATCGTGGCCGGATCGAATCCGCGCCCGCTCGCGGAGAGCTGCGCACTCAGCGAGGTCGTGGGTGCCTTCTCCACGAGTGCGTTCGCGTTGAAGAGCGTGGTGGCCACCTCCATGTTGTAGCCGATCTCCTTGCTGGCGAGATCGAGGCGACCGGTCGCCGAGATCACGCCACCCTCGGACGTCGCGAGCGTGGAGTTGATGGCGAGGTCCCGGAATGTGCCGAGAACGCGTACGGGCCCGGTCACGCTGCCGCGCAGCCCCGCTGACGGCGCGAACCGTCCCACGGTGACCAGGGAGAGCGGGCGTGCCTGGAGGTTGACGTCGAGGAAGGGAACGTCACCCAGCCGGACGGCGCCCTGGCCGGTGAATCGCGACCGTTCGCCGCGATCGAGATGGGTGAGGTCGATGCCGCGCGCGTACAGGCGCGTGTTGCTGGCGCCATTCAATGTCGCGCTGCCGGTGACCGTGCCCCCGATGGGCAGGGATGGCGATGCGATGCGGGCGAGGTCGACCTGCAGGGGCGAGAGCGTCACGCGCAGTCCGGTCGCGCGGATGACGCCGTCGTCGGAACCGATCTGACCGGCCGTAATCACGCGGCTGCGGCCCGACCGCCGATCGTTGAACGTCACGTCACCGTCCACTTGCATGGCGGCCAGCGTGCCATCCACCTTCGCGCGTCCTGACAGCACACCCTGTCGTGGTACGTCGAGGCCGGGCACGAGCCGCTCGATGAGCCGGGTGTCGATGCCGTCGAACGTGACGTCCGTCTGGTGCAGGTGCAACGTGTCGCCGAGCGTCAGGCCGACATCGCCTGAGGCACGGGCGCCCTCCGTTTGCAGTTGCAGGTCGTCGACGATGTAGCGCTGCGTGCCGTTCATCCAGTCGAGCGCGAGTCCAAAGGAAGCGGTGCCGTCCTCGGGAAGCTCGGGGTACAGAAAGCGCACGTCATTGAGCGCGAGCTGCTCGGCCGCGATACGCATGGACATGTCGCCGCTCTCGAGCGAGTAGCGGCCATCGAGCGAGGCACGCGACGCGGGCAGGGCGAGCGTCGTCTGGCGGAACCACACCGAGTCGCTGTCGAGCTCGACGACGCCGGCGAGCTGACGGATATCTGCCGCGGGTGGCGCAAATGCGAGCGCCAGCATGCGCAGGCTGTCGATCTCGATGCGGCGCGTCGGGTGTTCGGGGTGTGCGATGCGGAGCAGCGGCATCTTCGCATCGATGCGCTGGAACTCCTGCACCTGCTGGAACCCGTTGTTGACACGTTTGATCGTGGTACGGCTGTCGCCGTTGAGCGCCACGGTGATGGCGCTGTCGCGCGCCGTGTTGGCCAGCGCGCTGTCCGGCTGCCACGGGGTGCGGATGGTGATCTGTCCCTGTGCGATGCGCACATCCTTGAACACGAGCCAGTCGCCGAACTGTACGCCGGTCGTATCCTTCTCGACCGTGCTGGTGTCCCCGGGGAAGATCCGTTCGTAATTCCACAAACCGCCAGGCTGGCGATCGAGCACGATCACGGGACGATACAGTGCGACATCACTGAGCTCGATCTTCCGGCCGATCAGCGAGCGCAACCCATACCCCGCGCGCACCGAGTCCAGCGCGATGAACGGCGCGCCCGCGCTGTCGGCGATGGCCACGTCGTGCAGCGAGAGCCCGCGCAACATGTTGCCACTGATGCGGCCCACGCGCACGATGCCATGCGCGCTCCCGTTGAGGGCGGAGACGACACGCTGGCGTACCTGCTCGCGGCCCCAGTCGGTGTTCGTCAGCGTGAACACCGCAACGACGGCAAGGACGACGACGGTGCCGACGATGCCCAGAATGATCTTGAATGCGCGACGCATCAGAATGCCTGTCCGATCGAGAGATGCAGCGTCAACCGGTTCGTGATCCGGTCGATGAAGCCCTTCTTCTCACCAATGCCAGGGTACACGCGACAGCCGACAGCACCCGTCGTCGTGCAGCCTGCCGCCGTGCTCAGGTCGACCAGGCGGAATTGGCCCGTGCTGTCCTGCACCTGCGTGATCACGCGCAGGTTCTCCCGCAGCGTCGGACGAATGCCCAGGTCCACGCGGATGGGACCCACGGGCGACTCGTAGCGAATGCCGAAGCCCGGTGTGATCGCGCCCGTTCCCTTGGTGATGGTGCTCAGTTCACCTTCTCCCAGAATTGCCGCATCGACGAATACGGCGCCGACGAGCGCACGCCAGATCGGGACACGCACTTCGATACCGCCTTCCAGGAGCGTCGTTCCGCCGAGCGGTCGCGGCTGGAAGTCTTCGTCCCTCAAATCCGCGTTGCCGACCGCGCACTGCTGGATTGGCGTCGCGGGGCTGCAGCGGGAGTAGGTACTATCCGACCGTGTATCACTCACCTTCGTTATGGTGAGTCCCCGCAGCCGGTCGGGATCGATGGTGAGCACGCGTGGTCCGAGCTGGTTCTCGCCGAAGCCGCGCACGCTCTGCGAGCCACCGGCATAGAAGCGCTTGCGTGGATGCAGCACCTGGTTCGCCGCGTTTCCGTCACCAAGTCCCGCCACGCCGACCGCCTGTCCGGTGCTCGCAAGCGGGTCCACCCAACCCGCGCGCAGGTGTGCCGCGCCCACGGTGCGACGGAACGGAAGCGGGCGGTACAGTGCGACGTCGACGAGTGCGCGATTGTATCGGTAGTTCGATGCGGTATACGCGGACGCATGTTCCAGCTCCGCGCGTCCGAGAATGCCGCTGCGCGGGGAGAACGGGGCATCGGAGGTGTTGAGCGACAGCGTCAGCGCAACGGGCGAGAGGCGCTGCTCGCCCCGGAGCGTGTTGATGGTCAGGCGATCGCACACGCCGTAGTTGATGCAGAAGTAGACATCGCTCGCGTCGACACGCGTGATCTCGAAACGATAGGTCGCGCTCAGCGGGGTGCGGTCGGCGAGCTCACGGGTGAACGTCGTGTTCACCCCGTAGCCCTGGTCGATGAACACGCCTGGCGAACTGCGGCGGTTCGTGAACACGCCGGCACCGATCGTGTTGCGCGGCGACTGGAACCAGCGCTGCCGCACATCGGCACTCGCCTGGTAGGTCGGCGCGAAATACCGTCCCTGATCCGCCGTGGTGGTGATGTTCGAGATGTTGCTGAAGATCGTGCTACGCGTGAGCTGCTGCGCGAGCAGGTTGCCGACCGTCAGGTTGATGTCGAGCCGGCGAGCGCCGCCGAGCCAGTAGTTGTGCGTGAAGCGCCCTTCCGCCTGAACGAAGTCGGCCGTGGTGAATCCGAGACTGGTGCGCGCCTCTCGGAGCGGCCCTTCCTGCACGCGTACGACGAGCGACTTCACGGTGTCCCGGCTGCCGGCGGTGTCGATCACGGCGCGGCGGAACAGGCTCGACTCATACAGCGACCGCTGGCTGCGCGACAGTTCGGAAAGCTTGAACAGGTCTCCACTCTCGATGCTCAGCGAATTGCGGATCGAGCTCTCCGCGACCTTGCTGTTGCCCTCGATGCGAATGTCGCCGATGGTGACCCGACGCTTCGCGTCGAGGAAGACGCGCATATCAGCGGTCCGCATCGAGTCGTTCACTCCCGGCTCGGGCTTGAGCACGGCATCGGCATAGCCACGTTCCCAGAGGATGTTGCGAATCCGGGTCAGGCTCGAATCGAGTGCCAGCATGTTGAACGGCGTGCCGACCGTGGGACGAAGCTCCCGGTCAATTTCCTTGGGCGTCAGCACCCCGCTGCTGTCCTGCAGCACGCTGGAAACGACGAGGGTCGGCGGACCTTCGGTGACGTTGAAGGCGATCTTGACCCCGTTCGGGCCATCGCGCGTCACCACCGTGTCCACCTTGGCGTCCCGATACCCCCGCTGGAAGTAGATCACCAGGAGGCGGATCACGTCGCGGGAGAACTCGGTGCGCTCCAGGTACCGTCGCTCGTAGACGTAGTGTGACTTGGTGAACAGGCAGAACGGCTTGAAGATCAGGCTTTTGCACGTGGATTCCTGCGTCGCGAGGCTCTCCTTCAACTCGCTGGCGGGAATGGCTTTGGCGCCACGGATCTTCAGGTCGCGGACTTCGGGGCGCTCCAGCTCTGCAATGTCGTCTCGTCGATTCTGAGCGGACGCCGAGGTGGCGAGCAGGGTGGTCAAGGCGGCGAGCCTGACCAGCGCGGCCAATGTGGAATTCATGATCGAGCCGAACGCAATCATTGAACCATGCAACGGGCTCGACCGCAGAACGAGAGCATCGGCGCCGATCCGCTCCTCCCAACGAGGGTGTTCAACGGAGCTCGCGGGATTACCGGCCAGCGTCCGGCAGCTCAAATTCTCACGACCGCGGCCGTGCTGCTGGTGCAGGTCTGCGCTCATGCAGGCTGCTGATGAGCTCGGTGGTTGCCGGTCCTTTCGGGCTCGTTGCTTCGTCAGACTTAGGTGACGTCCGAAGCGGCGCTCTTCAGCGCTTCATGAAAGACGAGCCCGCCTTCTCCTGAGCGGCGTGTGCTACGCGTCCCTTTGACCACGAGGTGGCAGCACGTCATGAGCGATTTGATCAGCGATTCGATCAGCGATTCGACGGCAGTGCAACGGATGGCGGAGGCGATCACTGCGGGCGACATCGCGGCGGCGACGGCATTGCTCGACATGCATCCCGCCATGGCGGCGTCTCGCACCCGTACCGGCGACAGTCTTGTGCTGATGGCACTCTATCGCGGGCACACTGCACTCGCGGAACGCCTGGCATCCGGCGCGAAGCCCGACGCGTGCGAAGCCGCAGCGCTCGGCGACGCTACGGGGCTGCGCGCCATCCTGCTGGCGGAGACGGCCAATGCGGTAAGCAGCTTCAGCAGTGATGGATGGACCCCGCTGCATCTCGCCGGATTCTTCGGACAGCACGAGGCGGCGGAGCTGCTGCTCGACCGTGGTGCTTCGCTCGATACGCTCTCCCGGAACAGTACGGCGAACACGCCCCTGCACGCGGCGCTGGCGGGCCGAGTGAATGACGCGCTCGTGCGGCTGCTCGTGGAGCGCGGGGCGGAGGTGAATGCACGCGGCGCCCATGGGTACACCCCGCTGCATCTCGCCGCGTCACGAGGCGCGGAGGCGCTGGTGATGCTGCTGCTGGTGCACGGTGCGGATGCCCACGCCATGACGGATGACGGCAAGACGCCAGCCGACATCGCGCGCGACCGCGGCCATGAGAACACCGCGGCGCTGCTCGAGACCTGACGCCGAGACGCGGGTCGACACGCGTGCGTGCTCCCTGAAACGGTTGAAGCCGCCACGGCGCCAACGTGGCGCTGGCGGTCGCGAGGCTCCCGTCGGCCGATCGCAACGCCGCATCCCTGCATCGCCGCGTCTCGCGAGAGTGCGCGGTGCCTCCGCCCGATCGATAGTATAGGCAACCCCGGATTCCGCACTTCATTGCTTCCCGACCATCACGGAGACTTCCATGTACCGCGTCCGCGAGATCACGCACTGCAAGCCCGGCAAGGTTCGCCCGATGGTCGAGCGCAGCATCGCCATGGCGAAGCTGATGGAGAAGCACGGCCAGGGAAAGATGACCGTGATGACCGACTTCGTCGCCGACCGCTACTGGACCATCGTGTGCGAATACGAGGTGGAGAGCATCGACTCGATCATGTCGATGGATGGCATGCCACCGGAGGCGATGAAGGAGATGGAGAAGATCATGGAGGGCTATCATGACCTCGTGGTCCGGGGCAAGCGAGAGATCTACAAGATCGAAGGCTGATCTGCAGTCAACTTCTTTCCGGTCGCGAATACAATGTCGATGCATTCTCTGAAATCCCGCGCCATCATCGCTGTGGCGTGCACGCTCCTTGGCAGCGCACGCCTGTCGGCGCAGGCGAGCTACGACTCTCCGAAGGGGCGAGTCGAGGTGCTCGGACTCGAGCGGTGGACGCTCAAGATGCTGCAGGACTCCGTCTCCCACTACGTGCCGGGACAGCAATTGCACGACGCCGCCTGCATGGCCACCTTGCGCTACAAGCTCAACTTCCGTGATGCGTACGTCTCCCGTTTTCTCGGATTCTCCGGCAAGGATAGCGAGTTCCTGAGCATCAGACTCGTCGAGCCGGGCAGGGAGTCGGCGCAATGGCGTGCGCTTCCGCAGGATGAGTTTCACTCGATGATGCCGGATTATGCGCCGCTGCTCATCGCCGCGACCGACTCCACCGGTGGCATCTGGCCCGGCCGCCTGCTGTTCGGCATGCAGTTCAGCGACTCCGCCGTTCGCGCACAGCAGATCGCTCGCGCCGGTGTGACGGCACGGGCCGATGACGATCGCGTGCGGGCGTTCCTTGCAGGCCGTCGGAGCGAGAGCGATCACCGCCGCGCCGTTCAGGTGCTCGACAGCAACAGCGTGTTCGGAAACCGCATTGCGGCGGCGCTCGTGCTGTCCAACTTTCCGGAGCGGGACGACACATGGCATGCGCTGGTCCGTGCCCTGCGCGACCCACACGAAACGGTGCGGGGCGCGGCATCCGCCGCCCTGCGTCAGATGCCCCGCCGCCCTGTGAACTGGGCACCCGCTGGTGGTGACCTTCGCGCACTGCTGGGCGGTATCGGGCTTGGCGACATGGAGATGGTCATGAGCATGCTGGCCACTACCCAGGTCTCGCCGGCGCTCTCGGCAACCCTGGTGGGAAAGAACGACGCGTGGATCATGCGGCTGCTCACCGCCGAAGCACCGACCGCCCCGCGGAGCGCACGAGCGTTGCTCGTGGCGCTCAACAACGGCACCGATCTCGGGACGGCTGCCGCGTGGAAGACGTGGATGGCCGGTCTGTAAGCGTCGTCCAGCCGCGCCCCACCAGGGTTGCCGACCGCCAATCTGCCGTCTACCCTTCGCCTTCGGACCCGTCTGGACTAAGTTGCGTATCCAACGCGGGTCCGGAACGTCTCCAACGCGGTGTCCGGACAGGTCAACGCAGCGGACGAAAAGAAGTAAGTAGTTGCACCACAACAAGTTGCACGCGTAGCTCAGTCGGTAGAGCACATCCTTGGTAAGGATGAGGTCACCGGTTCAATCCCGGTCGCGTGCTTCGAACGTTCACCCCACAAGCCTCTCCGGTTTGTGGGGTTGTTCGTTTTTCGGCCTCACTATTGGATGCGCCGAACCCTCCTGCGCGTGTCGACGGTCGCGGGGACGGTGTGCGCCGCGCGCGTGACGAGCCGGGAAATGTCCGGCACGTATCGCTGTTACAGCGTTCTGCACCGACGCTGCGCGAGATGCAACACGCGAGACGCAACGCGCGAGACGCAACGCGCGATATGCGAGACGCGACGTGCACCCACAAACCAGTGCACTGCGCGCAATGCACTGACATCGCCACGGCAGTGGCCGCGACACGTGCACACGCCGGGACGCGTGCACATACCGATGCCGTTGCGCACGCGCCGTCGCGCACCCGCATCCGTTCACTTGTGCACGGTTGTGAGCGAACTGCACTGCGCAAACGAGTCGTTCGAAATTCATCGGGACAAACCGCGCGTGTCGCGGCACCGCCGGCGCAGGTTGTGCAGTCACCGCGCGCACACCGAACGCGCGGCTTCGCGGTGTAATGCATCGATGCATCGCGTTCGAATTGCTGTCTCTGCCACGCACGTCCCTGAGCATTTCTTAACCGAGTGACACCGTGCATTCGGTGACGTGTCGGCGCGTGGCGCACTTCTCAGAACATCCAATGCATTGTCGCGCACACGCGGCACTGGGGCCGCGTGTGCACACCGGACTGAACATCGCACCGTCACTCACGGGCGAGGGGTTTCACATGGGATTCCGACTCGTACGCGCATCGGCGATGGCGCTGGTGCTCGTGTGCTGCGCCTCGGTTGCTGCGCAGGCACAAACACCCGTCACCCTTTCCGGGCGCGTCATCAGTGATGCCGGCCAGCCCGTCTCCGATGTCAGCATCGAGCTGCGTGCTCTGTCACTCGGCACCATCACCAACGCCGAAGGACGCTACTCACTCACGATCCCCGCCGCACGCAACGTCGCCGGCACCTCGGTCGCCGTCACGGCGCGCCGACTTGGCTTCCGCCTGGAGACGCGGCAGGTCGCGCTGCCCTCGGGCGGCGGGCCCGTCACCGTCGACTTCACGCTGATCACGAATCCGCTGCAGCTCGGTGAGATCGTGACGACCGGTGCCGGCACTGCCAGCACCATCGAACGCCTCGGGACAGAACGGAAGTCTGTCGACTCGACCGCGCTGCGTCGCTCGAACGAGCCCAACATGGTGACCGCGCTCTCCGGCAAGGCCGCGAACGTCACGGTGCAGCAGACGTCGGGCGAGGCCGGCAGCGGTTCGCGCGTGCAGATCCGCGGCGTACGCTCGCTCGGCGTCGTCGGCTCCGGTGGCAACCTCGTGAGCGCGAACGGCCAGCCGCTGTTCGTCGTCGACGGTACGCCGATCAACAACAGCACCGCGATCACCAGCTCGGCCGTCAGTTCAACCTCGGCGCCCAATCGCGCCACGGACATCAACCCCGAGGATATCGAGAGTGTCGAGATCCTGTCGGGTCCGTCCGCGGCCGCCATCTATGGATCGCTCGCCGGCAACGGCGTCGTGCTGATCACGACCAAGAAGGCGCGCGCCGGTCGTACGTCCTACTCGCTCCGCTCGAACTACTCCATCGACAATCCCGTGCGCGCGCTGCCGTTCCAGCGCTCGTTCGGTATCGGCACCGCCGGCCAGACGCCTGCATGCGTCGCCAACGCCACGCCCGGGTGCGTGATCAACGCCGGGTTCGGTGCGTGGGGGCCGCGGCTCGCGGCCGGCACGCCGACGTGGAACCAATCGGACGTCATCTTCGAGCAGGCGAACTCGAACGACAACACGCTCACCGTGCAGGGCGGCAATGAACGCACGACGTTCCTGCTCTCCGGCGGCATGCTGCGGCAGAACGGTTTCTATGTCTCGGACCGCGACTTCTACAACCGCTACACCGCGCGCTTCAACGGGTCGCACTTCGCCACGGATCAGTTTCAGCTCACCGCGAACGTCTCCTACGCGCGCTCACAGGCGAACCTCTTCGGTCGCGGCAACAACACGAACGGCGTGTTCCTGACGTCGCTCCGCACGCCGCCCGAGTTCGACAATCGCCAGTACCTGACGCAGTCCGGCATTCAGCGCTCGTTCCGTCGGCCCAACCCGACGGATGCGCAGCGTCGCACGCAGCTCTCGCCGTGGGACAATCCGTTCTACGTGCTGAATGAGGCTGAGAACCCGCAGCAGGTCGACCGTACGCTCGGCAACGTCGGCTTCAACTGGACGCCGCTGAACTGGCTCACCGTCAACTACACGCTCGGTGCCGACTTCTCCGCGGATGACCGCCTCGAGGGACGTCCGGAGCAGTCGGGCGGTGCCGCACCGGCGGCCGGTCCAGCGGTCGTGCGCTGGCAGTTCACCGACCGCATCATCGATCACAACCTCACGGCGACGGCACGGCGGGAGTGGAGCGAGAATGTGCGCACGAGCTTCCTGCTCGGGCAGAACCTCAACCAGCAGTCGCGTCGCCAGGTCTACGTGCAGGGCAACGGCCTCGTCGCCCCGCGCCCGCTGCGGCTCAACAACACCACCGCGCTCGACCCCAGCACGGCGACGGACGCCGAATCACGCTCGCGGCTGGAATCGTACTTCGGCCAGGCGCAGCTGGACCTGTGGCGGCAGCTCTTCTTCACCGCGAGTGCGCGCAACGACGGCTCGTCGACGTTCGGTGTGAACAACAACCGCATCTGGTACCCGCAGGCCACCGCAGCGTGGACCTTCACCGAAGGCCGCGAGCTTCCGGTGCTGTCGTTCGGCAAGGTGCGCGTCGCGTATGGCGAGACGGGCAACCTTCCCGGCGTCTACCTGCTCTCCGACATCTTCCTCGGGCAGGCAAATCCGTTCGTCGACTTCAACCCCGGCTCGCAGATCATCCCGACGCTGAACGGGTTCGGCGGTCTGTACACCGCGACGCAGCGACGGAATCCGGACCTCAAGCCCGAGCGCACGGGCGAGTTCTCGACCGGTCTCGACTTCGCGCTGTTCAACAACCGCATCGATGGTGCAGTCACGTACTACGTCCAGCAGGGCCGCGACATCATCATCCCGAACTACGCACTGGCCCCGTCGACCGGCTACACGACGGCGGTGCTCAACTCGGTGAAGATGCGCAACCTTGGCCTGGAAGTGCAGGGTAACGTGCGCGTGGTGCAGACGAGGGACTGGCAGGTCGAAATCGGCGGCAACTACGGGTTCAATCGCAACCGCGTGCAGGCGCTCGGCCGTGATTCGACGGCGCCAATCTTCGTCGGTGTCGGCTCGTCGTTCACCGGCCGGACCACGAACGCTGAAGTCGGCCAGCCGCTCGGCGTGATTCGCGGCACCGACTTCGCCCGCTGCCGCTACAACGATGCGACGAACGTCGTGAGCACCATCGACGTGAACGCCGCCTGCCGTGCCGCGAACGCGCCGGAAGGCGCCATGTACCTGGGCACGAACGGCTTCCCGATCGTTGACGGCACCCTGCGTGTGCTCGGCAATCCGCAGCCGGATTTCACCGCCGGCATCCGAGGCAACGTCACGTTCCGTCGCTTCACGCTCGGCACGTTCGTCGACATCCGCCGCGGTGGCACGCTGCAGAACATGACCAAGGCGTCGATGTACGGGCAGGGAACGCACGGCGACACCGAGCGGCGCGGCGACAGCGTGACGTTCGGCCAGGGATTCAAGATCGCCAACATCGGAAAGGCGAACTACCCCGTCACCGGCCCCGGCGTGGGCACCAAGGTCGCGCTCACCGAGGCGTGGTTCACGGGCACGGGCGGCATCGGTGGCGCGGCGTCGCAGTTCCAGGAGGATGGCGGGTTCGTGCGGCTCCGCGAGGTGACGCTCGGGCTCAACCTGGATCAGCGCTGGGTGCAGGACCGCCTTGGTTTCCGCAGCATCGACCTGCGCCTCTCCGGCCGCAACCTCGGGCTGTGGACCAACTACACGGGCTACGACCCCGAGACGTCGCTCTCGGGCGGTGCCGTGATCACGCAGGGCTTCGACTGGTTCAATCCGCCGACGTCCCGCTCCTTCGTGCTCTCCGTCGGCTTCAACCGCTAACGATGCCCCCAATGCCACGATCCATTTCGCTCCCGGGGACCACACGTTTCGCACGTCTCGCAACGGTGGCTCTCTGCCTCGGCACCGCCGCACTCGCGGCCTGCGACGATTTCATCACGGGTGAGGGCCTCACGGAAGACCCGAACAATCCTGCAGCCGCTGACGCGCTGCAGCTGTTCGTCGGCGTGCAGGCGTCGTTGATGAACCAGCAGGAAGGCCAGCTTCCGCGCATCGCCACCATGTGGACGCAGCAGATCGCGGGCACCTTCAACCAGCAACTCAACTACGGCAGCCAGTACATCCTCACGGAAGGCGACGTTGATACCTTCTGGAACCAGTCGTACGCGGGTGGCGGGCTTCTCGATCTGCGCAAGCTGCAGGGGTTGGCCCGTACCGCGAACGACAACCGGTTGCTTGGCCTCGCGCTGTTCATCGAGGCGTTCCGGATAGGCACGGTCACGTCGCTGTGGGGTGACGTGCCGTACTCGGAGGCCGTGAATGCGGACAACACAGCACCCAAGCGGGACCCGCAGCAGGAGGTCTATGCGACGGTGCAGGCAAAGCTCGACAGTGCGATCACGCTGCTCGGTGCAACGAGCGGCGGACCTACGGCCGCGGCCGACGTGTTCTACGAGGGCAACTACGCTCGCTGGATCCGTGCGGCGTATACGCTGAAGGCGCGCTTTCACATGCACACCGTCGAGCGCCTCGGGCAACCGGCGGTGACGGCTGCCCTCGCCGCCGCACAACTCGGCATCAACGAGGCACCGACCAGTGTCGCGCAGGCTCTCCACAATCAGGCACCGGGTGACTTCCGGCCGACGCATGGCAACACCTTCAACGACGGCAACGTGTGGGCACAGTTCCAGCTCGGCACGCGCCAGGACATCACCGCCGCCCAACAGTTCATCACGCTGCTGCAGCAGCGCAATGATCCACGCCTGGCCGCGTACTTCGACCCGGCGGCCGACGGTCAGTACCGCGGGGCGAACCAGTTCGGCATCGCACCGGCCGCCGGCTCGTCCAACCTGGATCGCGAGACGCGCACGGTACTCACGTTCCGGCAGCCGTTCATCACGTGGGCGGAGAACCAGCTGATCATCGCCGAGGCGCAGTTCCGGCTCAACAACCCCGGCGCGGCGCTCACGGCGACGAATGCGGTGCGCACGTCGGTGGGGCTCCCTCCGCTCGGATCGGTCACGCTGGAACAGATCGCCGAGGAGAAGTACGTCGCGCTGTACCAGAACATCGAGGTGTACAACGACTGGAAGCGCAACTGCTGGCCGCGGCTGACGCCGGGCGGTGCGAACAATACGTCCGCGACGGCGATCCCCGCGCGGCTCCCGTATGCGCTCTCCGAACGGCAGGCGAACGCACTCAATATTCCGGCGCCGAACGCGGCCCCTGTGCGCAACTGGAACGACCCCAACCCCTGCCCGGCTCCGTAGCGCTCGCGTCAGCGATCGCGTCAGCGCTCGCGTCGCGAAGTCCCGCGAACAGCAGGTGACCTGTTCCGCTGCCCATCGATTGCATTCCAGACGGGCGGCGGGGCAGGTCTTCGCACATTGGCACACTTCAAGGGAGACCGGAATCGGATGGAGAATGATCGCAGCGCACGACGTGTCCGGGTTCGCCGGGCGGCGCTACTCGGGTCACTGTACGCCACACAGCTGCTGGCCGGCTGCTATCGCGCCGTGCCGATCGCCGACGCCGGGAGCGCCGCCAACGCGCGGCGCGTGATTGCGTCGCTGACGATGCAGGGCACGACTGACTTGGCGGCGCAGGTGGGGCCGGGTGTGGTGCGCCTCGAGGGCGACGTCGCCGGGATGCGCGGTGACACGCTGGAGCTGGCGCTCACGCGCACCGAGCAGGCGAACGGCACCGACAATAGCTGGCAGCGGCAACGGGTGCTCGTGCCTCGGGCCTCGGTCGCCACGCTCGCCGAGCGACGGCTCGATCGCAAGCGCAGCTGGCTCGCGGCCGCTGCGGTTGGCGCGATGGCCTTCCTCGCTGCGGTGATCGCGGGAAGCGGAGGCGGCGGGGGTGGGGGAGACGGCCAGCCGGTGATCACCCCGCCGGGCTGAATCGGTCAATCAGTCCGCGCGCGTTCGCGGACTGTTGCACGTTGCCCCATGTCCGCCGAAAGTATGTAGCGCCACGCCACACGTGGCCCAAGTCGTTGCAGCCAGCGTAATTAAGGGGAATTTCTCAGCGCCGGCCGTGAACGCCAGCAGGTGGCTGCACGTTGAATCACGTGCGGCCCCGGTTTCGGCACCGGCACCGGTTGCGAACGCTCCTCATTCCACGCCGTCCTTGACGACTTCAAACAGCATGTTCGCGTACCCCCGACAGGACATCGTCGCGGGTATCGTGGTCTTCCTCGTGGCAGTGCCGCTGTGTCTCGGCATCGCCGTCGCGTGTGGAGTGCCGCCGATCTCCGGATTGATCGCCGGCATCGCGGGCGGCATCGTCGTGCCGTTCCTCAGTCGCTCCGCACTCTCGGTGACCGGCCCCGCCGCCGGGCTCACGTCGATCGTGCTCGTGGAAGTGCAGCGCCTTGGAAGCCTCAACATCTTCCTCACGGCCGTCATCATCGCCGGGGGGCTGCAGGTGATCCTCGGCCTGATCCGCGCGGGGCGCTTCGCGGGGCTCGTGCCGTCTGCGGTGATCAAGGGCATGCTCGCCGCAATCGGCATCACGATCATCATCAAGCAGCTGCCTGTCGCCTTCGGCACCGTCGGTGGCGTGAGCGACATTCCTGCGCAGTTCACGCCGGGCGCACTGATCATCACGCTGGTCTCGCTCGTGATCCTGTTCGGCTGGCGTCACACGCCGCTTTCGAAGATCAGCTGGCTCTCCTCCGCACTCGTCGTCGTGGTGCTGACGACGACCATGGGCATCCTGTTCGCGGGCATTCCATCGCTGGCGCTCGAGGCGAAGCATTTCGTCCAGATCCCGCTCGGTACCCCCGCTGAATTGTTCGCGGTGCTGCCCCGGCCGGATTTTTCTTCGCTGCTCACGCCGGCCGTGTGGATGGCGGGCGCCACCATCGCAATCGTCGCGAGCATCGAGACGTTGCTGTCACTGCAGGCCATCGATCGGCTCGATCCGCTGCGTCGCCGGAGCCCACCCGACCGCGAGCTGCTCGCGCAGGGTGCCGCGAACGCGGTCTCCGGCTTCTTCGGCGGTCTCCCGGTCACGGCAGTCATCGTGCGAAGCGGTGCCAATCTCGCGGCCGGCGGTCGTCAGCGCCTCGCGGCCCTGACGCATGGCCTGCTGCTCGTCGTGGCGCTGCTGTTCGCCGGTGCGATGCTCAATCGCATTCCGCTCGCCGCACTCGCCGCAGTGCTCATCCAGGTCGGTCTCAAGCTCTGCGCGCCGGCGCTGTTCCGCACGCAGTGGAAGCTCGGTCTCAACCAGTTCCTGCCGTTCGCGATCACCATCGCGGCGATTCTCGCCACCGATCTACTGAAGGGCGTGATCGTCGGCATCGTGGTCGGCGTGTTCTTCGTGCTGCGCCAGAACTCGTCCGAGACGATCGTCGATTCGCGTGAGCAGGATGGCCGCCGAGTGCTGCGGTTCCGGCGTGACGGCACGTTCATCAGCAAGCCGGCGCTCGTCGGCATGCTCGACACGGTGCAGGATGGGGAACGGGTGCTGATCGATGGCTCGGGCGAATTCGTCGATCATGACATGAAGGAAGTGCTGGCCGAATTCGTCAACGACGCGCCGGACCGCCGCATCGACCTCGAGTTGCGCGGGATCGATCTCAAGGGAGCGGTGGCAGGCGGCGGACACTAGGTGTCACAACACGCCAGCACGAGCAGCGATCCGGTCGAGCGTGCGCTTCAGCGCGCGCATGGCATCCTTCCGGATCAGGGACCCATCGGTGTGTTCGTACATCACAACACGCTGCACGCGTTCCAGCACCTCACGTTTCATGAGGCGGTGCAGGAGGGTGCGTCGGTCATCGGGGCGCGCCCGTACCTCGACATCCACGAGTACCGTGAGGCGTGGGGCCGCGGGCGCATCGAGGACACCGATGCCGATGCGGCCATTGTCCGAGTGCTGGGCGAGCGCGCGAACGAGCGCGTGACCCTCGGGCTCACGCGGCAGGCGTTCACCCGGGCGCTGCTGCGCGACGTGCTGGACGAGGATGACGAGGCCGGACTGCACTACCAGCGCGGCCATGCGAGCAACTCGAACGGATTGCACGGCGGACTGCACGGCGCGCGGCTGGTGGATGCCGCGCTCGAACGGCTTGGCCGCGTTGCGCCTTCGGCAGAGATCGACGCTCCGGCATCGGATCTGCCCGAGCCCCGCCGGCATCGCGATGCGCTCGTGGCGCTTGGCGCGACGGACACGGACATCGCCGTGCATGGTGAACTCGTTCGCCTGTGTGCCGTGTTTCTCGACCATGGGCAGGCACTCGCGGAGATGCCGCGCCGGCACGAAGGATTCCTGCGTGCGGTCGGCTTCCTGTTTGCCGATGGTGCGACGGAGCCCGGCGCCTGCCGTGGCATTCGCGCGGACATGCTGCGCGTGCTGGGTGAAGGTGGGTCGGCGACAGCCGCGATCGCGGACGCACTCGATGCGCTCGGTGTCCCGCACGATGAGCAGGAAGAATTCGTGCTCGCGACCGCACTCGCGTTGCCGGGCTGGACGGGGATGTTCTCGCGGCTCGAACGCCACCCGGAAGAACGGGAGGGGTCGGGTGCAGCGACGCTCGCCGACATGCTGGCCGTCCGCTTGATGTACGAACGGCGTGCGGTCGAAGCGGTCTGCGCTTCGCGGGGACTGCCCGTCTCGTGGCTGCTCCTGAAGCAGGCAGCCACGGTTGCGCGCCCGCGTCCGATCGTGCGGGATGCGTGGATGCTCGCGGGCATCGCCGAGAGTGCGGGCGCGACCGCGGCGGCCGTTGCTGCGCTGTCGGACGACGAGATACGCGCCTTCTGGCGCGAGATCACCGCGTTGCCACGGGTCGCGCGACGTCGGTTGCTGCACGACGCGTACGAGCGACGCTACCGCCGACAGATCCTCGACGGCATGCACGCACTGCGTCCGGTCATGCACCCCGTGCCGAAGGAGCTTCCGCACGCCCAGTTCGTCTTCTGCATCGATGAACGCGAGGAGTCGTTGCGTCGCGCGATCGAGGAGCTGAGCCCGCGCTACGAGACGTTCGGTGTGGCCGGATTCTTCGGCGTGGCGATCGACCTGCTCGGGCTGTACGACGAGAATCCTGCTGCACATTGCCCGGTCGTGGTCACCCCTGCACACGAGGTGCACGAGTCCGCGGTGCCGGCGGAACAGCACTGGCACATCAAGCGCTCGAGCATGCGCGACCGCTGGCGCGCCGCGTCACGCATGGTGCACCGGCAGTCGCGCACGCTCAGTGGCGGTGCGGGTCTCTCGTTCGTACTCGGCCCGCTCGCGGCGGCACTGGCGCTCTCGCGCGTGATCGCGCCGCGCACCTCGCTCGCCATCGCAGACTCGGCGCGCGACCGGTGGGCGCCGCGTCCTGCGACCCGCCTGTCCGCCATCCGGTCACCGGAGGAGGGCGACGCCCGATCGGAACGCGGCAAGTTCGTCGGGTTCACCCTTGACGAGGCTGTCGATCGCGTCACGAACGTGCTGCGCGCCATCGGCCTGGTGGAGCATTTCGCCCCAGTGGTCTTCGTCCTCGGGCATGGCTCGACGAGCCTCAACAACCCGCACGAGTCGGCGCACGACTGCGGCGCGTGCGGCGGGCGCCGCGGCGGCACCAACGCGCGCCTGTTCGCGGAGATGGCCAACAGCCCCGAAGTCCGGGCCGTGCTGCGTGGCCGCGGTCTCGTGGTTCCCGACGAGACGTGGTTCGTGGGCGGGTTGCACGACACCTCGGACGACGGCGTCACGCTGTATGATCTCGAGTTCCTCCCGGTCGGCCACGCCGAGGCGTTTCAGCGGGCACACGATGCACTCGATGCGGCCCGGCGGGAGAGCGCGGCAGAGCGCTGCCGCCGGTTCGCCGATGCGCCCCTGGGCATCGCACCGGACGACGCCCTGCGCCACGTGCAGGGGCGCGCGTCGCATCTCGCGCAGCCGCGACCCGAGTACGGCCACTGCACCAACGCGATCGCCGTGGTGGGGCGCCGACGCATCACGCGCGGATTGCATCTCGACCGGCGGGCCTTTCTCATCAGCTACGACCCGACCCGCGACACCGAGGCGAACATCCTCGAGCGGATCCTCGCGGCCGTCGGCCCCGTCGGCGCCGGCATCAGTCTCGAGTACTACTTCTCCTCGGTGGACAATGAACGCTACGGATGCGGCACCAAGCTGCCGCACAACGTCACCGGGTTGGTCGGAGTGATGGCGGGGCACCAGAGCGACCTGCGGACGGGGTTGCCCCTGCAGATGGTGGAGATCCACGAGCCGATGCGGCTCCTGCTGATCGTCGATGCGAGTCCCGAGGCCCTGCTCGCGGTCGCGGGGCGCCAGCCCGAAGTGGCGGAGCTGGTCGTGAACGAGTGGGTGCAGCTCGTCTCGTGCGATCCGGACACGGGCGCAATGCAGATCTTCGAGGACGGCCGGTTCATTCCCTACACGCCGGACACCACACCGTTGAAGCACGTCGAACGCTCGCGGGACTGGCACATGCAGGGTCGCCAGCATCTGCCCCCCGTGATCGTCGATTCGGCGCTGCGTACGACGGAACCGAATGTCTCGAGCAACGGCGGACGGGTGCTTGGATAGCATCACTTCCGAAGTGATCATGCGGGTCGCGCTGGTGCTCGCGGTGCTGGCACCGCTCGCATGCGCCCTGCTCGTCGGGCTGCTGTTGATGGGACGTGGGAGCTGGATGAGCGAGACGCGCGTCGCCGGCACGCTCAAGGTCGGATTGCTCCTGTCGGTCGGCGCGTCGATCGTCGCGAGTGCCTGCTACCTCGGCCTGTTCGGCCCACCGATCCGTGGAAACGTCGACTACGGGAGCTGGCTCCAGGTCGGCGATTACGAGGTGCCGGCGATGCTGCTGGTGGATGGCATCGCCCTCGTGTTCTCCCTCCTTGCGGCAACGCTCACCGCGCTGGTGGCGCGCTTCTCCCGCACCTACCTGCACAAGGAAGCCGGCTTCGCCCGTTTCTACGTGCTGCTCGGCATGTTCGCCGCAGGTGCGCAGCTCGTGGCGTTCGCCGGTGCACTCGACCTGTTCTTCGCAGGCTGGGAGCTGATCGGCATCTCGTCGGCGCTCTTCATCGGCTTCTTTCATGAGCGCGACGAACCGGTGCGGTCGTCGGTGCGTGCCTTCGCCACGTATCGGTTGTGCGATGCCGGACTGCTGATCGCGATGGTCACGACACACGAGCTGCTGGGCAGCACGCTCTTCTCGGCGTTGAACAACGCGGGCTCATTGCCGGCGATCGAGTCGGCTGCAGTCGCTGCGCTGTTCCTGCTGTCGGCGATGGGCAAGTCGGCGCAGCTGCCATTCTCCGGCTGGTTGCCACGCGCGATGGAAGGCCCGACGCCATCGAGCGCGCTGTTCTACGGCTCCGTGTCGATCCACGCCGGCCTCTATCTCATGCTGCGCGTCTCGCCGGCGCTCGACGTCGCGCCGGCCGTTGCCGCGCTGGGTGTCGTCGTGGGTGTGAGCACGGCACTCTACGCCGCGGCGGTGGCGCGTGTGCACACGGATGCCAAGGGTGCACTCGCGCATGCGACGCTGTCGCAGATCGGGCTCATTCTCGCCGAGATCTCGCTGGGGCTCACGACGCTGGCGCTTGTGCACCTGGTCTGTCACGCGCTGCTGCGTGCGTACCAGTACCTGCGCGCACCCAACATGATTCACGACGTGCACCAGCACGGGCACGTGGAGCATGGGCCGTCGTTGCTGGAGCGGTTCGCGCCGCGGCTGGCGGCGCGTGTGTACGCCGCGGGCGTGCACCGGCTGCGCCTCGATGAGCGCATCGACCGGGCGATCTCGCCGGTACTCGGGCTCGCGCACCTGCTGGACCGGATCGATACGCGCGTGCGCACCGTGCTGTCCGTCGACGGGCGGCGCTCCTGATGGCACCCGATATCGCAACCTTCTTCATCACCGGCTCCGTCGTCGCGCCGGGTATCATCATCGCCTGTGCGCTCACGCTGCTCTTCGCGCCGCACATCGCGTCGCGCGAGCGCGGCGGGTGGGTCGGCGAAGTCGCGCTGGCGCTGCTCATGGTGGCGTCGCTCGCCACGTCGAGTGGCACCGTGAGCTTCGGTGCGACGGCCGCCACGGCATTCGTGATCGCGGCGGAAGCCTATCGGGTGTCACGCACCGCGTCTCTCACCCTCGCGCTGTCGGGCATCGCGCTGGTGGTCGCGGCGGCGGCGATGGCGGCGGGGCAGCCCGAGCTGGCGTTCGTCGCGTCGATCGTGTCGTTCGCGATGCGCGTCGGTGTGTTTCCGTTGCACAGCGGGATCGCGAGCCTCACGGACCGGAGCCTGACACTGCAGCTCCAGCAGCTCGCGACGCTCCCGACGTCGGTGTTCGTGCACCTGCGCTTCGTCGACCACGAGACGATCGCCTCGGAGCTCGCGCCCTACATCGTGGTGATCGGCGCCGCGTCGACCCTGGCATTCGCGCTCATCGCACTCGTGCAGCGCACGCTCCGCGGCCTGCTCCGGAACTCGGTGCTGATGCACGGCGGCATGCTGTTCGCCGCGGTCGGCGCGGCAGGGCGGGGGCATCACGCCGCGGCGCTGCTGGTCGCGATCACATTTGGGCTCGCGCTGAGCGGGTTCGGAATCATGCTGGCCTCGTTCCAGGCGCGGGTCGGTCCGCTCGAACTGCTGACGCCCGGTGGCCGTGCCCGCGCGTTCCCCCGCCTCGCGGTGGGCGTGGCACTCTTCGGCGGCGCGGCGGTGGGCATGCCCGGCACGTCGGGGTTCGTGGCGGATGACCTGCTGCTGCACGCGCTGTGGCTGACGAACGTGCCGAGCGCGGTCACGATGATCGTGGCGAGCGCGCTGCTGGCGGTGGCGACGCTCGCGGGCTTCAGCCGCGCGTTCCTGGGCAAGCCGTTGCGGTTGCTGGCGCCGGATCTCGAGGGCGGGGAACGGCTGGTGCTGGTGGTGCTGGTGGTGTGGCTGGTGACCCTGGGGTTGGCACCGGGCCTACTGGTGGATCCGGCCACGGCACTGCTGCGGTGATGACGTGAAAGTGCCGCGGCACCGCTCAGTAGATGTAGCGGTGTTCACCCCGGTCGATGCGCAGCAGCCCCAGCCCTCTGACTACGGAATACCGATTACTGGTACTGATATCTCGCTTCCGACTACTTCAGTTGTACTGTCCTCTGCTGTTGCCACCCGAGACACCAGTACTCGAGTAATCGGTACAAAGACCCAAGTACCAGTAGTCAGTAATCGGTAGTCAGTATGCTCCGGTCATGGCCGGTCATGGCCGGTCATCGGCGCCGCCGGTAGCGCGACGGTTCCCGCCCCGTCTGCCTTGCGTACCTGATAGGCTCTTGCTACGTTGCAAGGCTCACCCCACGGCGTGCGTGCTTTGCAGTGTTGAGATCTGCCGCCCCTCGTGACCCCCAGAAGCGCTCTTCGGGCCCGTTCATTCGGGCATGCAGGGCGAGTCGGGGGTGTCAGTCGTTCAGGGCACTCGTCTCGCATTCCCGGGTTGCTGGATCGCCCTGATGCGGGCGGCCTCCCGGCCGGCGAGTGCAGGATGGTTGGCGGAAACGTGGAAATGGCTCATCGGGGCAAGCGCGCTCAGCGAACGCGAGCGGCGCACCCGGTGCAGGATGCAGGACATGCTGCGCGTGCAGCACGGAGTCGGCAATCATGGCGCGCGAGAAAATCATCCTCGGATGCACCGAGTGCAAGAACCGCAACTACTTCACCATGAAGAACAAGCGGCTGCACCCGGAGCGTGTGGAGTGGAAGAAGTACTGCCCACGCTGCAACGCACATAAGACGCATAAGGAAACCAAGTAGTCATGACCTCGGTTGAAGTCGCCCGCCCGGGGCTCGGCACTCGGCTTTCCACGTTCTATGGGGACGTGGTCGCCGAGATGAAGAAGGTCACGTGGCCGGATCGGCCGCAGCTGCAGCAGGCGACGATCCAGATCATCGCGTTCGTCCTCGTGCTGGGCGCGATCATCGCGCTCATCGACGTGGCCCTGCAGTCACTGCTGGTCAGTTTGCCAGCCATGCTGTCCGGCCGCTGAGCCCGCACGCGTCGATGCTCGAGCACCGGTGGTACGCGATCCAGACCACGTCCGGTCATGAGAACAAGGTGCAGCGCCTCATCCAGCGGAAGATCGACATGGATACGGCAGCGCCCGAAGATCGCCTGATCCGTCAGGCGCTCGTTCCCGTGCAGGACGTCGTCGAAATCAAGAACGGCAAGAAGGTCAACGTCGAACGGAAGATCTTCCCGGGATACGTCCTCGTGGACATGGTGGCCAGTCAGGACACCCTGCACGAGATCAACGCCATCCAGGGTGTGATCAAGTTCGTCGGGAAGGAAAAAGACCCGATGCCGCTTCGCGATGAGGAAGTGCGCCGCCTGCTCGGTGTCGCGGATCCCACGGAGGAGGCGCCGGTCAAGGAGGAGATTCCATTCCTCATCGGCCAGGCGGTTGCCATCACCGAGGGTCCGTTCGCCGACTTCAACGGAACGGTCGAAGAGATTCTGTCGGACAAGGGCAAGGTGCGGGTGTCGGTCAGCCTCTTCGGGCGGCCCACGAGTGTGGAGCTCGACTACCTGCAGCTGCGCGGATACTGAACGAGAGAAGCAGAGAAGCAGCGAAGCAGAGAATCCAATTCTCTCTACTTCTCTGCCTCTCTCGCTCTCAACGTCGCACACCACGGCGACGCTAAAGAGTGCAGTGGGAGCTAAGCCGGGCGCGGATGGTCCGCGTGCGGAACTCGCGATGAGGGAGTAGCATGGCAAAGAAGGTCACTGGATTCGTCAAGCTGCAGATTCCTGCAGGCAAGGCGAACCCGGCGCCCCCCGTGGGTACGGCTCTCGGCCCCCAGGGCATCAACATCATGGCATTCTGCAAAGAGTTCAACGCTCGGACGCAGGGTGGTGATATGGTGACCCCGGTCGAAGTCACGATCTACGGCGACAAGTCGTTCACCTTCATTCTGAAGACTCCGCCGGCGGCGGAACTCATCAAGAAGGAACTCGGTGTCGACAAGGGCTCGGGTACGCCGAACAAGGTGAAGGTCGGCTCGATCAGCAAGGCGCAGCTCGAGAAGCTCGCCACGATCAAGATGCCGGACCTGAACTGCGATTCCATGGAAGCCGCCGTCAAGATGATGGCGGGCGCTGCACGTTCCATGGGCATCACGGTCAAGGACTGAGCATGCATACCAACGGAAAGAAGTACCGCGCCGCGAGTGAGCGTCGCGAGCTGGGCGTCCCGTACGAGGCGAAGAAGGCCATCGCGCTGGTCAAGGAGATGAGCTTCGCGAAGTTCGACGAGACCGTCGAAGTCGCCATTCGTCTCGGTGTCGATCCGCGTCACGCCGATCAGGTGGTGCGCGGCACTGTCGTCTTGCCTGCGGGTACCGGCAAGACGATGCGTGTCCTCGTGATCGCGTCGGGTCCCAAGCTGCAGGAAGCGCAGGATGCAGGCGCCGATTACGTCGGCACCGAGTATCTCGCGAAGATCAAGGAAGGCTGGCTCGATTTCGACGTGCTGATCGCCACGCCGGACCAGATGGGACAGCTCGGCCAGCTCGGCCGCGTCCTCGGTCCCCGCGGCCTCATGCCGAACCCGAAGGCCGGCACCGTCACGTTCGACGTGGGCAAGGCTGTGCGCGAGTCCAAGGGCGGCAAGATCGAGTTCCGCGTCGACAAGGGTGGCAACGTGCACGCCCCCATCGGCAAGGTGTCGTTCGAGCCCGAGGCCCTCGCCTCCAACTTCACGGCACTGATGGACACGATCGTCCGCTCCAAGCCGTCCGCGGCGAAGGGCGTGTACATCCGCAACGTCGCGATCTCGAGCTCCATGGGACCCGGCGTCACCGTCGATACCACACCGTACCGATAGGACGACGGCCATCATGAAGACCAAGCCGAAGGCCAAGAAGAACGACAAGCAGGTCCTTGTCGACAGTCTCCGCGAGAAGCTGGGCTCCGCTTCCGCCGTGTACTACACCGACTTCACGGGACTGAACGTGAAGCGCATGACGGACCTCCGTCGCCGTCTCCGCAAGGCCGGTGTCGAGTACGTCGTGATCAAGAACACGCTGGCGCTCCGGGCAGTCAACGAGAGCGGCCTCGTGTCGCAGCGACTCAAGGGCCCGACGGGCATCGTCGTGGCCAAGGATGCCGTTGCGGGCGCCAAGGTGCTGTCCGACTTCGCGAAGGAAAACGACTCGAAGCCGGCACTCAAGGGCGGACTGTTCGATGGGCAGGTCATCGACAACGAACAGGTGAAGAAGCTCGCGAACATGCCCACGCGCGAGCAGCTGCTGTCCGAACTCGGTGCCAGCATGCAGGCGCCACTCGGTCAGTTCGTGGGTGCACTGAACGGGCTGCTCAACACGTTTGTCGGCGCGCTCGACGCACTGAAGCAGCAGAAGGAAGCCGCTTAATCCCCCAGGCGTATTGCCTGATCCAACGCCCCAGGACGTCCTGGGAGATTTCCTTAGGAGAGAGTTACCATGGCTAACGCAACGCTGAGCAAGGACGAAATTCTCGAAGCGATCGGCAACATGTCGGTCTTCGACCTGTCCGAGCTGATCGAAGAGTTCAAGACGAAGTTCAACGTCACCATCGCGGTCGCAGCAGCGGCCCCGGCGGGCGGCGGTGCAGGCGCGGCTCCGGCCGCCGCCGCAGAAGAGCAGACCGAGTTCACGGTCGTGCTCAAGGAAGCAGGCGCCAAGAAGATCCAGGTCATCAAGGTCGTCCGTGAGATCACGGGCCTCGGCCTGAAGGAAGCCAAGGACCTGGTCGACGGCGCGCCGAAGAACGTGAAGGAAAACGTCTCCAAGGACGAAGCGGCGCAGCTCAAGGCCAAGCTCGAAGCCGAAGGCGCCTCCGTCGACGTGAAGTAAGCGTCGCTACGCACATCGTCGTCCTGTTGTTTCTATCGCAGTAGCGCTCCTCCCCGGGGGAGCCGGCCACGGTTTTCGTGGTCGGCTCCGTCGGGGACAGTGCGCTTTGGGAAGTTCGTAGTCATTCGCAGCCACGCGCAGTGGCCGCGCAGTGCCCCCCGGCCAGGGTGAGCCTTCAAGCATATGATGAATCAGATCTCGTTCGCGAAGCTCGAGACGGGCATGGACATGCCCCACTTGCTCGACATCCAGACACGCGCCTTCGAATCGCTGCTGCAGCTCGACGCTGCCCAGCTCGAGCGCGAGGACGTCGGCCTCGAGCGCGTCTTCAAGGACCTCTTTCCGATCACGGACGTCCACGAGAATTTCTCGCTGGAGTTCGTCCGGTACAGCCTCGGTGAGCCGAAGTACTCCGTCGCGGAATGCATCGAACGCGACATGACGTACTCGGCCCCCCTCAAGGCCACCCTTCAGCTGGTGATCTTCGAGGATGCCGGCGACGGCACGAAGCGTCCGCGCAACATCATCGAGAAGGAAGTGTATCTCGGTGAGTTGCCGCTCCTCACGGAGCTCGGCACCTTCGTGATCAATGGCGCGGAACGCGTCATCGTCTCCCAGCTCCACCGGTCACCCGGCGTCGTGTTCGAGGAGTCGACCCACCCGAACGGACAGCGCCTCATCTCGTCGCGCATCATCCCGTTCCGCGGGTCGTGGGTCGAGTTCACCGTCGATATCCACGACGTGATCTACGTCCACATCGACAAGAAGAAGAAGTTCCCCGCGACGGCGCTCCTGCGCGCCTTCGGCTGGGGCGAGAACCGAGATATTCTCCGTCTCTTCTTCGCCGAACGCGATCTCGACCTGCTCAAGACGCGCGAGACGCGCATGGACCTGCGCGAGATCCTCGGCGCCATCATCGCCGAAGACATCACGCTCGAAGGCGAGGCCACCCCGGACGACGCGCCCAAGGCCAAGACCAAGAAGGCCAAGGCCGAGCGCGAGCGCTCCGAGGCCCAGCTCCTCGTGCGCGAAGGCGACGAGCTCACGGACGAAGTGCTCAACCGCCTCGTGCGGCAGGGCATCAAGACGGTGAAGGTGTTCGCCTCGTACACGCAGATCGACCTGCGCGACGAACAGGACGCGATCGATCGCGGCGAGCGCGAAGACCGCCGCCTGCTCGCGCGCGACGTCGTCGACGCCGAGAGCGGTGAAGTGATCGCCGAGAAGGATCAGGCGCTCACGGACGACGTGATCCGCGCGATCCGCAAGGCCGAGCAGACGAAGGTGCAGGTGTTCGTCGCCTCCGGCCGCGCCGAGTCGACGCTCATCAAGAACACCCTGGCGAAGGACCCGACCAAGGCGGAAGAGGAAGCGCTGCGCCAGATCTATGCGCTGCTCCGTCCGGGCGATGCCCCGAACCGCGAGACGGCGAAGCAGGCGCTCGAGCGCCTGTTCTTCTCGCCGAAGCGCTACGACCTCGGACGCGTCGGTCGCTACAAGATCAACCAGCGCCTGAACCTCAAGACGCCGATGTCCACGACGGTGCTCACGAAGGACGACTTCGTGGCCATCATGAAGAACCTCGTCGAACTGCACGAAGGCCGGGGCGATGTCGACGACATCGACCAGCTGGGCAACCGTCGTATCCGCTCGGTCGGCGAACTCATTGCCAACCAGTTCTCCGTCGGCCTGTCGCGCATGGCGCGCCTGGTCAAGGAGCGCATGAGCATCAACACCGATCCCGAGAAGATCTCGCTCGACGATCTCGTCAACGCCCGTACGGTGTCGGCGGTGATCCAGGCGTTCTTCGGATCGTCGCAGCTGTCGCAGTTCATGGACCAGACCAATCCGCTCGCCGAGCTGACGCACAAGCGTCGCCTGTCGGCGCTCGGACCGGGCGGCCTCACGCGCGAGCGTGCCGGCTTCGAAGTCCGTGACGTGCACTATTCGCAGTACGGCCGCATGTGCCCCATCGAGACGCCGGAAGGTCCGAACATCGGCCTGATCACGTCGCTCGCCTGCTTCGCCCGCGTGAACGATCTCGGCTTCATCGAGACGCCGTACCGCGTCGTGAAGGAAGGCCGGGTGACGAACGACATCGTGTGGCTCGATGCGAACCGCGAGGAAGACGCGATCATCGCGCAGGCGAACTCGAAGCTCCATCCCGACGGCACGTTCGTCGACGAGTACGTCCTGAGCCGCAAGCGCGGCGACTTGCCGCAGGCCAATCCGCGCGACATCGACTACATGGACGTCGCGCCGGAACAGCTGGTCTCCATCGCCGCCGCACTCATTCCGTTCCTCGAGCACGACGACGCCAATCGCGCGCTCATGGGATCGAACATGCAGCGCCAGGCGGTGCCGTTGCTCAACCCGCGCACGCCGTTCGTCGGCACCGGCCTCGAGGCCACGGTGGCCGTCGACTCCGGCGCGGTCATCATCGCGCGCCGTGCCGGCGTCGTCACGAGCGTCACGGCCGACGAGATCATCGTCGACGCCGGCCTCGTCGAGGGCGGCATCGAGAGCGATCGTCCGCTCGCGCGGCTCACGCAGCTCGACCGGTACAAGCTCAAGAAGTACTGGCGCACGAATCAGGACACCGCGATCAACCAGCGTCCGCTGGTGAAGATGCAGCAGAAGGTCGCCAAGGGCGAAGTGCTCGCCGACGGCGCGGCGACCGAAATGGGCCAGCTCGCCCTCGGTCGCAACGTCACGGTTGCCTTCATGCCGTGGTACGGCCACAACTTCGAAGACGCCATCGTGCTCTCCGAGCGGCTGGTGAAGGACGACGTATACTCGTCGATCCACATCCAGGAGCTCGAGCTGCACGTGCGCGACACGAAGCGCGGGCAGGAAGAAATCACGCGCGAAATCCCGAACGTCGCCGAGGAGTCGCTGGTCGACCTCGACGAGCGTGGCATCGTGCGCATCGGCGCCCAGGTGAAGCCGGGTGACATCCTCGTCGGCAAGATCACGCCGAAGGGTGAAACCGAGCTCTCGCCGGAAGAGAAGCTCCTCACCGCGATCTTCGGCGAAAAGGCGAAGGACGTGAAGGACAGCTCGCTCAAGGTGTCGCCGGGCATGGAAGGCGTGGTCATCGACGTCAAGATCTTCTCGCGGGTCGAGGATCAGGTCGTCGAGAAGGATCGTGGTGAGCGCATCGGTGACGTGCGCCGTCAGGAAGGCGAGGAGAAGATCCGCGTCAACGAAGTCCGCGACATGGAGCTCGCCTCGCTGCTCGAGGGCGAGACGGTGTCGCTCGCGCTCAAGTCGGGCACGGTCGAAGAGGCCATTCCCGCGGGCACCGCACTGACGAAGGACATCCTGGCCGACCTGCGCTTCGCGACGCTCGACCTCAAGACGTTCCGGGTCGAGAACAAGCGCGCGAACGAGCAGGTCCGCGAGATCATCGATGCCGCCAACGAAGAGAAGGCCCGCATCGAGGAGCGCGCGGAAGAGCGCATCGACCGCATCCTCCAGCCCGACGAGCTGCCGCCGGGCGTGATCCAGCTGGTGAAGGTGTACCTGGCGGAGAAGCGCAAGATCTCCGTCGGCGACAAGATGGCCGGCCGACACGGCAACAAGGGTATCGTTGCGCGCATCGTGCCCGAGGAAGACATGCCGTACATGCCGGACGGACGTCCGGTCGACATCGTGCTCAACCCGCTCGGCGTACCGTCGCGCATGAACGTGGGGCAGATCCTCGAGACCCATCTCGGATGGGCCGCGAAGCTGCTCAACTTCTACGCGAAGACGCCGGTGTTCCAGGGCGCGAACGAGCGTGAAATCGGCCTGCTGATGAAGCTCGCCGGGCTCCGCTACGCGCGCGAAACGCTGTCGCTCGGTGGTCCGGCGTCGGATGCCACGCCGCAGGATGTTCGCAACCTGCTGGCCGACATCCGCCCGGAGCGCAACGCGCCGGACAAGGTCGAGCTGCTGACGGATGCAAGTCTCAACGACCTGAACGCGCGCATGATGTCGGCCGAGACGAAGGCGCTGGCGGCACGCGTGCGGGAGTTCCTCACGAGTGCGGCCAAGACGCTCTCGAGCCGCGAGATCGAGTCCGTGAACGCGTCACTCACGCTGCACCGCTCGGAAGAGACGGAGCTGCCGGGCGATCGTACGGGCGCCATCGCGGAGTTCGAGGCGCATGCTGCCATGGGCCCGGCGGAAACGCTGACGCGCATGGGATTGCCGGCACTCGCCGCGATGCTCGGGCCGAAGGGCGATTCCGACGTGGATGCCGCCGGCATGGAGCTGGTGCGTCTCTCGGGCCTCACGCCCGCCGGCAAGGTGCACCTGCGCGACGGGCGGACGGGCGAGACGTTCACGGCGCCGGTCACGGTCGGTGAGGTGTACGTGCTCAAGCTGTCGCATCTGGTCGACGACAAGATTCACGCGCGGTCCATCGGGCCGTACTCGCTCGTCACGCAGCAGCCGCTCGCCGGCAAGGCGCAGTTCGGCGGCCAGCGTTTCGGCGAAATGGAAGTCTGGGCACTGGAGGCATACGGTGCCGCGCACACGCTGCAGGAAATCCTCACGGTCAAGTCGGACGACGTGAACGGACGCAGCCGCGTGTACGAGGCCATCGTGAAGGGGCAGAACTTGCCCGAGCCGGGTATCCCGGAGTCGTTCAACGTGCTCGTGAAGGAACTGCAAGCGCTCGGTATCAAGGTCACGCTCGGAGCCACGGACGGAAACGGCGTGGATCTGATCGAAGGCGCCAGCAACGGTAACGGCGGGGAGGAGTAGGTCATGATCGATTTCCGCAGTTCGCGCGAAGCCCGCGCGTCCGCGTTCGACTACATGTCGGTGCGCATCGCGTCCCCGGAAGAGATCCGGGGACCGAAGGATCCCAAGGAGCGTGAGCGGCTGGAGATGGCCGGCTTGCGCACCTGGTGGTCCTGGGGCGAGGTCACCAAGCCCGAAACCATCAACTACCGGTCGTTCAAGCCTGAAAAGGACGGCCTCTTCTGCGAGCGCATCTTCGGTCCCGTCAAGGACTGGGAATGCCATTGCGGCAAATACAAGCGCATCCGTTATCGCGGCGTGATCTGCGACCGGTGCGGCGTCGAAGTGACCCTGAGCAAGGTGCGTCGCGAGCGCATGGGTCACATCGAGCTCGCCGTACCCGTCGCCCATATCTGGTTCTTCAAGACGCTGCCGTCTCCGATGGGCAATCTCCTCGACGTCACGCTCCGTGACCTCGAGAAGGTGATCTACTACAGCAACTACATCGTCATCGACCCGGGCAGCCAGGAGGCGCGCGAGCGCCAGCTGCTCGACGAGGACGAGTATCTCGACCTGCGCCAGCGCGCGAAGGCCGAGAACGATACGGCGTTCCAGGCGGAAATCGGTGCCCCGGCCGTGCGCGAGCTGCTCAAGCGGCTCGACGTCGACCGGGTGGCCGAGGAGCTGCGCTCGTCGGTGGTCGGCGAGACGTCGCAGCATCGCAAGAAGCAGATGCTCAAGCGCCTCAAGATCGTCGACGCCTTCCGCCTGTCCGGTGAAGGCGGAGAGATCCGCAACCGGCCGGAGTGGATGATCCTGGACGTGATCCCGGTGATTCCGCCCGACCTGCGTCCGCTCGTGCCGCTCGATGGCGGCCGCTTCGCGACGTCCGATCTCAACGATCTCTATCGTCGCGTCATCAACCGCAACAACCGCCTCACCAAGCTCATCTCGCATCGCGCCCCGGAAGTCATCCTGCGCAACGAGAAGCGCATGCTGCAGGAAGCGGTCGATGCGCTGTTCGACAACGGACGTCGCTCCAAGGCCATCCGTGGCCGCGGCAAGCGTCCGCTCAAGTCGCTGTCCGACATGCTCAAGGGCAAGCAGGGCCGGTTCCGTCAGAACCTGCTCGGCAAGCGCGTGGACTACTCGGGCCGTTCGGTCATCGTCGTGGGTCCGGAGCTCAAGCTGCACCAGTGCGGCCTGCCGAAGGCCATGGCGTTCGAGCTCTTCAAGCCGTTCATCATTCACAAGCTCGTCGAGAGCGGTGAAGCGGAGACGGTGAAGCGCGCGAAGAAGATCGTCGAGCGCGAGAACGCGATGGTCTACGAGGTGCTGGAAGGCATCATCAAGGACCACCCGGTGCTGCTCAACCGCGCGCCGACGCTCCATCGCCTCGGTATCCAGGCCTTCGAGCCCGTGCTCGTCGAAGGCAAGGCCATTCGTATCCATCCGCTCGTCTGCGCGGCGTTCAACGCCGACTTCGACGGTGACCAGATGGCCGTGCACGTGCCCCTCTCGTTCGAGGCACAGATCGAGGCGCGCGTGCTCATGCTGTCGGCCAACAACATCCTCAAGCCGTCGGACGGTCGTCCGGTCGCGGAGCCCAGCCAGGACATCGTGCTCGGCTGCTACGTGGCCACGAAGGCGCCGTTGGGCTTCGACGCGCTCGTCAAGGATCCGGCGCGCGTGGCCAAGCTGCAGTCGTTCACCAGCATCGCCGAAGTGGAGCTCGCGATCGCCAACGGACGCGCGAGCTACTACGTCGCCGTGCGCTGGCTGGACAAGACGGGCGACGCGCCGAAGTGGATCGTGACCACGACCGGTCGCATCCTCTTCAACGCGATCGTGCCGCAGGGCCTCGAGTTCCTGAACAAGGACATGAAGAAGAAGGCGTTGGGCGAACTCGTCTTCCAGAGCTACCGCCAGTGCGGGCTCTCGGAAACGGTGGGGCTGCTCGATCGCCTGAAGGAATTCGGTTTCCGCAACGCGACGCGCTCCGGCGTGTCCATCGGCATCGAAGACCTGCACATCCCGGCCGAGAAGGAAACGATCCTCACGACGGCCTCCGAGCGTGTCGATCGCTTCCAGCGTGCGTACGCGACCGGCAACATCACGAACGGTGAGCGCTACAATAAGGTCATCGACACCTGGACCCACGCCAACACGGACGTGGCCGACGCGATGATCAAGGCGTTGCGCGACTCGCAGGGCGGGTTCAACCCCGTGTTCATGATGTTCGACTCCGGCTCACGTGGTTCTCGCGACCAGATCCGTCAGCTCGCCGGCATGCGCGGCCTGATGGCGAAGCCGCAGAAGAAGCTCACCGGTGGTATCGGTGAAATCATCGAAAACCCGATCAAGTCGAACTTCCGCGAAGGCCTGTCGGTGCTCGAGTACTTCTCGTCCACCCACGGCGCGCGTAAGGGTCTGGCCGACACGGCGCTCAAGACGGCCGACGCCGGTTACCTCACGCGTCGTCTGGTCGACGTCGCGCAGGACATGACGATCGCGGAAGAGGATTGCGGCACGATCCTCGGCCTGGACACGGCGGCGCTGAAGGAAGGCGAAGACGTGATCGAGCCGTTGGCCGAGCGTCTCGTCGGCAACGTTGCCGCCGAAGACGTGATCGATCCGCTGGAGCGTGACGAGGCTGGTCGTCCGCGTATCCTCGTCGAGGCGGGAACGCTGATCGACGAAGAGACGGCGGATGCGATCGAGATGTCGGGCATCGAGTCGGTGAAGATCCGCTCCGTGCTCACCTGTGAAGCGAAGCGCGGTCTCTGCCGCATGTGCTACGGCCGCAACCTCGCCACCATGGCGATGGTCGACATCGGCGAGGCGGTCGGCATCATCGCCGCGCAGTCGATCGGCGAGCCGGGTACGCAGCTCACGCTGCGCACCTTCCACATCGGTGGTGCCGCGGCACGTATCGCCGAGCAGACGGCGCGCAACACGAAGAAGGCGGGTGTGATCGAGTACGGCGATCGCCTCATCACCGTCCAGAACAAGGACGGCCAGAAGGTCGTGACGTCGTACGAGGGCGAGCTGGTCATCCGCGCGTCGGCGGACAAGAACTCCGCCATCGAAGCACGCCTCGCGGTACCGCTCGGCGCGTACCTGATGGTCGAGGATGGTCAGTCGGTGAAGAAGGACGACACGGTGTTCACGTGGGATCCGTACTCCAATCCGATCATCGCCGACACCGAAGGCACGATCCGGTTCGTGGACCTCGTCGAGGACGAGTCGCTGTCCGAGGAGCTCGACGAGCTCACCGGCCTTCGCCAGCGCGTCGTCATAGAGGACCGTGAGAAGAAGCTCCATCCGCACATCGAGATCTGGCAGACGAAGGGCGGCAAGGAGAAGCGCGTGCGCGACTTCATCCTGCCCGTCGGCGCCGTGATCCTGATCGAGGACGGCGAGCAGATCACGCCGGGTACCATCCTGGCGAAGATCAGCCGCGAGTCGTACAAGACGCGCGACATCACGGGCGGTCTGCCGCGAGTCGCCGAACTGTTCGAGGCGCGTCGCCCGAAGGATCCGGCCACGATCTCCGAGATCGACGGCTTCGTGCGGTTCGGCGAGATCAAGCGCGGCAAGCGCGAGGTGTTCGTCCGTCCGGCCACGGTCGAAGGTGGACAGTGGACGGTGGACGAGATGGCGGAAGAGGCGGTGTACGAAGTGCCGGCCGGCAAGCATCTCCGCGTGCACGAGGGTGATCGCGTGCGCGCTGGTGACCGCATCTCGGAAGGCCCCGTCAACCCGCATGACATCCTGCGCATCAAGGGCCCGCGCGCGGTACAGGAGTACCTGCTGAACGAAGTGCAGGAGGTCTATCGCCTGCAGGGCGTGAAGATCAACGACAAGCACATCGGCGTGATCGTCAAGCAGATGCTCCAGAAGGTTCGGATTGCGGATTCGGGTGATACGGAGATGCTCGAGGGTGAGCATGTCGATCGCTCGCAGTTCCGCGACGAGAACGACGAGGCCAAGAAGAAGAAGACGCGTCCCGCCACGGCGGAGCCGCTGCTCCTCGGCATCACCAAGGCCTCGCTCACCACGCAGTCGTTCGTCTCCGCGGCTTCCTTCCAGGAAACCACCCGAGTCCTCACGGACGCGGCGATCCGCGGCTCACGCGACAACCTGCTGGGTCTCAAGGAGAACATCATCATCGGTCACCTCATCCCGGCCGGTACGGGCATGTACCGCTACCAGGAAGTGGATGTCGAGTCCGATGCGCTGCCGGTGCAGGAGCCGGTGCCGGAAGCGATCGAGCCCAACTTCGAGGCGCTGCTGCCAGCGTCGTTCGCGGAGTCGGTGCCGTTCACGATGGGTGATGATCCGCTCTGAGTCTTGAGCTAGCGTAACGAAAAAGGCGGCGCCGATTGATTTCGGCGCCGCCTTTTTTCGTTATGACCAGATGGGTGTGAGCGACTTGAACTGCAACGGCTTTCCGCGGATACGAACTGATAAAGAACAGAAGAAGCGCGGATCTGTTCGGAGCCGAAACAAATGACGACGCACATGGCCGGCGTGCTGTTACTCAAGAAATTCGGTCTCGCCATGCGCACCGAGATCCCGCTGCCCACGCCGGAAGATCTGCGTCGTTTCAGTTCCCTATCAGTTCGTATCTGTGGAAAGCAGTTGCAGTATCCGCTGTTATCCGCCCAATCAGTTCGTATCCGCGGAAAGCAGTTCCGAGTAGCTACTGCCCGCCGCGCCCGTCATCCGGGCCGCGACCGCGGCGTGGTGGTCCGCCTGGTCCGCCCGGCATGCCCGGCGTCGGTGGCCGATTCGCCGCGCGTGTGCGGGCCGAGTCGAGCCAGAGGTTCACACGCGTGAGCGCCGCGTCGAACAGCTGCCGGGGTGCATTCATCGGCGCCGTCATTTCCGTGTGACGCGAGTAGTGTCCGCCGATCACGTCCGTGAACTGCGTGAGCAGTACCAGCGAGTCGTTGCGTGCGCGGAGCACGCCACTCACCACGTAGTCCGAGCGCAGCGTCCATCCGACGGCCATGCGATCGGGTATGTCGCGCGTGACGCGCGCCGTGATCTCGGCGCTCACCACGTCGAAACGCTGGCGGGGGAGGGAGCCGCGCAGGTGCCGCGCGAGATCGTTCCCCAGTGACTCGAGTTCCGGCTTGCGTGTCGCGTTCGTGAAGTCGGAGACCACGACGCGCGTCCGGCCGTCGGAGTTCGGGCTCAGCGACGGCGTGATCGAGATTCTCGAGGGCCGTGGCGCATCCACGCGCTGATAGCGTGGCATGCTCGCGAGCGCCGAGTCCATCTTGGCGAGCGCCTGGGACATGGAGTCGGAGAACACGCGGCGCACCTCGTTGAGCAGCGCCTCCTGATTCACCATGACGTTCACGCCGGCACCGGAGCGCGCGATGAACACCTGCTTCGCGGCGCCCGCGGCAACCTGCGCAGCGCCGCTGGCCGTCATGGCACCCGCCGCCAGCGCCGTCGCGGATGCCGACGGCATGCCCGGCGCCTGGGGCGCGGCGCCCACCCGGGGCGTCGCTCGTGGCGCGCCACCCGATCCTGCTCCGACCGCCGTATTCGCGGCCGTGTTCGCGGGCGTGCTCGCCGACGATGTCCCGGCTCGTTCCTGCATCGCCTTCGCGATCGCCAGCGACTCCGCACGCGAGATCACGACCGGCACCTGAATGCCGCGCGCGCCGTCGCTGCGTGATGACGTGTCGCGATAGATCACGATGACCGTTTCCGGACGGGTCGACGGCGTGGTGCTGCCGACGGGCCCTCCACTCGCGACCTCCATGCCCGTGCGTGATCCACCCGGTCCGATGTCGCGAGCAGGGACGCTGTCCGCAACACGGGACGACGAGCCCGCCAGCTTCGAGCGCTGCGCGAACACCACCGACAGCCCGGCGATCACCGCGAGGCCGCCCAGTATCGCCGGGGCGCGGCGGCTGCGCCGGCGTGCAGGAGCCAGCGAGCTGCCGCTTCCCATCGGAGGCAGCGCATCCAGCTCGGCGAGCAGCGCGGTCGCACTCTGCGGACGGCGCGCCGCGTCCTTCTCGAGGCAGCTCATGATGATGCCCGAGAGTGCCTCGGGAATGTCGCTGAACGAGCGGTGTGGCGGCTCCGGCATCTTGGTGAGCTGCGCGGCGAGCGTGGCCTGCGGCGACGTGCTCGTGAACGGCGAGTGGCCCGTGAGCAGCTCGTATGCAAGCAGTCCGACCGCGTAGAGGTCGACACGATGGTCGGCGGCAGGGTCGGCCGCGAGCTGCTCCGGCGCCATGTACGCCGGGGTGCCGATGGCCATGCCCGTCGTGGTGCCGCCCTGCGACGGGATGGCCGCGCTGACGGCCTTCGCCACGCCGAAGTCCGTGACCATCGCGTGCATGCCCGACGTGAGGATGTTGTCAGGCTTGATGTCGCGGTGCACCACGCCACGCGCATGCGCGTAGGCGAGTGCATCGACCACGTCGTGCAGGATGCGTACTACGTCACGTGCAGGCAGCCGCTCGCGCGCCTTGAGCGCGCTGCGCAGCGACTCGCCCTCGATGTACGGCATCGAGAACCAGAGCAACCCGTCGTTGTCACCGGTCGCGAGCAGCGGCACGATATGCGGGTGCTGCAACCCGGCCGCCAGCTGGATCTCGCGGCGGAAGCGCTCGACGTTCATGCCGGCTGCAAGCTCCGGCGGCAGCACCTTCACGACCACGCGACGTTGCAGCGCCCGCTCCATGGCGACGAACACCCGTGACATGCCGGCGCCGCCGAGTTCCCGTTCGATGAGGAAGTCGCGATCGATGGCCTGCTGGAGACGGGACTGGAAATCGGACACGGGGGTACGGTTGAGCGATGGGGTGATGATCCGGCGATCGCAACGCGCCTGGTGCACAGGCGAGTCTGGCGCCCGATCCTGCTATATCCTACGTTGGCGGCGCGGCAACTGTTAACAGCAGACGCCAGACGCCGGGCGTGAGACGCGAGTTGGTTGTCAGTTTCGAGACGCCGGAGTTCAGTTGGTTGTCAGCCGGCAGCCATCCTCTCCGTCCACTCGCAACCCCCAACTGGAGCCCGGCGTCCAACTGGCGTCTCACGCCTGGCGTCTGGCGTCTGGCGTCCGCCGTTGATACGACACCACGAAGCGCCGAATGGTCGCCATACAGGAGCGGACTGTGCCTCGAGCCACACGATTGGGATGCCTGCTGGCATCGGGTGCTGCACTCGCGTCGACCGTCGCCTGCGCCTCGCGCTCGGTCGCGCCGGAGCTCAGCACACCGCGCATGTCCACCCAGACCATTCAGGTGGCGGGCGGCGCTTCGGCCAACGTCAGCCTCGTGAACAACAGTGCCTCCCAGAAGGCGATCCTCGACCTGACCCCGGACCAGGCGTTCGCGGCGACCGAGCGGGCGTTCGCGGCGCTCGCCATTCCGGTCACCGACCGTGACGCGGGGCTGCGCCGGGTCGGGAACATGGCCTTCCGCACCCGGCGCAAGGTCGGTGACCTGCTCATGACCAAGGTCGTGGACTGCGGCGGCGACACCGGCATGCCGAACGCCGAGACCTACACGGTCACCCTGACCATCCTGTCGCAGATTACGCCCAACGACGCGGGCGGGTCGGTGATCCAGACCCTCGTGGAAGGCAGCGCCGTGAACCCGCTCACGAACGCCTCCAATGCGGTGCGCTGCAGCTCCGTCGGCGGCCTCGAGGCACGCATCAAGGCGCTGCTCTCGGCCAAGTGAAGCGGCCGAACCGGGTTGCCCCTCGGAGCGGGCGCGACTAAGCTTAGGGTTCTGTTCCGTGCCGCACCGGCTGCTTTGGTGCCCTGCGCTCGCGAGGTTGAGATTGGCCTCGCACTCCTGCAGGGCATCGCTGGCGCGATTCACGTAGACGTCGGTTCCCGAACACCCAAGAGTTTACAGGCGAATGCCAACGATCAATCAGCTGGTCCGTCGCGCCCGCAAGGACGTGGTGGAGAAGAGCAAGGCCCCCGCGCTCAAGAGCAACCCGTTCAAGCGTGGCGTCTGCACCCGCGTCTACACCACGACGCCCAAGAAGCCCAACTCCGCGCTCCGCAAGGTCGCGCGTGTCCGCCTCACGAACCAGCTCGAAGTCACCGCGTACATCCCCGGTGAAGGGCACAACCTGCAGGAGCACTCGATCGTGCTCGTGCGTGGTGGTCGTGTGAAGGACCTTCCGGGCGTTCGCTATCATATCGTACGCGGTACGCTCGACGCCTCGGGCGTGAACGGCCGCAACCAGAGCCGTTCGAAGTACGGCACCAAGCGCCCCAAGAAGGGCGCGGCGGCAGCAGCCGCCGCCAAGGGAGGTAAGAAGAAGTGAGCCGCCGCAAGAGTTCCGTGAAGCGCACCGTGCTGCCTGACGCGCGCTACGACAGCCAGACTGTCTCGAAGTTCATCAACTCCCTGATGATCCAGGGAAAGAAGAGCACCGCCGAAGGCATCTTCTACGGCGCGATGGACATCGTCGAAGCGAAGACGAGCCAGCCGGGTGTGGGCGTGTTCAAGCAGGCGCTCAACAACCTCAAGCCGGTCGTCGAAGTGAAGAGCCGCCGTGTCGGTGGTGCCACGTACCAGGTGCCCGTCGAGGTCCGTCAGGACCGCCGTACGGCCCTCGCGATGCGCTGGCTCATCGGGTATTCGCGCGACCGCAACGAGAAGAGCATGAAGGAGAAGCTCGCGAACGAAGTGCTCGCGGCGTCGCGTGGCGAAGGCAACGCGATCAAGAAGAAGGAAGACACGCACCGCATGGCCGAAGCCAACAAGGCGTTCGCGCACTATCGCTGGTAGTCGTCCCCACCGTTGCAACAAAGCGCCCCGGACTCGTCGAGTCCGGGGCGCTTTCGTTCCGGTACGCATTGCGCAGCACGCTTACGGAAGAACGATGTACGCCGCCTGGAAGGTCACGAACGTGAGCGTGTACTGATAGCTCTCCATGGCAAGGCTTCCCGACCGCACGTCCTTGGTCCAGTTCCCGTTCGGGCAGGTCGCGCCATTCTCGAACTGCTCGTCCGACGGCGCCGCGCCGGTCGAAAGCGACGGTACCTTCATCCGGCCGTTCTTCGGCTCGAGCTCGCCCGTCGAGACAGACGCGCCTTCCACCTGCGACTTCACGGGGACCATCTTGCCGCCATGGTTCGTGCAGTCGACGGTCGCTGAATAGTGCGCACTCAGTGCAGCTTCGGCGTTCGCGTTGCCAACGCCCGCGAGTTCGTATGAACTGCATGACACCGCGTCATCCGTGATCGAGCAGGACGCCGACGTGCCCGCCTGGAAATGCGTGCCATTCGGCGCGTTGTCCGGATAGATCGACCGCGCCACAGCGTCGGATGACACAGCGACGGCGGACGGCAGATTGGTGTCGGCGGCGCACGCCGTGAGTGCAATGGCGCCGGTGATGAATGCAAGATAGCAGCAGCGTGACATTGGGGGCCTCCCGTGGCCTGGCCGGCACGCACGCCGGCAGTGCTCTCCCGACGTCAGGTCCGAATGGCGTACGACGAATCGGGACAGGAGCCGATGCTACGCGGGACTGCGCACCGTCGCATGGGCAGTTCGGCCTACGTCACGCGATGTTGTCGCAGATTTAACCGTGCCGTTCGCAATGAAGCCGCAGCGATCGTGTAATCGCTGCGTGGCGTCATGATGCGGTCGACATTCCGCCGTCGGCAGACATGACGGCACCATACACCGTCGCACCATTGCGCAGCTCCACACGCGGGGCCGTGACCGTCGTGCGCTGGCCCGGCGTACCGGCAACGGCGGCGCCGATGGCGATCTCGGTCTCGGAGATCACGGGCCCGCTGACATGCGCACCATTTTCGATCGCGATGCGTGCACGCGCCGACAACGCACCCGTCACCACCGCGCGCGGTGATACGGTCAACGTGCCGTGCGCCTTGATGTCGCCATCCACACGTGCGCCCTCGCCGATGCGCACGTTGCCGATCACGATCACCGATCCGGACAGAGCGGTTCCCGGCGGCACGGTGAGATCACCCGTCACACGCCAGTAGCCTGCGCCGAGCGACAGCGCACCCTCCGGTGTGTACGGAGTGAAGGCGCCGACAGGCAGTGTTGCAGTATGCTGCGGCTTCCGGATGCCGACGCGTACCACCGGCGCATCGAGCCGATCGAACTGGACATCGGCCCCGAGCATGATCTCGTCGTCAGCTGTCGCGCGCCCGATCAGGCGCGAGCCCGCACCGACGTCGAGCGTACCCGCCGCGTGCACCCAGCGCTGCACGATGGTGCCGCTTCCGAGCCGCACATGACGAAGGCCGAGTACCGCGCGAAAATTGCTGCCGGAACCCGCGTTGAAGTCTTCGCGCGACAGGCACTCGGCCGAACAGCGCAGGCCGTCGGGCAGCGCGGTGTCATCCTCGAGCAGGAACACATCGGACTGTTCCGCGGTCGTTGCGGCGACCGGTGTGCGCGTCGAATGCAGACGCAGGTTCCGCCCGTCGGCCAGCCGCGCAGGCGGCGTGGCTCCGAGCACACCTTCCGCCTGCATGCGTTCGGTGAAGGAGGTCGCGAAATACGTGAGCCCGCCGGAGTCGGTACCGACCGCGTCGAGCGGCGCGGCATCACGCGGGCGCAGCAATTCCAGCAGCGCAGGCATGAACGGCAGGGCGATCCACGCGAGCGTCGCGGCCATGAGGGCGGCGAACGCGAGTTCCGGTGAGCTGGTCATGCTGCGGCGCCTCCGGCTCCCGCCTGGGAGTCGTCATGGTTGGCGTCACCGCCGCGGCTCACGGCGCGCCCGCCACTGCGTGGCGCGCGGAATCGCTCTGTCTTCTGCCACTCGACCGGGCGCCCGCGCATCCATGACGCGCGCGACAGGGATGCCCGGGCAACGGAGAACGTGCTCACGAGGAAGCCCAGCAGCAGGAACGGCAGCATGCGGATGCGCTCGCGCGACCCATCCAGCCTGCTTGCGGCGGCCACCTGGAAGAAGGCCGCGAAATTACCGATGGTGTTGAACGAGCTGATCGCGAGCACGGTGAGACGCCCCCAGCTCGGCGGATAGCCGGCGTAGAACAGGATCACGGTACACACCCAGCCCACGATGAGCACGAGTGGCACCACGAACACACCGAGGAGTAGCACGCCATCGAGCACCTGCCACCAGGGAAGGGCGCGCCGGTTGCGCACCAGCGCCGACATGTAGCGCACGAGCGCCTGATTGTGGCCCTTGGCCCAGCGCTGGATCTGCCGGATGCGGACGTCCCACCTCTCCGGCACTTCCTCGTAGCATTCCGAACGATTCTGGTAGACGACATCCCAGCCGTTCATCACGAGGCGCACGGTAAGGTCGGTGTCTTCCGCGAGCGAGTCGACGCGCCATCCACCGACCTGCGCGAGCGCGGCACGACGCACGCCACCGACGGTGCCGCCATACTGCGGAATGAGGCGCAGGTTCATGCGCGCCTGCTGGTCGACCTGATAGCCGCCGGCGCGCTCGAGGTCGAGCAGACGCGTGAGCATCGAGCGCCCGACATTGAGCGGCACGACGCGTCCCATCACGGCGCCGACTTCCGCGTCGAAGAACGGAGCGGCCAAGCCCTTGAGCAGGCGACGTCCGGGCAGGTAGTCGGCGTCGAAGACCATGTAGAGCGCGGACTCGTGCGCGGCCATTGCATCGGCGAGCGCCGCGGCCTTGCCCGGAATCCCGTCGTCGCGCAGGAACGGCTTCACGCGATCGGGATACCGGGCCGCGTACTCCAGCAGGATCGCGCGCGTGTCGTCCTTCGACCGATCGTCGATGGGCACGATCACCAGCCGGTCCTGCGGGTAGTCCGCAGCGAGCAGCGCGTCGAGCGAATCGCGGATCACGCGCGACTCATTGTGCGCGGGCACGAACACGGTCAGCGACGGCCAGTTGGCCTGGATGACGTCGACGTATGGCTGACGATGCCGCCCAAACAGCCGGTTGAGCGTGAAGAAGTAGTGGCGGAGCGTGTAGATCGCGAGAATCGCGACGACACTCCACAGGCCGATGTTGGCGAGCGTGATGATCATGGCGTGATGATCATGCAGCGTTCACCGCAGCCGGTGCAGCGCTGTCACCACCGGCGGCAGCAGCGTGCGGTCTGGGTGCAGGCACCGGCGAACGCCGGTCGACCGAATCCAGCACGCCGGCGGAGCGCCAGCTCATGCCCCATCCATACAGGGCGACGTACACGAACACGTCGAGCAGCACGCCGAACACCAGGAACAGCATCGGGAGCGCGAGCAGCGACGCGCGATACACCAGCCACGCGTGCACCATCGCCTGCAGCGGCAGGAATACCGCGAGGTGCAGCAGCAGCATCGACGCCAGCAGCAGCTTCTGCCAGAGCGGGAAGTCGAAGATGAAGTACGTGAACGCGACCAGGACCGGTGCGAGCAGCAGGATCACCACGCCGCACACGAGCAGGCCGGCGACATACTGCGAGAGCGCGTACGTGAAGGGCGGCGCCGCGAAGGTGAACCACACCTGCGCCGTCAGCTGGATCGCCGCGAGCGCGCGCAGGAAGTACCCGAACGGAATCATGCGCCCGCGCAGCAGCATGCCGGCGACTGCCAGCACGGCCGCCGTGATCCAGCCGGTGCGCATGTCGACGGCAGATGGCCACAGCGCTTCGGCCGAATAGTACGGCACCGCGACGGCGACAGGCCCGACTTCCACGACGCGTGTTGCCACGGTACCGGGAAGCCCGAGGGGAACGCGCGCGAACTCGAGTGTCCACCGCCACAGGTCCAGCAGCGGGTCGAGTGACACGAAGACGGCGGTCATGAAGATTGCCGGCAGCACCAGCAGGTCCACGACCAGCCAGCCGGAGATCTCGAGCCCGATCATTGCACGATGCGGCGCAATGCGCCCACCGCGATGTCCACGGTCGCGCAGTACGTCGGCGCGTCGGGACGGCCTACCAGTAACGCGCGACACCGAGTGTAACTCCGGAGCGTGAATAGAATGGATTACGGTAGAAGTCACCCTGCAGGCTGAGTGCGACCGGGCCGGCCACGAGCTCACGCCACGCGACGGAATACTCCTGCGACTGAAAGCGCGTGAGGGTCGTACCGGCGCGCAGCGTCTGCCAGCCTTCAGAGCCGGCGATGGCGCGCGCGGAGAACGAGCGTCGCGGTGTCGGTGTCCAGCTCACGGAGTTCAGGATGCGGTGCGACCGGATGTTGCCGGGGCGGCTCACGTTGAGTCGCACGCCAGTCTCGAGCATCAGCGCGCGGGGCGCATACCACGCCACGGACGCGACGCCGGCGAGGTCGGACAGTGTCGTCACCGACCTCACGTACGATACACCGGCGGATGTCTGCCACTGCCGGCGGTCACCCAGTCGCACACCGAGTACGCCATCGGCGCGCAGGCGCGGCATGATCGACGCCCCGCTGCCGACGGACGCACCGATCATCTGGAAGACGCGCGGCGACCAGTCGTGTCGTTGCGCGACGCCGACCTGCGTTCCGCGCTCCGTGAATGCCTGCAGCGCGAGCACGTCCGCATACCAGGTGTCACGCGACGACGGGCGCACGGCACGCACGTACGCGCCCTGCCAGTCGCCATAGCCGTTGCTCACGGACTGATAGAGCCCGTTCGCTTCCACCCAGCCACCCGGAATGCCGCCTGCCAATGGCGCCTGCGCCTCCAACCCAGCGCCCGTCGGCCACGACAGCGCGATGCCGACCAGCGCCGCGCGCGCGATGAGGGACGCGCGACGGAACCGTCGCATGGGCACGTCAGACAGCATGTCGGGCGGCATGTCAGGAGGCCTGTCAGGCGGCATTGCTCGCCAGCCGTTCGAGCGTGGCATTCACCTGCGTCCGATCGAGACGTCGCGGTCCGCGCTCCGCGCTCGGGTAGCGCAGCGCGCCGTCGACGATGTTCGCGATGCGCTCTGCGGCGCGGCCATCACCGAATGGATTCGAACCGGACACCCGCGATGCATAGAGTCGCTGATCGGTGAGCAGCGCATGGGTGCGCGACACGATGAGACTCGTGTCCGTGCCGACCAGCTCTCCGAACCCGGCCTGCACCACTTCCGGACGCTCCGTGCAGTCGCGCAGGATGAGGATCGGCTTGCGGAACGACGGGACCTCTTCCTGGATGCCGCCGGAGTCCGACAGCACGAGGAATGCGCGTCGCATGACTTCGAGCAGGTCAGGGTAGGGCAGGGGGCCGAGCAGATGGATGCGCGTGTTGCCGGACAAGCGCTCCATGACGATGTCCCGCACCCGGGGATTGAGGTGCACCGGGAAGACCACATCGACATTCTGCGTGCTGACGATCTGCAGCAGCGCATCACAGATGGCGTGCAGGTGTTCGCCCATCGACTCGCGGCGGTGCACGGTCGCGAGCAGCACGCGCCGGCTTTCCCACGGTACCGCGTTCAGTGCAGGCGTCTCGAAGCGATCGAGCGGGGCGACCATCTGCAACGCGTCCACCACGGTGTTGCCCGTGACGAAGATGTCGCCTTCCGGGATGCCTTCGCTGACGAGGTTGTTTCGCGCTTCGTCCGTCGGTGCGAAGTGGATGTTGGCGGTGCACGTGGCGATGCGTCGGTTGACCTCTTCCGGGAACGGGCTGCTCAAGTCGAATGAGCGGAGTCCGGCCTCGATGTGCCCGATCGGAATGCCCTGATAGAACGCCGCGAGTGCCGCAGCGGTCACCGTCGACGTGTCACCCTGCACCAGCAGGAACGACGGCCGGCGTTCGATGAAGCACTCCGTGAGCGACTGCAGCGCCCGTGAGGTGAACACGCCGAGGTTCTGGCCATTCTGCATGAGGCCCAGGTCGACGTCGGGCACGATGCCGAACACGTCGAGCGCCTGCTTGAGCATCTCGCGATGCTGCGTCGTGGCGACGACGAGGGCGTCGAGATACGGATGGGCGCGAATTGCCGCCACGACCGGCGCCATCTTGATGGCTTCCGGGCGCGTGCCGATGACGAGGCAGACGGTGCGGGAGGGGTGCGGATGCGACATTCGACGGGTCAGGGGCGCAGCGGTCGACGGTATGTCGAGTCCGGGAGCATTGCGGTCATCTCATCTTCCTTCTCCTCCAGACGAGTCCGGTTGAGCCCGGTCACGCTCCGGGCTCCGGTGGTCACTTCCTCCGACTCCGTTCGAGGGAGCCGCACCCGTGGTGCTGCCGTGCGTCACCGGACCGGCACAAACGCAACCGGGCGGCCCACTTGCGAGGGCCGCCCGGACGCCTGTTCTGTTGTTGTCCTGAGCGCGCTTGGCCGTGCACCGGCCTCCCGGCTTACTCCGCCCGAGCGGACGCGCGGCGCCGGCGAGCCGCGGCCCCGAGGGCGAGCAGGCCGGCGGCCATCAGCGCATACGACGACGGCTCGGGCACGGCGGAACTCGGGATCATGTCGAAGTTGGCGTCGAGCGAGTAGGCAGCGTTGCCCCGCTGCAGTTCGCCCCCGGTGAAGCCGAGCTGGATGTTGTCGGCAAATGCGTGGTATGGGAGCGGCCACTGGCTGCCTACGCCCACCGCAATACCGATGATGTCGACAGCGGCACCCGAGAAGCAGCCACCTTCACCGAACAGTCCGCTGGTGGACCCGGCGGCGATTCCGCCGGCCCAGAAGCTCATCGGCGCCAGGCAGGCTCCAGTCTGGCTGTACTGCGCGGCGCCCCCCACTTCGGAATGCCGCACATACCAGAAGTTGTCGTCCTGCATGTCCGTCTGGCTGACCCACGTATCGATCGGGGTCACGTTCTCCGCGCAGTTCACGCTCGGGCCGAGTGAGCACTGGTTGTAGTAGCCTTCCCAGACCAGCTCGCTGAACGTGAGCACGCCATTGCGCTCCTCGCGGAGCTGCAGGCGGACGACCGGCGTCTTGTAGGTCCAGTCGATCGGGGCGATCGGCTGACCGGCGATATCACCGACAACGCTGCCGGCCGGGGCATCCCATCCTGGCAGGTAGGCCCGGTACCAGTCGAACGACATCGAGCTGAGGTTATAGAGGCTGCCGAAGCCCGGCATCGTCATCTTGCTCGCGCCTGCCGATCCATCCTGGAAGCGGTACCAGAAAGCCCAGTCCGGATACTGTCCATCCGTCGGAGCGCCGGTCACCGACATCTCGAGCGACCCGCTGCCGTAGCCGCCGTATCCGAGGCGCGGGTTGACCGAGCTGACGCCGATCTGCCCGCCAGCCTGTACGCTGGTGGTGCTCCAGGAGGTGGTGTCGCCGAGCGCGCTGAGTCCGTTGCCGCCGACGACCTGTCCGGTTTGGGCGGAGGCGATGGCCGGGGCAAGGAGCGCTGCCAGAACGATGGAACGGGTCGAAACACGCATGATGAGCCTCATACCTTCCAGGATTCACAGGACCGGGCCGAATGGACCAGTCTGCCATGGGTAGAGGCAGAATGCATACCATTGCGGACTCATCCATTGGACCACTGGAGCGACCGGCCGTCACGCCGGGCCACCGGAGGCCGGTGAACAGAACCAAGTGCCTGTTGTGCAAGAGCTTGCCAGATCCGCAGCGCGACGGTCGATCCAGCGGTCGGCAATGTGTGACCTTTTGACGGGCCCCGTGCCTGTCGCATGACCGCCTCGCTCGCCGCTGCGCCGGCGCACGTTCTTCTGCGGGGCCTTGACGACGGCATTTCCCTCGGGAAACAGCGTTCGCAGGCATTGACTTACACACACGGACCCGCCAGCTTAGGTGTCTGTCCCGAATAGGGATCGCTTCACCGTCACATGTTCGGTAGTTCGTTGTCCCTCGTACGCATCGGCGATCTGCAGCCGATTCCTATGGGCTGCCACCCCGACTCCCGCTCACGCGGAGGTCGAACACGGCAGGGTCGCTCTGCTGACCGGTGTTCGCGTCCGTGACGTCGAACCCTCCCGACAAGCAACGCAGCCAATTCAACGTCGGCCACGGAGTCTGCAGTTCTCTGTGATCGGCGCGCTTGGGTCCCCATCGCGCAGCAGTGGCGAATGTACCCGGCGGCAGCGGATGGATACCGGCTCGGCGCGTATGCGCGGGGTGCCTGGTCCAGCCGTTTTTTTGCTGGTCCCTTCTGTCTTTTCGTCTTTTCGAGCCTTCTGAAGACTATGCCGCGTACCACCCCGCTCGCGCATTACCGCAACATCGGCATCATGGCCCACATCGATGCCGGCAAGACCACCACGACTGAGCGCGTCCTGTATTACACGGGAAAGTCGCACAAGATTGGTGAAGTGCACGATGGTGCGGCCACCATGGACTGGATGGAGCAGGAACAGGAGCGCGGCATCACGATCACGTCCGCCGCGACGACCTGCTTCTGGCAGCGCCATGGCCAGAGCGACACGAAGGGCGAAGGCCCCGAGTATCGCATCAACATCATCGACACCCCGGGTCACGTGGACTTCACCGTCGAGGTGCAGCGTTCGCTGCGCGTGCTCGACGGCGCCGTGACGCTGCTCGATTCCGTCGCCGGCGTCGAGCCGCAGACGGAAACCGTGTGGCGCCAGGCCGATGGGTACGCCGTGCCCCGCATGATCTTCGCGAACAAGATGGATCGCGTCGGTGCGAACTTCGAGCGTTGCGTGGCGATGATCCACGACCGCCTCTCGAAGAGCGCCCAGCCGTTGCAGCTCCCGGTCGGATCGGGCGAGCTGTTCACCGGCCATCTCGACGTCATCGAACGCAAGCAGTACATCTTCGACGAAGCGACGCTCGGCAAGACCTTCACGGTCACCGACGTGCCGGCCGAGTTCAAGGATGCCGTCGAGGAAGCGCGTGCGAAGCTGATCGACACCGTGGTCGAGTACGACGAAGCGCTGATGGAGAAGTACCTCGCCGGCGAGGAGCTCTCGGTCGACGAGATCCGCAGCGCGATCCGCACGGCCACGTGCGCGGGCAAGTTTATTCCGATTCTCTGCGGCGCCTCGTTCAAGAACAAGGGTGTGCAGGCCCTGCTCGACGCCGTGATCGACTTTCTCCCGGCGCCGACGGACGTGCCCGCGATCAAGGGCACGCTGCCGCACCATGACGAGACGTTCGTTGAGTGCCCGGTCACGGACGAAGCACCGTTCGCCGGCCTGGCGTTCAAGATCGCGACCGACCCGTTCGTCGGTAAGCTGACGTTCTTCCGCGTCTACTCGGGCGTGCTGTCGTCGGGTTCGTACGTCTACAACAGCACGAAGGACAAGCGCGAGCGTGTCGGCCGTCTGCTGCAGATGCACGCGAACAAGCGGGAAGAGATCGAGGAAGTGCGCGCCGGCGACATCGCGGCTGCGATCGGTCTCAAGGACACGCGCACGGGCGACACGCTGTGCACGGAAGACAGCCCGATCATCCTCGAGGCCATGAAGTTCCCGGCGCCCGTCATCGACGTCGCCATCGAACCGAAGACCAAGGCCGACCAGGACAAGCTGGCGATCGCGCTCAACAAGCTGGCCGAGGAAGATCCGACGTTCCGCGTGCGCTCTGACCCAGAGACGAACCAGACGATCATCGCCGGCATGGGCGAGCTGCATCTCGAGATCATCGTCGATCGCATGATGCGCGAGTTCAAGGTCGACGCGAACGTCGGTCGTCCGCAGGTCGCCTATCGCGAGACGATCCGCAAGCGTGTCGAGAAGATCGAGGGCAAGTTCATCCGTCAGTCCGGTGGTAAGGGTCAGTACGGCCACGTGGTCATCAACATGGAGCCCAGCGAGCAGGGTCAGGGCTTCGTGTTCGAGGACAAGATCGTGGGCGGCGTGATCCCGCGAGAGTACATCGGACCGGTGGAGCAGGGCATCAAGGAAGCACTGGAGACGGGCGTGCTGGCCGGCTACCCGGTCGTCGACGTCAAGGTGCAGCTGACGTACGGGTCATACCACGATGTCGACTCGTCCGAAATGGCGTTCAAGATTGCTGGCTCGATGGCGTTCAAGGAGGCTGCGAAAGCGGCGTCGCCTTGCCTGCTCGAGCCGGTGATGAAGGTCGAGGTCGTGAGCCCGGAAGCGTACATGGGCGACGTCCTCGGCGACCTCTCTTCGCGGCGCGGCAAGATCGGCGGCATGATGCAGCGGGGAGAAGCGCAGGTCATCTCGGCGACGGTGCCGCTCGGCGAGATGTTCGGTTACTCGACCAAGCTGCGCAGCATGTCGCAGGGGCGGGCGGTCTACTCGATGGAGTTCTCGCATTACGAGGAAGTGCCGAAGTCGAAGGCCGAAGAGATCATCAGCAAGGTGAAGGCGTAAGCCTCACCCACTCATTCACTACCCAATACCAGAACCGAACCATGGGCAAGGCAAAGTTCGAGCGGAACAAGCCGCACGTGAACGTGGGAACGATCGGCCACGTCGACCACGGCAAGACCACCACGACGGCAGCTCTCACGAAGATCTCCGCGGACAAGGGTTACGGCACGAAGTACATCGCCTACGACGAAGTGGCCAAGGCCTCCGAGTCGCAGGGTCGCCGTGACAGCACGAAGATCCTCACGATCGCGACGTCGCACGTCGAGTACGAGACGGAGAACCGTCACTACGCGCACGTCGACTGCCCGGGACACGCGGACTACGTGAAGAACATGATCACGGGTGCGGCGCAGATGGACGGCGCGATCCTGGTCGTGTCGGCCGTCGACGGCCCGATGCCGCAGACGCGCGAGCACATCCTCCTGGCCCGCCAGGTGAACGTGCCCTCGGTCGTCGTGTTCCTCAACAAGTGCGACCTCGTCGACGACGAAGAGCTCCTCGACCTCGTCGAGCTCGAAGTCCGCGAGCTGCTCTCGAAGTACAACTATCCTGGCGACGACGCCCCGGTGATCCGTGGCTCGGCGATCAACGCGATCAACGGCGACCCGAAGTGGGTGGCCGAGTTCATGAAGCTGTACGAGGCACTCGACTCGTACATCCCGGAGCCGATGCGTGAGATCGACAAGCCGTTCCTGCTCCCGGTCGAGGACGTCTTCTCGATCACGGGTCGCGGCACGGTGGCGACGGGTCGTATCGAGCGTGGCATCGTGAAGGTCGGCGAGGAAGTGCAGGTCGTCGGCTACAACAGCGAGAAGAAGACGATCGTCACGGGCGTCGAGATGTTCCGCAAGCTGCTCGACGAAGGGCGTGCCGGCGACAACGTCGGTCTCCTCCTTCGCGGCATCAACAAGGAAGACATCGAGCGCGGCATGTGCCTCGCCAAGCCGAACTCGATCAAGCCGCACACGAAGTTCCTCGGCGAAGTGTACGTGCTCACGAAGGAAGAGGGCGGCCGTCACACGCCGTTCTTCAAGGGCTACCGCCCGCAGTTCTACTTCCGCACGACGGACG
>JAZKCW010000031.1:0-45188 GCA_040387895.1 Gemmatimonadota bacterium
GTGCCGGCGTGGTCGGACTCGCGCTGCTGGCCAACCTGCTGGTGGTCCAGCGCGCGCACATCGCGCAGGTACCGCTGGCTCCGGCGCAGGAGAACGCGGTCACCCCCGTCGCGGCCTCGCTCTTCTCCGACTACCTGGTCGCTTTTGAACTCACGAGCATCGTGCTTCTCGTAGCCATCGTCGGCTCCGTCCTTCTCGCGAAGAGGCGCGCACGCGCATGATCGCCGAAGCCCTTTTCGTGTCCGCCATCCTGTTCTGCATCGGTGTGATCGGCGTGCTCACCCGGCGGAACATGATCATCCTGTTCATGTGCGCGGAGCTGATGCTCAACGCCGTGAACCTGTCGTTTGTTGCCTTCGCGAAGATGCATGGCGTCACCGGGCACGTTTTCGTGATCATGGTCATGACGATTGCCGCCGCCGAAGCAGCGGTTGGGCTCGCGATCGTGATCTCCGTGTTTCGGCACTTCGGGACCGTCGATCTGAGTGCGCTGCGGAGACTCCGCGGATGATCACTCCCCTCGACGGTACGGTCGCCGAGTACGCGTGGCTGCTGCCATTGTTGCCACTGCTCGGCGCGCTGATCAACGGATTCCTCTCCATCGCACCGCGGCTCGGTATCGCGGGCAGCCGCGGCACGGTGGGTGACCGCGAGGCAGTCGCCGAGGCGAGTCACTCCCGTACCAATGCGATCGTTTCCGTGGTGGCGCCAGGCGTGCTGCTGGCCGCCTTCGCGCTGTCCGTGGCGATCTTCATGGCGATGCAGGGCGCGCCGATGGAGTCGCCTTTCGTGCGGGTGTATGCGCGCTGGATGCCGGTGGGCACGCTGTCCATCGACTGGGGCATCCAGATCGACCAGCTGTCCATCCTGATGTCGCTGGTCGTGACTGGTGTCGGCACGCTGATTCACCTGTTCAGCATCGGATACATGAAGACGGATCCGGGATACGCGCGCTACTTCGCGTATCTCAACCTGTTCGTCGCATGTATGCTCACGCTGGTGCTCGGGTCGAGCTATCCCGTGCTGTTCGTGGGCTGGGAAGGCGTGGGCCTCTGCTCGTACCTTCTCATCGGGTTCTGGTTCAGCGAGCGCGCCAACGCGGAGGCCGGCAAGAAGGCCTTCGTCGTGAACCGCATCGGCGATTTCGGTTTTCTCGTGGCGATGTTCCTGATCTGGGCCACGGTCGGCAAGCTCGATTTCGTCGGCGCGCATGCCGCGCTCGGGCAGATCGCGGGCACGACGGTCCTCACGACGATCGCGCTGTTCCTGTTACTCGGCTGCGCCGGAAAGAGCGCCCAGCTGCCGCTGTACGTGTGGCTGCCGGACGCCATGGCCGGCCCGACGCCGGTGTCGGCGCTCATCCATGCGGCGACCATGGTCACGGCCGGCGTGTACCTGGTCGCGCGTGCCGCACCGGTATTCGCCGGTGCACCGTCGGCTTCGCTCGTCGTGGCGACGGTCGGCTCGCTCACGGCGCTCTTCGCCGCCACGATCGCGCTGCGGCAGTGGGACATCAAGAAGGTGCTCGCATACTCCACGGTGTCCCAGCTTGGCTACATGTTCGTGGCCGTGGGGACGGGCGCGTATACCGCGGGCGTGTTTCATCTGGTCACGCACGCCTTCTTCAAGGCAGTGCTGTTCCTCGGCGCCGGTTCGGTGATCCACTCGCTGCATCATGCGTTTCACACGACGCACCGGCACGACGACGCGCAGGACCTTCGCAACATGGGCGGCCTCGCGCGCTTCATGCCGGCCACCGCGGGCGCCATGCTCATAGCGACCCTGGCGATCGCCGGCATCCCGCCGCTGTCGGGCTTCTTCTCGAAGGACGAGATCCTGGCGGCGACGTTCGCCCGCGCGACTTCCTCGCCGCTTGGCAGTGCGTCGCTGCTCGGCATCCCGGGCAGCACGTTGCTCTACACGATCTACGTCCTCGGGCTCATCACGGCGCTGCTGACGGCCGTCTACATGACGCGCATGATGATGCTCGCCTTCGCGGGACAGAACCGGACGGGCACCGAGGAGCAGTCGGCCCTGCATGAGGCGCCGGCAGTGATGACCGCACCCGTGCTGGTGCTGGCGCTGCTGGCATTGGTCGGCGGCTGGCTCAACCTGCCCAAGCTGATCCCGATCGGCAAAACGGTCGTGCTGGAGCACTGGCTCGAGCCTGTGGTTGGGCCGAGTGCGCGCCGCCTTGCCGGCGACGTCGTGCTTCCCCACGAAACGGAGTGGATCCTCGTCGCGGTCGCGGTCGGGATCGCCGTCGCCGGTATCGCCTATGGCATGCTGCGTTTCCGCGCCCCGATGCCGGACAAGGCACACGCGCCGGCCGACACGGGCCTGTCTGCGGTGCTCTCGAACGCCTACGGTATCGACGGCGCCGTGGACGCCGCACTCGTCCGCCCGATCAATGTGCTGGCCGGTGGAGTGCTGGCGCGCGGCGTCGACGTCGGCGTCGACCGCGGATTCTCTGCCGGCGGCAAGCTGTTTTCTCGCACCGCTGCATTCTTCGGCCAGCGATTCCAGGATGGGGATGTCGGCAAGTATGCCTGGCTCGTCGTCGCCGGTGCGCTGGCGATGCTCGGCGCTCTCACGCTCCGCTGAATCATGAACGAATTCCTGATTGCATCCGGAGTGTCCGACTGGGTCCTGCCTGCGCTCTTTCTGTGGCCGCTGCTTGCGGCGCTCATGGTGCGGCTGTTCGGCCGCGAGGAAGGGCAGGGGCTCGATGCACGCGTACTCACGCTTGCCGCACTGGTGGTGGAAGGGCTGCTGGGGCTCGCGCTCTGGGGCGTGTTCGATAGCGACGCGCGTGGATGGCAGGCGCGCGTCGACGCCCCGTGGCTGAGCGACATCGGTGCAACGTTCAGTCTGGGCGTCGATGGTCTCGCGATGCCGATGGTCGTGCTCACGTCGCTCGTGATGCCGCTCGCGCTGATCGCGTCGTGGGACAACGTGCGCGTCAAGACACCGGCGTTCGGATCGCTCGCGCTGGTGCTCGTGGCCGGCATGATCGGCATCTTCGTCTCGCTCGACCTGCTGCTGTTCTACCTGTCATGGGAGCTGATGCTCATTCCCATGTACTTCCTGATCGGCATCTGGGGGACCGGCGCAAGCGCCCGTGCATCCACCCGCTACGTGCTGTTCACGCTTGTCGGATCGCTGCTGATGCTGGTGGCGATCGTCGCACTCTGGAACCTTGGCGGCGGGACGTCCTTCCACTTCGATCATCTGGCGCTCGTGAAGCTTGGATTCCGCGCCCAGCTGTTCATGTTCCTCGCGTTCTTCATCGCGTTCGCGGTCAAGTCGGCGCTGGTGCCGTTTCACACCTGGCTTCCGGACGCGCAGAGCTCCGCGCCGACGTTCGTGGCCGTGGCGCTCGGCTTCAAGGTGGGCACATACGCCATCCTCCGATTCGCCATCCCGATGTTCCCCGCCGCGGCGACCAATGACACGGTGCGCGGCACGATTCTCGTGCTGTCGGTCATCGGCATCATCTATGGTGCGCTGCTGGCGATGGCCCAGCGTGACATGAAGCGGATGATCGCGTACAGCTCGATCAGTCACCTCGGGTTCATCATGCTGGGCGCGTTCGCGCTCACGCAGCAGAGCGTGCAGGGCGCCGTCATGGTGATGGTCAATCACGGCATCTCGACCAGCGCGCTGTTCCTGCTGGCCGGCATGCTCGAGGATCGGCGCGGCACCAACGAGATGGGCGCCTACGGCGGCCTCGCGCGCGTCGTCCCGGTGTTCAGCATCATGCTGACGCTCGCCATGCTGTCGACCATCGGGCTCCCGGGCACCAACGGGTTCATCGGCGAGTTCCTCGTGCTCATCGGCACGTACCCCGACCAGCCGGTGTTCGCCGTCATCGCGACCAGTGGTGTGATTTTCGCGGCCGTGTACGGGCTGCGCATGCTGCAGCGACTCCTGTTCGACAAGCTCGACGACGGTACCAACGCCAGCATGCGCGACCTGTCCCGCCGCGAGCTGGCCGTCATGGGCGTCTTCGCCGTCGGCATTCTCTGGATCGGGGTCGCACCACGGCCGCTGCTGCAGCGCATCGAGCGCGCGTCGGTCGATGTCGTGCAGGCCGCCCGCTTCGGACCGAATGCCGCCGCGCAACCGGCGCTTTCGGTGACACGCTAGCATGGACACCATGGGTTCTGCATCCTCATTCCTTCGCGCCCTCGCACCAGAGCTGCTGCTGGCCGCTGGCGCCATGCTACTCCTCCTGTCCACGGTGTGGCGTCCGCAGGGTACGGCGGAGGGAAGCGCGGAGGGGGGCGAGCGCACGTCCGCACTATCGCGCTTCGGCGCCGTGCTCTGCGTCATCGTCGGCCTCGTCGTCATCGTTTCGTGGGGTGACAGCGTCCCCGGTACGGTGGATCAGCGCATCGCCGGCGACGGCTTCCGCTGGGCCGTCGACCTGATCGTCCTGCTGGGCACTGCGCTGTCGCTCTTGCTGCTCGACGCCGAGCACGGACGCAGTCGCGCATACAGCCCGGAAGTTCCGGTGCTCATGCTCTTCGCCGCGGTCGGCATGATGATCCTCGCCGCTGCACGGGACCTGATGTTCGTGTTCCTCGGCGTGGAGCTCATGTCGCTCGCGCTGTACGTCCTCGCGGGCGTGAATCGGCGCAGCGCGCGCGGTGCCGAATCGGCGATGAAGTATTTCCTGCTCGGTTCGTTCTCGACCGGATTCCTGCTGTATGGAATGGCGCTGCTGTACGGCGCCACGGGCAGCACCCGCCTCGTGGACATCTCGCGCTGGGTCGCGACGCATCCCGGCCTCGACCCGATCTTCATCGTCGGTCTGGGCCTGCTGATCGTCGGCTTCGCGTTCAAGGTCGCCGCCGCGCCGTTCCACATGTGGACGCCGGACGTGTACGACGGTGCGCCGCTGCCGATTACCGCGTTCATGGCGTCCGTCGTCAAGACCGCGGGGTTCGCCACGTTCGCGCGCGTGATGATCGAGGCGCTCTCCGGAGCCGCCGATCGCTGGCACCCGCTGCTCTGGTGGCTGGCGGCTCTCACCATGGTCGTAGGCAACGTGCTCGCGCTCTCGCAGCGAAATCTGGTGCGCCTGCTCGCGTATTCGAGCATTGCGCACGCCGGATACCTGCTCGTCGCCATCGTGTCGAACTCCGCGGCCGGCTCGACGGCGCTGCTCTTCTACACGGTGTCGTACACGCTTGCCACGATCGGCGCATTCGGCGTCCTCATCGCCGTGAACCACGGTGCCGACCGCGCACCGACGATGGACGACATCGCGGGCCTCTGGCTGGTTCGTCCCGGCCTCGCGGTGTCGATGGCGGTGTTCTTCCTCGCATTCCTCGGCATGCCGCTCGTGGGCGGCATGGGCTTCTTCGCGAAGTGGTACATCCTTCAGGCGGCGATGCAGTCCACGACGCCGCAGACCATTCTTGTCGTCCTGCTCGTCCTCACGAGCGTCGTGTCGGCGGCATACTACCTCGCGGTGATCTCCGCGATGTTCATGCGGCCGCGCGCCGAAGGAAAGGCCGCGCCGGTGGTGTCGTCGCTGACGCAAGGCGTCGTCGTGGCAATGACGGTCGCGCTGCTGGTGCTCGGCGTATATCCCACGCCGATCATCGTGCTCGCCCGGACCGCCTTGCCGCAATCATTGCTCGTGGCGAAACCACCCGCCGAGCGTGTCACACCAACGACGCTGTTCCGCTCTGCGGACCGGCGCTGATGTCCGCTCGATTCTGACATCCGCCCGCCTTCCTCCATACGCATTCCCTGACATGCCCATCAGCCAGACCATCTTCCGGCAGTATGACGTGCGCGGCATCGTAGGCTCGGATCTGACGGAAGAGGTGGCGTATGGCCTCGGACGCGGGTACGCCGCCTATCTGCATGCCAGGGGCTCGCACGGGGCCGTGGCGGTCGGTCGGGACAATCGGCCAAGCGGCACCGCGCTGCGCGACGCGATGGTCCGCGGTCTCACGGAATGCGGGTATGACGTCGTGGATGTCGGCGTGGTCCCGACACCCTTGCTCTATTGGGCGCTCCATCACGAGCCGGTCGTTGGCGGCATCCAGATCACCGGCTCGCACAATCCGCCCGAGTACAACGGCTTCAAGATGAGCGTCGGCACGGACTCGCTGCATGGTGACGAGATCCAGGTGCTGTACGGGCTCGTGGTCGGTAGCACGTTTCCGTCCGGTAATGGCACCGTGCGCCACGTCGAGGTGGTCGACCGCTACGTCGCCGACATCGTGGCGCGCGTCGGCCGCATCGCGCGACCTGACGGGTCGCCGCTTCGTGTGGTGTACGACTGCGGCAACGGGGCGGGCGCCATCGTCGCACCGCAGCTGATGGCAGCCCTGGGGATCGATGCCGTCGGGTTGTTCACCGAAAGCGATGGCACCTTCCCGAATCATCATCCGGATCCGACCGTCCCCGAGAACCTCGAGGACCTGATCGCCGCGGTGACGAGCGAACGCGCCGAGATCGGTGTGGCCTTCGACGGTGATGCAGACCGGATCGGCGTGGTCGACGCCAATGGGCGGATCATCTGGGGCGACCACATCCTCATCCTCTATGCCCGTGACGTGCTCGCCCGCACGGGACTCGGTCAGCCGATCATCTTCGACGTCAAGTGCAGTCAGGCGCTCACGCATGGCATCGAGGCGGCCGGTGGCAAGCCGGTGATGTGGAAGACGGGACACTCGCTCATCAAGGACAAGATGAAGTCGATGAACGCACCCATCGCCGGCGAGATGTCCGGGCACATGTTCTTCTCGGAAGGCTTCTACGGGCACGACGACGCGCTCTACGGCGCCGCGCGGCTGCTTCGCATCATCGCCGACAGCGGCAAGCGCATCGACGAACTGCTGGCGAACGTGCCGCCGTTCGTGTCCACGCCCGAGATCCGCATCGATACCGATGAGACCCTGAAGTTCGCCATCGTCGAGCGGGCCGCCGCGCACTTCAGCGCGACCCATGACGTGATCACGGTCGACGGGGTGCGGGTGCTCTTCGGCGACGGGTGGGGGTTGCTGCGCGCGTCCAACACGCAACCGGTCATCGTCGCACGATTCGAGGCGCGTTCCGAGGAGCGCTTGCAGGCGATTCGCACCGAGATGGAAGGGTGGCTGCTGGAACAGGGTGTACGGCTCTGAGCGGCGTGACCCGCGCATGACATGAACACGCGCACCTGGCTGCTGACGGCGCTCGCGGCGGCCGCGCTCGTGCTGCTCGTCGGCCGGGCGGTGACCACGCTCGTCGTGGATCACGCGTGGTACAGCGCCATGGGTGCCGCGCCGCTTTGGTGGGAGCGGATCACGGACACTGTCATCCTGCAGGGCAGCACGTGGCTCGCCGGCTCGCTGTTCGCGTTCGCCAACCTGCACGCCGTGCGACAGACGATTCACGCCGTGGCCGTGCCGTCGCGGGTCGCGAACATCGAACTGACCTCGATGATTCCCAGCCGCCGGCTCGTGGGGATCACGGTTATCCTGGCCGTCCTGATCGGACTCGCGCTCGCCTCGCCGATGTCCGACTGGACGACGGTGGCGATGGCCCGGCACGGCATCCCGTTCGGCGAGATCGAGAGCTACCTCGGCAAGGATCTCGGCTTCTACCTGTACTGGCTGCCGCTCGAGGAAACGCTCTACCTCTGGTCGCTCATTTCCGTCGTGGCCGTCACGACGATCGTGCTCGTCCTGTATGCACTCACGCGCAGTCTCCGCGTGGAAGGCCGGCGCGTGCTCGTCTCGACGCATGTGCGGCGGCACCTGAGCGTGCTGGGTGCGCTCGTCCTCATGCTGCTGGCCTGGAGCTATCGCCTCGACGCGTTCGACGTGCTCCGGGATGGCAGTGGCAACGACGGCCTCTTCATGCGCGTCGATCATATCGTCACGCTGAAGGTGGATCTCGGCCTGTCGATCATGAGTGCCGTCGCCGGCCTGCTCATTCTGCGTGCAGGCTGGGTTGGGCAATTGCGCCTTGCATTCATCACGCTGACCATCGTGCTCGTCGCGGCACTGGGCCTGCGACACACGCTGCCGGCGTTGCTGGAGCGAGGTGACATCCTCGGTGATCCAGGCCGTCGGGACGAGGACTACGTCACCACCCGCAGACTGGTCAGCCTGCGCGCCTACAACGTCGACGGCATTCGCACCCTCACAGGCGACACGGTCGACGCACCGTTCTCGCGCATCTCGCGCGAACAGGCCGCCACGTCGCTCAGTCTGTGGGACGGAGCGACGTTGCGCTCGCGCCTCGCGGGTAGCGACGCCGAAGATCGCGAGCCGGCGTCCCTGGGTTGGAGGGCGGATGATGGCATCGTCAGCGCGCTCTCCGTTCGCCGCGTTGCACCACTCGCGGAGCGGTGGAGCGCGCGCATGGCGGACGTGACGCAACCCGTGCTCACGGACTCCATCGTGAACCTGCGGGACCCTGGGGCAGTGAACGGCGAACCATCAGCCGACCTGCACGCCGTCATAGCCCCCGGCTACACTGGGCACCGCCTGGTGCGCGACACCACCGGCACTGTGCTCGGCACGTCGCTTTCGAGAGGCCTCACCCGGCTCGCCCACGCGTGGGCCAAGCGCGACCCGGCGCTGCTGTCCGACAGCGTCGCCGGGCCGGTCTCGCGGTTCGTGGATCATCGCGATGTGCGGGAACGCGTCGCGCTGCTCGCCCCGGTGTTCGCGCTCGGCGAGGAGGTGCTGCCCCTGCTGCACGAGGGGATCCTCTACTGGACGGTGGAGATCTACAGCGCCTCCGACAGCTATCCGCTCAGTCAGCGCTGGGAGCTCGCCGGTGGGGTCCGGAGCTACTTCCATCACGCGGCGACGGCGCTCGTCGACGCAGCATCAGGGCAGGTGCGCCTGGTCGTCGCCGAGCGACCGGATTCGGTCGCGAAGACCTGGATGAAACTGCTGCCGGCGTTGTATGTGACAGCGGACTCACTCCCGCCGGGACTCGCGCAGCGGCTGCCTCCGCCCACTGACGGGGTCATCGCGCAGCTCCGCACGTTTGCCGAGTTCGGATCGCTCGCGGAAGGGCCTGTGCAGCGCATGGTGGCCGACAGTGCCCTGGCTGGCGAGGGTCCGCCCCCTCTTTTCGTGCCGGGCGCCGGCGGTGGCGGTGTCGCGTGGAGCGTGCCCCTGCTCGATGCGAGTGCGAACCTCAGCGGTGTGTTGACCGCGGTCGGAGGCCGCTTCCGTGGAGCCGTGTGGGACTCGACGACGGCGCCGCGCCAACGCTGGACCTCGATGACGGAGCGTCTGCGACTCGCACTGGACAGCACACGACTTTCCTCGTCCGAAGAGAGTCGCCGGGAGCGGCCGAGGTCCGGACGGCTGCAGCTCGTCATGACCACCACCGGGCCGCTCCTCGTACAGTCCCTGTTGTCGCAACGCGCCGATGGCAGCACTATCGTGTCGCATGTCGCGGTGCTCGACAGCGCTCGCGTCGGGGTCGGCGCGACGCTCGCGGATGCGCTTGCGGGGCTCGGTGTCAGCCCGCTGGCGCCCCGGACGGCAACGGGTGGCTCCTCCGCGCCGGCCGAAACGCGGGAGGCGAGCGTGGCTCGCCTGTACGACCTGATGCGCCAGTCCATGCGTCGAGGCGACTGGTCGCGCTTCGGCTCGGCGTTCGACAGCCTCGGCCAGATTTTGGGAAGACCACCGCAGTAATTAGTCTTGAACCGCTGACATCCCTCGATTCGGAGAACGCGTGGATCTACATGAGTATCAGGCGAAAGAGCTGTTGCGGGCGGCCGGAGTGCCGATCCCGCCCGGCGAAGTCGCCACGACGCCAGAGCAGGCGGAAGCCATCGCCCAGCGGTATGGCACCGCCGTCATGGTCAAGGCACAGGTGCATGCAGGCGGCCGCGGCAAGGCCGGCGGCGTGAAGTTCTGCAAGACGCCGGCTGACGCGCGCGAGAAGGCCACGGCCATTCTCGGCATGACCATCAAGGACCTCGTCGTCGAGAAGGTGCTCGTGACGGTGGCGGCGGACATCGCCAGTGAGGCCTACGTCGGCATCATCGTCGACCGCGCCACGAAGAAGCCGGTGTTCATGGTGAGCGCGGCTGGTGGCATCGACATCGAAGAAGTGGCCGCGTCGACGCCCGAGAAGATCCTGTATTACCCGGTGGACACGCGCTACGGGTTGCAGGCGTTCGAGGCGATGCGCATGGGCTTCTTCCTGTACAAGGATGCCAAGCTCGCGCGCCAGGCCGCGAAGATCATGCAGCAGCTGTACACGGCGTTTATGAACGCCGGCTGCTCGCTTGCCGAGATCAATCCGCTCGTCGTCACGCCGACGAACGAACTCATCGCGGTCGACGGCAAGATGGTGATCGACGACAACGAGCTCGATCGCCGCACCAACATCTCCGATTTGCGCGACACCTCGTCCGAGGCTCCGAGTGAAGTCGACGCGAGGAACGCAAACCTCACGTTCATCAAGCTCGATGGCAACGTCGGCTGCGTGGTGAACGGCGCCGGTCTCGCGATGGCGACGATGGACCTCGTGAAGTACTACGGCGGCGACCCGGCGAACTTCCTCGACATCGGCGGATCGTCGAACCCGGAGAAGGTCGTCAACGCGCTGCGCATCATCACGTCCGATCCGAACGTGAAGTGCATCCTGTTCAACATCTTCGGCGGCATCACCCGCACCGACGACGTGGCGAACGGTATCGTGACCGCGACGAAGCAGAATCCGCTCAAGGTGCCCATCGTCATCCGTCTCACGGGCACGAACGAAGAACTGGCGCTCAAGATCCTGCAGGACAACGGTTTCTCGGCATCGTCCGACATGGATGCGGCCGTGCAGCGCGCCGTGGAACTCGCAACGAAGGGAGCAGCGGCGTGAGCATCTTCATCGACAACGGCACGAAGCTGATCGTTCAGGGCATCACGGGCCGCGACGGTTCGTTCCACGCGAAGCAGATGATGGAGTACGGCACCCAGGTCGTGGCCGGCGTGACGCCGGGCAAGGGTGGCCAGCAGTTCGAGGGCACGGTGCCGATTTTCGACACGGTGTACGATGCCGTGCAGGCAACGGGCGCGAACACGTCGGTCATCTACGTGCCGCCGATGTTCGCTGCAGACGCGATGATGGAAGCCGCGGCTGCCGGTGTGAAGCTGATCGTGTGCATCACGGAAGGCGTGCCCGTGCTCGACATGACGCGCGTGTACCCGTACGTGAAGGAGCATGGCGCGCGTCTCATCGGCCCGAACTGCCCGGGGCTCATCACGCCGGGCCAGTCGAAGGTCGGCATCATTCCGGGTCGCATCTGCACGCCGGGCAATGTCGGCGTCGTCAGCCGCTCGGGCACGCTCACGTACGAGATCGTCAACCAGCTCACGATGGCCGGCATCGGCCAGAGCTCGTGCGTGGGCATCGGTGGCGATCCGATCAACGGCACCAATTTCATCGATTGCCTCGCAGCCTTCGAAGCGGACCCGCACACGAAGGCGGTGGCGATGATGGGCGAGATCGGTGGAACCGACGAACAGGAAGCCGCCGCGTTCGTCAAGCAGCACATGAAGAAGCCCGTGGTGGGCTTCATCGCCGGACAGACCGCACCGCCGGGCCGCCGCATGGGTCATGCTGGTGCGATCATCTCGGGCTCCGCGGGTACGGCGGCCGAGAAGATCGAAGCGTTCGAAGCGGCGGGCATGGGTGTGGCGAAGCGTCCGGTCGATTTCGTCGACCTGATTCGCGCACGGCTTTCCTGAGCCGGTAACGGGGGCATCCGATGAGCAGTGCGCCGCAGCGCCTCGCAGGGGTACTGCGGCCTGCGCTCATCCGGATGCCCCTCGCTTCGTCCACGCTGGCCGATGCGGCCAACGAATTGTGCAGTGTATTGGGAGACAATGGAACCCTGGGCAATGCCGAACTCCTGCGCGAGCGCATCGAGGAAGCGCGCACCGAGGACATCGTCGGGCTGGGTGATCGCGCGTTCGTGCTGCACTACCGCACGGATGCGGTGAAGGATCTGGTCGTGGCCATGGGAGTCGCGCCCCGCCCCATCTGTCGGGAGCTGGCCGACGACGAAACGCAGTGCGCACGAGTGGTCGTGATGGTCGTGGCTCCGGCAAGACAGCTTGCCCGTCATCTGCAGGTCGTGGGCGCGTTCGCGCGCATCCTGTCTCGCCCCGCCATCGTCGCGGAGCTGCTCGACGCGCCCGACCCGTCGGCCGTGATGGCGCTTCCCGCACTTCAGTCGCACGAGCTGCCGGCGCAGCTGACGGTGCGTGAATTGATGACCGAACGGCCGCGCACGATCGGCCCCGACGCGCCGCTCCGGAGCGCAGTGCTCGACATGGTCCGGGCAGGGCTGGGCGGCCTTCCTGTCGTCGACGGCGACAACCGGGTAATCGGCATGTTGAGCGAGCGTGAACTGCTGCGGGACCTGCTGAGCCATTATCTTCCGCGCGCCGGGGGTACGTCGGGATCGCTCTCCGGCGCCCCGCAGCCGGCTTCGGCCCGGCGCACCGTGCGTGACCTCATGACCCGTCAGGTCTTGTGTGTCGCCCCGGAACAGCCGCTGGCGGAGGTGGCCTCCCTGATGCTCAACAAGGACGTCGACCGGGTTCCCGTGGTGAAGGATGGCCGACTGGTCGGCTTCCTCACGCGGGGTGACATCGTTCGCAAATTGATCGGATCGTAACCATGGCTGGTCGTCGTACTCTTACCATCGTCAAGCCGGACGCCTTCGCGGGCGGCAAGGCCGGACTCATCATCGCGTTGCTCGAGAAGTCGGGATTCACCGTGAAGGCTGCCCGGGTCATGCATCTCTCCGCCGCGCAGTCGGGGGAGTTCTACGGCGTGCACAAGGGACGGCCGTTCTACGGCGAGCTCGTCGACTTCATGTCGAGTGGTCCGTGCATGCCGCTGATCCTTGAGCGTGACGACGCGGTGGCGACGCTGCGGACGGTCATCGGCGCGACGGATCCGGCGGAGGCCGCCGAGGGGACCGTCCGGAAGCTTTACGCGGAATCGAAGGGGCGGAACGCGATTCACGCCTCCGATTCCGACGAGAACGCGGCGCTCGAAAGCGCCTTCTTCTTCGCCGGGGCGGACGCGCTCTAGTCCGCCGGGTGGCATGGGGCGGGATGGGGCGTAACTCCGCGCCATGCCGCCACTTGTAGCGAAGCCGGAGGCACGGTCGGGCCCTTGTGAGTCGGACCCCGCCGCGCTAGCTTCCATGGCTATGCTGTATTTCGACATCCGTTCTCTGGAAGCCCGCGCGGAAAGTGTGGATGGCCTGCTCGAGGCCACCGATCCGGTGTGGGAATCCGACGACGTGCAGCCGGTGTCACCGGGCGTGATTGTGGCAGGACGCCTTTCCAGCGCGGGCCACGGTCGCTTTTATTTCAGCGGCAGTCTCGACGGTCAGGCGGTGACGCCCTGCCGGCGGTGCCTGGTCGACGTTACCTCGTCGGTGCATGAAGAAGTGAACTTCCTGTTTGCGGAGTCCGGTGTGGACGAAGCGGATGAGGATGACGTGTTTCCGATTCCACCCGGGGCGCGCGAGCTCGATCTGCGCCCGGCGGTCCGCGAGGCATGGCTGCTGGCCGTGCCGCAGTTCGCGTTGTGCCGGGAAGATTGCAAGGGGCTGTGTCCGACCTGTGGTGCCGACCGTAACGCGGGAGAATGTTCCTGCGAGCAGGTCACCGATCCTCGATGGGCCGGGCTGCGCGACGTGCGCGGTTCCGACGCCTAGCATTCCTTTTCGTCCTAAACATCAGGTCCGCGTCTCATGGCCGTCCCAAAGCGCCGCACATCAAAGCGGAGAAAGCGCGCCCGCAACACGCACAAGACTGCACCGGCGATCGTCATTCAGACGTGCCCGCAGTGCGGCACGATGAAGCGCCCGCACCGCGTATGCGCCGAATGTGGTTTCTACGCGGGTGAGCAGCGAGTTACCGCGCAGGAAGCGTAAGTTTGGCGCGCATCGCCGTGGATGCCATGGGGGGCGACTTCGCTCCCCAGGCCCCCATCGCGGGCGCGCTGCTCGCGCTCCAGGCGCTGCCGCCGCACCACGACATTGAACTCGTCGGCCGCACGGCCGATATCGAGACCGCACTCGACGCGCTCCTGCGCGGGGAGCATTCCGGTCTCGCTGTGCATCGCGGGCGCCTGCACGTAATCGAAGCGCCCGAAGTCATCGAGATGACCGATCCGCCGCGTGTGGCTCGCCGCGGGAAGACGAACAGCTCGATGGTCGTCGGACTGCGACGTGTCGCCGAGGGGCAGGCTGATGGCTTCGTGTCCGCGGGCAATACCGGCGCGCAGATGGCCGCATCGTTCTCGCTGCTCGGCCTGCAGGGCGGCCTCGCGCGCCCCGCCATCGGCACCATCTTCCCCACGTCGCGACAGCCGATCCTCGTGCTCGATTCGGGCGCGAACGTCGACTGCTCCGCCGCGGAGCTCGTGCAGTTCGCGCGCATCGGCTCCGTGTACGCGCAGAGCCTGCTCGGACGCGAGAATCCCACCGTCGGCCTCCTCTCCATCGGTGAGGAACCGGAGAAGGGCAATGCGATCGTGAAGGAGGCGCACGCGCTGCTCGTCGATGCCGACGTGAACTTCATCGGCAATGTCGAAGGACGCGACTTGCCGACGGGCGTCTGCGACCGTGGACCGATCGACGTCGTCGTGTGCGATGGCTTCGTCGGCAACGTGCTGCTCAAGTTCTACGAGAGCATCGGGCCGATGCTGATCGGCATGGTGTCGAAGGTCCTCGAGACGGACGCGGACGCGCTCTCGAAGGCCCTCGTGGAGCTCGACTCCGACGAGTACGGCGGCGCACCCTTGCTCGGGGTCGGCGGGGTGTCGATCATCTCGCACGGAAAGAGTTCACCACGCGCGCTGATGAACGCCATCCACGTGGCCGTGCGCGCCGTGGAATCCGGGATGACCGAGGCTATCGGTCGTCGCCTCGCTGAAACGATGCCGGGCGTCCAGCAGTGACGCCGGCGTCCGTGCGCACTGGAGTGTGAGCATGAAACGGCCGTACGCATACATTGCCGGCACCGGCCACGCCGTGCCGAAGAACGTCGTCACGAATGACGATATCACGGCGATGGGGTTGGAGACGAACGACGCCTGGATCCAGGAGCGCACCGGCATCCGCCAGCGGCACATCGCGCGCGATGGGGAGTCGCTGATGTCGCTGTCCGCCGAGGCGTCACGCCAGGCCATGCAGCGCGCCGGTGTGCAGCCTGGCGAGATCGACGTGATCATCCTCGGTACGGCGTCACCCGATCACCTGCTGCCCGCGACGTCGGTGGAGCTGCAGTCGGAGCTCGGCTGCACGCGCGCCGCGTCATTCGACCTCGCGGCCGCCTGCTCCGGCTGGTTGTACGGGACGATTGTGGGTGAGTCGCTCATCCAGTCGGGCAGCGCGGAAACCGTGCTCGTCGTCGGCGCAGAGAAACTGTCGACGATCGTCGACTGGACCGATCGCAACACGTGCATCCTCTTCGCCGACGGCGCCGGTGCGACCGTGCTCCGGCGTACACGCGAGCGCGGTGGCACCAAGGGCATCCTCTCGTCCTTCATGCGCTCCGATGGCGCGCTCGCCGAGTTGCTGTGGCGCCCCGCGGGCGGCGGTGCGGAACCGTTCCAGACACTCACGGAAGAAACCGCGAGCCGCCAGTACGTGCGCATGGCCGGACGCGAGGTGTTCAAGCATGCCGTTCGTGCCATGGCCGAGGCCACCGATCGCGCGCTCGACGCCGCCAAGCTCACGGCCGCCGACGTCGACCTCATGATCCCGCATCAGGCCAACGTGCGCATCATCGAGGCGACGGCGAAGCACGCAGGCATCTCGATGGACAAGGTCTTCGTCAATGTCGATCGCTTCGGCAACACGTCGGCGGCTTCCATTCCGATCGCGCTCAACGACGCCGTCGAGCAGGGTCGCGTGAAGGACGGATCCACGGTGCTCTTCGCCGCGTTCGGCGCCGGGTTCACGTGGGGTTCGCTGGTGGTGCGCTTCTAGCGCCGCCGCCCGCCGATTTCACACCGCATCCACACCGCCTCCGACATGTCCATGGACATCGTGATGCTGCTGCCGGGCCAGGGCTCGCAGAAGCCAGGAATGGGGAAGGACCTGTACGACGCGTTTCCCGCGGCACGCGAAGCCTTCGACGTCGTCGACGACGCCGTGGGCGCCGCCATCAGCACGCTGGCCTTCGAAGGGCCATCCGACGAGCTCACGCTGACGCACAACGCGCAGCCAGCCCTGCTCGCGCACAGCGCGGCTGCATGGGCCGTGGTGCGCGACGCACTTGGTCCGTGCGTGCGTGCCGCGGCGGGCCACTCGCTCGGCGAGTTCTCGGCGTATCACGTCGCCGGTGCATTCGACCTGGCCGACGCGGCCCGCGTGGTGCGCCGTCGTGGCCTGCTGATGTACGAGCAGGGGCTCAATCGCCCGGGTGCCATGGCCGCCATCGTGGGCGAGCTGTCGATGAGCATCGAGGAAGTGTGTGCCCGCGCGACCGCCGACTCGGCACTGGTCGTGCCGGCCAATTACAACAGCCCCGAGCAGGTCGTCATCTCCGGTGAGGTCGCGGGCGTCGAGCGCGCCATGGAACTGGCGAAGGAGGCCGGTGCGAAGCGTTGCCTTCCGTTGCCGGTCAGCGGCGCGTTTCACTCCCCGCTGATGCTGCCCGCCGCGGGTGGGCTGGAGCAGGCGCTGGAGAGCGCGGCGATGCGCGAGGCGACCATCCCCGTGGTGGCGAACGTCAACGCCGAACCGATCACCGACGCCTCGGCCGCGCGCACGCTGCTCGTCGACCAGCTGACGGCACCGGTGCAGTGGACCCGCGTCATCAAGCGCCTCGCGCACATGCATCCCACGGCGCTGTTCGTCGAGCTGGGCGCCGGCAAGGTGCTGTCCGGTCTAGTGCGACGAATCGCGCCGGATCTCCGCACGGCGACGTGCGGCACGACCGCCGAGATCGAGCGCCTGTTGCAGGATGCAGGTACCCATGTCTGAGCCACAGGGCGCCAGCGCCGGCCCCGGGCTCCGCATCGACCTCTCGGGTCGCGTCGCGCTCGTGACCGGCTCCACGCGTGGCATCGGACGCGCGATCGCCGAGACGCTGGCCCAGGGGGGTGCCCGGGTGGCGGTCACCGGCCGGGACCAGGGGAAGGCGGACAGCGTCGCCGCAGAGATCGCGTCGGCAGCGGGCGTGGAGACACGCGGATACGCGGCCGATTTGGGTGACACCGCGCAGGCGGGCGCCTTGGTGGAGGCCGTGGAGCGCGACTTCGGGGCACTCGACATCCTCGTCAACAACGCGGGACTCACGCGTGACGGGCTGCTGATGCGCCTCAAGGACGACGACTGGGACGCCGTGATGAACGCCAACCTGCGCGGCGCGTTCGCGACATGCCGGGCGGCGTCCCGTGGCATGATGAAACGGCGTTGGGGCCGCATCATCAACGTGGCCAGCGTGGTCGGGTTGATCGGCAACAAGGGACAGGCCAACTATGCCGCCAGCAAGGCGGGGCTGATCGGCATGACCAAGTCGATCGCCAAGGAGCTGGCGTCCCGCAATATTCTCGCGAACGTCGTCGCGCCGGGCTTCATCGAGACGGACATGACAGCGGCCATGACAGCGGAAGCGCAGCGCGCCATGAGCGCGAGCATTCCGCTGGAGCGGCTTGGGGCCCCGGCGGATATTGCCGGGATGGTGGCCGTGCTCGCTTCGCCCCTGGCGGCGTACGTAACCGGCCAGGTGTTCGTAGTGGACGGCGGTCTGGTGATGTAGCCTGCGCCACGTCCAGTCACTAACTTTTTCAGTCTACCTTCTCAACTCAGAGGAACCGTTCTCATGTCGGATCATGCGTCGAAGATCAAGGATATCATCGAAAAGGAGCTCGGCGTGGAGCGCGAGAAGCTCACGCCCGAGGCGAGCTTCATCGAGGACCTTGGCGCTGACTCACTCGACATCGTCGAGCTGGTGATGGAGTTCGAGAAGGAGTTCAACATCGACATCCCGGACGAAGACGCAGAGAAGCTGCGCACCGTCGGCGATGCGGTGGCCTATCTCGAGGCAAAGGTCGCGAGTTAATGCGGCGGCGGGTCGTCGTCACGGGCCTTGGCGCGCTCACGCCCGTCGGTAACGATGTGGCGACGACCTGGCAGTCACTCCTGTCGGGAGTATCCGGCGCACGAGACATCACGAAGTTCGACGCATCGAAATTCTCGGTCCGCTTTGCCGCGGAGCTGAAGAACTTCGACCCGTTGCTGTACATGGATCGCAAGGAAGCCAAGCGCGCCGACCCGTACACGCAGTACGCGGTCGCAGCTTCGGTGCAGGCGGTCGCGGATGCAGGCCTGGATGCCGGCGGGTACGACGCCGAACAGTTCGGCGTGATCATCGGCAGCGGGATCGGTGGCCTCAAGAGTTTCGAGGACCAGCACGACGTGTATCGCAACATGGGGCCCAGCAAGATTTCGCCCTTCTTCATCCCCATGTTCATCGGCGACATCGCGGCGGGCATCGTCTCGATGCGGATCGGCGCGAAGGGCCCCAACTACGCCACCGTCTCGGCCTGCGCCTCCAGCGCGCACGCCATCGGCGACGCGTTTCGCACCATCCAGTATGGGGATGCGGACATCATGGTGGCCGGTGGTTCCGAGGCGGCCGTCACGCCAATGTCGATCGGCGGCTTCGCCAACATGGGTGCGCTCTCCACGCGCAACGACTCTCCGTCCACGGCGTCACGTCCGTTCGATCTCGGACGCGACGGATTCGTGATGGGCGAAGGTGCCGGTGTGGTCGTGCTCGAGGAGCTCGAGCACGCACGTCGCCGCGGCGCACGGATATACGGCGAGGTTGTGGGATACAAGGCCACGGGCGACGCCTATCACCTGACCGGCCAGCCCGAGGCGCACGAGGGCCTGCAGCGGGCCATGCGGGGCGCGCTGCGCGATGCCGGACTTGCACCGACGGATGTGCAGTACGTCAACGCGCACGGCACGTCCACACCGCTCAACGACCCGAACGAGTCCAAGGGTATCAGGGCGGTTTTCGGGGAGCACGCGAATGTGCTCTCCGTGAGTTCCACCAAGTCGGCGACAGGACACATGCTCGGGGCAGCGGGCGTCGTGGAGTTCATCGCCTGTGCGTTGGCGATTCGCGACGGCCAGGTGCCGCCGACGATCAATTACGAGACGCCGGACCCGGTCTGCGACCTCGATTACACGCCGAATGTGCCGCGTGCGCGCGAGATCGACGTCGCGATCTCGAACAGTTCCGGGTTCGGCGGGCACAACGCGTCGATCGCGCTGCGACGTTGGCACGAGTGAACGCGTAAGGGCGTTCACCGGATACAGCACGCGCCGGTTCGCTCTCGATCCGACGCACTTTCCTGGGTGAGTCCTGATGCCGGTGCCGGTTCCATTTGATCTCAGCAGGTTGCGTGACGTGCGACTGCTCCCGCTCGCGGAGAAGCTGCGCGCGGGCGAGCGCTTCACGCCCGATGACGCACTGCTGCTCTTCACGTCGCCCGATCTCCTCGGAGTCGGTGCCATGGCAGACGCCGCGAATCGCGCGCGCCACGGCGACCGGGTGACGTTCGCATCGAACCAGCACATCAATCCCACGAACATCTGCGTCTTGCGGAAGACGTGCGTGTTCTGCGGGTACGCGCGCCTGCCGAAGGAAGAAGGCGCCTACCGCTACTCGCTCGAGCAGGTGCTGGCCGAGTCCGATCGCGCCGACGGCAGCATCACGCGCGAGTTCCACATCGTCGGTGGCCTCGACATGGGCGCGGGGCTCGAGTACTACACCACGATGTTCCGCGCGCTCAAGGCGCGGCATCCCCAGGTCCACATCAAGGCGCTCACCGCCGTCGAGATCGCACACATCGCGCGCATCGAGAAGATGTCGCGCGCCGACGTGCTGATCGCCCTGCGCGAGGCAGGCCTCGACACGATGCCCGGCGGGGGCGCCGAGACGTTCAGCGCCGCCGTGCGCGACGTCATCGCCGACAAGAAGCTCGGCGGTGCCGACTACATCGACGTGCATCGCACGGCGCATGGCCTGGGGATCCGCACGAATTGCACGATGCTGTACGGGCATGTCGAAACCATGGCCGATCGCGTCGCGCACCTGCTCATGCTGCGCGACCTGCAGGATGAGACGGGCGGCTTCCTTGCATACATCCCGCTCGCGTACCATCCCGACGACAACGAACTCGGGAAGACGCTCGACCGGCAGGGCATGGCGTCCACCGGATTCGACGACCTCCGCAACCTCGCCGTCGGCCGGCTGTTTCTCGACAACATCGAGCACATCAAGTCGCACTGGATCATGGTCACGGCCGCCGTGACCCAGATCGCGCTGCACTTCGGCGTGAACGACATCGAGGGCACGGTCGTGCGCGAGAAGATCTATCACGCTGTCGGCGCGCACACGCCGCAGGGCATGACGCTCGACCAGTTGCTCGCCCTGATCCGCGGCGCAGGAAAGCAGCCGGCGGAACGGGACTCGTTCTACCGGGTGCTGCGCGAATTCGATGAGGACGATCTCGACGGTGCTGCGACGGCATCGGCGACTCCATCGGAGACGCCATCGGAGACTCCATCAGCGCCAGCACTGGCTGGCCTCGCGTGAAGTCGGCCATCGGTTCCGCGGGCGGCCTGCAGGTGGGCCGGATTCCGTACATCAATTGCTATCCGGTGTACGGCGGAATCGATCGCGGCATCGTCCCGCTGCGTGGCGCACTCGTGAATGGTGTGCCCACGGCCCTCAATCGCCTGATGGCCGATGGCGCGCTCGACGTGAGTGTCGTCTCCGCGGTCGAGTATGCACGGGATGCCAAGCGGTATCTGCTGTTGCCGGAACTCGCCATCACGAGCGACGGACCGGTGCGAAGCGTCATGCTCTTCTCGCGGCTGGCACCGTCCGCCCTCGGTGGACGACGCGTGCTCGTGAGTCGCAGCTCGATGACCTCGGTCGCGCTGCTCGAGCTGCTCTTCGAGCATGTCTGGCGGTGCCGTCCGGAGTTCGTGCCGGGTGACGCGGAGCTGGTGGATGTCGCGCGCTTCGAGGACGAACACCATGATGCGCGACTCGTCATCGGCGATGCGGCGCTCCGCCTGTTCGACGATGCTGGGCGGGGTGGCCCGTGGGCGACCCGCTATCCGCATCGCGTCGACCTGGGCGGCGCGTGGAAGGACTGGACCGGGCTGCCGTTCGTGTTCGCCGTGTGGGTCGCCCAGCGCGCCACGCCGGTGCACGAGGCACTGTCGGCGCACGCCTCGTTGATCGCCTCACGCGACTGGGGGTTGCAGCACCTCGACGTGCTCGCCGAACAGGCGTCGGTTGCCAGCGGCGTCTCCAAGGCCGGCTGCCTCGAGTATTTCGCGGGGCTAGACTACCGCCTGTCGTACCCGCATCTGGCGGGGCTGACGGAATTCTTCCGGCGGCTGGTGCTGGCCGGCCGCGTCCCGGACGGGTCGCTGGCGTTCCTGCCCGCAGCCTGATTGCACCAATCTGATTCACCACGGTCATCCATCATGCGCGACCTGCTCGACTTCTACACCAACGCTCCGCTGCTCGAACTCGGCCTCGAGGCCGATCGTGTGCGCGAGGCCAAGCATCCGCATGGCACGGTGACGTACATCGTCGACCGCAACATCAACTACACGAACGTGTGTGTGGCGGATTGCGGGTTCTGTGCGTTCTACCGCCGTCCGAAGCACAACGAGGGATACACGCTGTCCTTCGAGCAGATCGGCGAGAAGATCGAGGAGACGAAGGCGCTGGGCGGCGTGCAGATCCTCATTCAGGGCGGGCACAATCCGTACATCCCGTTCGAGTGGTATCTGGACCTGATGCGCTACATCAAGCGAAATCATCCGATCCACATTCATGGGTTCTCGCCGAGCGAGGTGGATTTCTTCTCCACGCGGTTCCGGATGGATGCGCGCGACGTGATCCGCGAGCTCAAGGCGGCGGGTCTCGACTCGATTCCGGGCGGCGGTGGAGAGATTCTCGTGCAGCGCGTGCGTGACATCGCCGCACCGAAGAAGGCGGGTGCCGACCGCTGGCTCGAGATCATGGAACTGGCACACAACGAGGGCATGAAGACGTCGGTCACGATGATGTACGGCATCGGCGAGACATTGGCAGAGCGCATCGAGCATCTGGAGCGTGTGCGCGCAGTGCAGGCGCGCACTGGCGGGTTCACCGCGTTCATCTGCTGGCCGCTGCAGCCGGAGAACACGCCGACGATGTCGCACATGCCGAAGACGGATGCGATCACGTACCTGCGCACCGTCGCGCTCGCGCGCATCGTGCTCGACAACGTGCCCAACCTGCAGTCCAGCTGGGTCACGATGGGGATGAAGGTCGGGCAGATGGCACTCCGCTACGGCTGCAACGACTTCGGATCGCTGATGATCGAGGAGAATGTGGTCTCGGCCGCGAACACCACGCACCGAACCACCACCGATGAGCTGGAAGGCCTCATCCGCGACGCGGGCTTCATCCCGGCACGTCGTCGGCAGGATTACTCCATCATCGCACCGGACGCGGAACTCGCGACCGCATTCGCGACTGCCGGAGTGTAGCGCATGGCGCTCACGGCAGGTCCGTTGCAGCACCGCGTCGGCATCGGGTACGACTCCCACCGTTTTGCACCCGGCGGGCCGATGCGCCTCGGTGGCATTGACATTCCGGCCGAGGTGCACTGCGAGGCGCACTCGGACGGTGATGCCGTCTGCCACGCCGTCACCGACGCCATTCTTGGCGCGGCGGGTCTCGGTGACATCGGTGAGATGTTTCCCGACACGGACATGGCGAACCAGGGGAAGGACTCGATCGCGATGCTCGAAGCCGCTCGCGCGCGAATCGCCCGTGACGGTTGGCTCGTCGGGAACGTGGACATCACAGTCGTGACGCAGCGGCCGAAGATCGGGCCGCATCGCACGGCCATCCGCGAGCGACTCGCGGCCGCACTCGGCGTGTCAACGGGTGACGTGAGTGTGAAGGGCAAAACCAACGAAGGCCTCGGCTGGATCGGGCGCGAGGAAGGACTCGGAGTCATGGCGGTCGCCTCGCTGGTACGCTCCGGCTGACGCATGACCGAGATGCTGGACTGGCTGGCCGCGTTGCCCTGGCCGCTGCTTTACGGTGCGATTCTGCTCGCGGCGTTCGCGGAGAACATCTTCCCGCCACTTCCGGCTGATACCGTGGTTGCGCTCGGTGCCTTCGTCGCGGCGCGAGGCAACGGCACCGCCGTGGGCGCGTGGGCGGCCACGATGGTGGGCAACATCGGCGGCGCCATGCTGATGTACTGGCTTGGACGCCGGTACGGGATGCCATGGCTCACCCGGCGCTTCCCGCGCATGTTCACGCCCGAGTCGACGGCCGCGATGACCGAGCGATTTCGCAAGGGAGGTGTGATCGCGGTCGGCATCAGCCGGTTTCTGCCAGGCGTGCGCGCGATCGTTCCGCCGATCGCCGGTGCCATCGGGTTTGGAGCGGTGCGTGCCGCGATCGCCATGAGCATCGCGTCGGGCCTGTGGTACGGTGTCGTGTGCTGGCTCGCCTTCCGCGCCGGCGCGAACGCCGACGTGCTGCTCGCGCGAATTGCCGGGCAGCAGCGCACCGTAGGAGTCGTCGCCGCGGGTGTCGTCGTCCTGGTGCTGGCGGTGATCCTGGTCAGGCGCCGGCGCAAAGCATGACCCCCGTCGTTCGCCCGGGAAAGATGCCTGTGTCGCCCCTGGACCCGGTGCTCGCCACCGCGTTTCACCTGCGCGTATTCGAGGATGCGCTGGCGCTCGAGGAAGGCGCGTCACCGCGCACCATCGATGCATACCGGCGCGACGTGATACGCTGTGCAGCGTTCATGCGCGCGCAGGGCATTCACAGCGCCTCCGCCATCACCGCCGGTGCGCTGCGCGAGTTCGTCTATCACCTCAAGGATCTCGGCCTGGCTGGTTCGTCGATCCGTCGAAACATCTCCGCGTTGCGCACCTGGTTCCGAGTCATGCTGATGGAAGGCGTGGTCAAGACCGACCCGACCGAACGTCTCGACTCGCCGCAACGCTGGCGTACGTTGCCTGAGGTGCTGTCGGTCGACGAGATCACTCGGCTGCTGGCCGCGCCGGGGCTCGAGGAGCCGCTCGCATTCCGCGATCGCGCGATGCTGGAGCTGGCGTATGGCGCCGGGCTCCGGGTGTCGGAGTGGATCGGCCTGGCCGTGAAGGACGTGCTCTTCGAGGAGAGCCTCGTGCGAGTCTTCGGCAAGGGAAGCAAGGAACGTCTGGTGCCGATCGGACGCTCCGCGATCGGTGCGGCTGCCGTATACCTGCGTGAGCTGCGCCCGGTCCTCGAGCGGGGCAAGGGGCAGGGGGTCCTGTTCCTCAATGCCCGCGGTGAGCCGCTCACGCGCATGGGCGCATGGAAGATCCTGCGCAAGTATGTGCTGATGGCGGGGATCGAAGGCACCGTGTCGCCGCACACGCTGCGCCACTCGTTCGCGACGCACCTGCTCGAGGGCGGCGCCGACCTGCGCGCCGTGCAGGAGATGCTCGGACACGCGGACATCGCGACGACCCAGATCTACACGCACGTCGACCGTGAGTATCTTCGGACCGTGCACCGGCAGTTTCACCCGCGGGCCTAGGACTCGTTTCGCCCATGATCCTCGTCATCGACAACTACGACTCCTTCACCTACAACCTCGTCCAGTATCTCGGCGAGCTGGGGGAGTCGCTGGCCGTGCATCGCAACGATGCGCTCTCGCTCGACGAGATCCGCGCCATGGCGCCTGACGCGATCGTCGTGTCGCCCGGGCCGTGCACGCCCTCGGAAGCCGGGATTTCGATCGATGTCATTCGCGAGTTCGGCCCCACGGTGCCGCTTCTCGGCGTCTGCCTCGGCCACCAGGCGATCGGCGAGGCCTTCGGCGGAACCGTGCTCCGCGCATCGAGAGTGATGCATGGCAAGCGGTCCGAGATCGTGCACGATGGTACGGGGCTCTTCGAGGGCGTGCCGTCCCCGTTCCAGGTGATGCGCTATCACTCGCTGGTGGTGGAGCACGCATCATTTCCGGCGGAGCTCGAGATCACCGCGACCGCGGCCGACGACCCGAACGAGATCCACGCGCTCAGGCATCGGGTGCATCCGATCTGGGGCGTGCAGTTCCACCCGGAGTCGATCCTCACGGAGCACGGGAAGGACCTGCTCGTGAACTTCCTCTCGATGGCCCGCAGGGTCGCGCCCGCGCCTGCGCGCTGAGCTTCGTAACCGCTTGGCGTCAGGTCGCGCCGCGGCGCGTCAGGTCACGTCGGCGACGGGCTCACGCGGCTTGATGACGAGCGACAGCAGCACGCTGCCCACGAGCACGCTGGCGACGACGCCGAGCGAAATGCCGATCGGAATCGGGTAGACTTCCTCGAGCAGCATCTTGACGCCGACGAACGCGAGCACGAGCGCCAGCCCGTAGCGGAGCAGATGGAACTTGCCGATGACGCCGGCGAGCACGAAGTACAATGAGCGCAGGCCGAGAATGGCGAACACGTTCGACGTGTAGACCAGGAACGGGTCCTGGGTGACGCCGAAGATTGCCGGAATCGAATCCAGTGCGAACACCACGTCCGTCGTCTCGACCAGAATGAGCACCAGGAACAGCGGTGTAGCCGCGCGACGCACGCCGCCGCCCGGCGTGGGCTCTTCCACGAAGAACTTGTCGCCGTGATATGCCGACGTGAGCGGGAGGAAGCGCCGCACGAACCGGATGACCGGGTTCGACTCCGGCTCGATGTGGCTTTCCCCGGCGAAGGCCATGCGGAACCCGGTGAACACCAGGAAGGCGCCGAAGACGTAGATGATCCAGTGGAAGCGCGCGATGAGGATCGCGCCGGCAAAGATCATGATGCCACGCATGATCAGCGCACCGAGGATGCCCCAGAACAGCACCCGATGCTGCAATTCCGGCGGGATCCGGAAATAGCCGAAGATCAGGATGAAGACGAAGAGGTTGTCGACCGACAGCGCCTCTTCCACCAGGTAGCCGGCGAAGAACTCCAGCATGGGCTGGCGGCCCATGACCTGACCGACACCAATACCGAACGCGATCGCCAGGGAGACCCAGACGATGCTCCACCCGATCGCCTGGCGCATGGTGACCGCATGTGCCTTGCGATTCACGATGCCAAGGTCCAGTGCGAGCAGGCCCAGCACCATCGCGTTGAAGCCTACCCACCACCAGATGTTCGGCATGCCGTGAGGTCGGAGAAAAATGCAGGAAGCGTTTGCCTAACTCCCTGCTACTGCGTATCTTAATTGGCGTGAATCTTGCTGCAACCGCGCCCTCGAATACGCCCCAATGTCGGTCCTCGCGGTAATCCCGGCGCGGCTTGGGGCGACACGACTGCCGAGGAAACCGCTGCGACTTCTGGGCGGTCAACCGATCGTCGTCCGCGTCTACGAACGCGTGATCGCCAGCGGGGTGGCAGACCGGTGTGTTGTCGCAACGGACGCCGAGGAAGTGCTCGAGGCGCTGGCCCAATACAATGTGCCAGCCGTGCTCACTGCCGCCAACCATCCGAGCGGCACGGATCGCGTCGCTGAAGCCGCTCAGGCGGCCGCGACGCCTCTCGATGACGTCATCCTGAATGTGCAGGGCGACGAGCCGTTCGTCGCGTTCGACGCCCTGCACGGGGCGATCGGCGTGATTCGCAGTGGCCTTGCCGAGATCGGCACAGCGGCGGCGGTGGCATCCCCGGACGTGCTGTCACGCCCTGACGTGGTGAAAGTCGTGTGCACCGATGCGGGCCGCGCCCTCTATTTTTCGAGGGCGCCGATCCCGTTCCTCCGTGACCGCGGCGACGAAGTGCACCTGTCGGGGCTGGTGCGGCAACACGTCGGTGTCTACGCCTACACGCCGTCTGCGCTGGCCGCGTGGGTGGCGTTACCGCCGCATCCACTCGAGTTGTGCGAGCGCCTCGAACAGTTGCGCCCGCTCGCGTTCGGCTTTGCCATCGGCGTCGCCGACGTGGCGGGCGACAGCGTATCGAGCGCACGCGGCATTGACACCGAAGCAGACCTGATCGAAGCCAACGAACGGTGGTCCCTCCTGACACCGCAGTCCATGCAGTCGCCCATGCGGCAGCCTTTGCAGCAGACCATGCACACGAGAGACCGCTGATGTCGAATCCTCACGTCACCACCGCCACCGCCACGCCCAAGTACATCTTCGTCACCGGCGGCGTCGTCTCGTCGCTCGGCAAGGGGATCGCCGCAGGATCCCTTGGGCGCCTGCTGGTCGACCGCGGCTTCCGCGTGACCATGATGAAGCTCGACCCGTATCTCAATGTCGATCCGGGCACGATGTCGCCCTTCCAGCACGGCGAGGTGTTCGTCACCGACGACGGCGCGGAAACGGATCTCGACCTCGGACATTACGAGCGGTTTCTCGATCGCCCGTTGTCGCAGGCGAACAACATCACGACGGGGCGCATCTACTCGAACGTGATCACGAAGGAGCGGCGCGGCGAATATCTGGGATCGACCGTCCAGGTCATCCCGCACATCACGGACGAGATCAAGGGAGCGATCAAGCGCATCGCGCCGGGCAACGACGTCGTGCTCGTGGAGATCGGCGGCACCGTCGGCGACATCGAGTCGCTGCCGTTTCTCGAGGCCATCCGACAGTTCCGGCGCGAGGTAGGCAAGGAGAACGCCATCTTCGTGCACCTGACCCTCGTGCCGTACATCGCCGCCGCAGGCGAGGTGAAGACCAAGCCGACACAGCATTCGGTGCGCGAGCTGATGGAGATCGGTATCCAGCCGGATTTTCTCATCTGCCGCTCCGAGCGCCCGCTGCAGGACGACGTGAAGCGGAAGATCGCACTCTTCTGCAACGTGGACTTCGGTGCAGTGATCGAGAGCCCCGACGTGCCGACGATCTACGAAATCCCGCTGACGTTCGAGGCGCAGGGATTCGCCGATCGCGTCATGGAGCGCTTGCGCCTCACCGCGCCCACGCCCGATCTCTCGGCGTGGCGCGCGATGGTGCAGCGTGTGGTGCGGCCGCGCGAGCAGATGGTCCGCATTTGCGTGGTGGGCAAGTACACGGACTACATCGACAGCTACAAGAGCGTGCAGGAAGCGCTCATTCACGGCGGTATCGCGAACGATGTCGGCCTCGAACTGGCGTGGACGTCGAGCGATTCGTTCACGTCGCCCGAGCGCGCGCGCGAGATCCTCTCGGAGTTCCACGGCTTGCTCGTGCCAGGCGGTTTCGGTGTGCGTGGCGTCGACGGCATGGTCGAGGCGATTCGCGCCGCACGCGAGATGGCCTTGCCGTTCTTCGGCATCTGCCTGGGCATGCAGGTCGCGATCATCGAGTTCGCGCGCAATGTCCTCAAGCTGTCCGACAGTCATTCCAGCGAATTCGCCCCGGAGTGCGCAGACCCGGTGGTGTCGCTCATGGACTCGCAGCGCGACGTCACCGACATGGGTGGCACGATGCGCCTCGGGGCGTATCCGTGCCGCCTGCAGCGTGGCTCACGCGCCGCGGAGATCTACGGGCAGCCGGAGGTGAGCGAACGCCACCGGCATCGCTATGAAGTGTCCAACCGTTACCGTGAGACGTTCGTCGAACATGGCTTGCGCCTGAGTGGGCTGTCCCCCGACAACTCGCTGGTGGAGATGATCGAGTTGCCGTCGCATCCCTGGTTCATCGGCTGCCAGTTCCATCCGGAGTTGCAGTCGCGTCCCCTGCGTCCGCATCCGCTGTTCGCCGGCTTCGTGGCCGCCGCTGATCGCAAGCGACGCAACGTGGCGGGAGACGAGTCGGCGACGGATGCGCCGGGCACGGACGTTCGGGGTGCGGACGCACGGGAAGACAGCGCTGCGCCGGCGCCTGTTCCATTCGTGCACGCCATCTGACAACATGTCCATCACCGCGCCCGTGCACTTTCCGTCCGACCAGCTGTTTCTCATCGCGGGCCCCTGCCAGCTCGAGGACGATGCGCTGAACCTGCGCGTCGGCGAGGCGCTGGCGCGGCTGGCAGAGTCCGTACCGGGTGGCATCATCTACAAGGCCAGCTTCGACAAGGCGAACCGCTCCAACGTCGATGGCGTGCGCGGCCCGGGGCTCGACGCGGGCCTCGAGGCACTGGCGCGCGTGCGCGCAGCGACCGGCCTGCCGATCCTCACCGACGTGCACGAGCCATCGCAGTGTGCGGCCGCCGCCGAAGTCGTCGACGTGCTCCAGATCCCGGCATTTCTCTGCCGCCAGACGGACCTCCTGCTGGCCGCGGGAGCCACCGGCAAGGCCGTGAACGTCAAGAAGGGTCAGTGGATGCATCCCGAGGGCATGCGGGGCGCACTGCGGAAGGTCGAAGCGGGTGCGGCGCTGACCGGGCGCACCCCCGGCGAACTGGCCGCGACCGAACGCGGCACTTTTTTCGGCTACGGCGATCTCGTCGTCGACATGCGCGCGTTCGCCCGTATGCGCGCAGCATGCGACGCCCCCGTGATCTTCGACGGCACGCACAGCGTGCAGCGTCCCGGCATGGGTGAGGGCGGCACCAGTGGCGGGGCACGTGAGTTCATTCCGGCGCTCACACAGGCCGCAGTGGCCGCCGGTGCGGATGGACTGTTCCTGGAGACGCACCCGGATCCGGATCGCGCACCCAGCGACGGGCCGAACATGCTGCCACTCTCCGCCATGCCCGACCTGCTGGCACGTGTCGTGGACATCTGGGCACGCGCACGCCGATGAGTACCGAAACGAGCATCGATACGCTGCCGCCACTGGTGGTGCACGCACCACGCATCGAGCCGACGCTCGCACGTCGCATCCGTATCGTCGGCCTCGACGTCGACGGCGTGCTCACCGACGGTGGCATCTACCTCGGTGCAAGCAGCACTGACGACACGCTGTCGCGCTTCGAGTTCAAGCGCTACGACATCCAGGATGGTCTCGGGCTGCACATGTTGCGGGCAGCGGGCATTCACGTCGTGATCATCACGGGTCGTGTCTCCGAGAGCGTCGCCATGCGCGCGAAGGAGCTCGGCGTGTCGCACGTGGTGCAGGACCCGCATGCGCGCAAGCTGCCCGCGATGCGGCGGGTCGCAGCCGAACTCGAATGCTCGCTCGACGACGTCGCGTTCCTGGGCGACGACCTGCCGGACCTCTCGGTCATGCGTCGTGTGGGGCTGCCGGTGGCCGTCGGTAACGCCGTCCCCGAAGTGCGGCGGATTGCGGGCCTGCAGCTGCGCGAGCGTGGTGGACACGGAGCAGTGCGCGAGTTCACTGAAGCGCTGCTCGAAGCGCGCGGCGAATGGATCGACCTCGTCGAGAAGTACGTCGCCAGTCGCAGCGTGGAGGACGACGCGTGACGGATACCCTGCCGGTGGTGCCGGCTGCGACGGAACCTCGTGCGGAGGATGCCGGCCGGGAGCACGCGGACATCGTCGCGCGCGGACAGCGCGTGCTGGCGCTCGAAGCGGCCGCACTCCTGGCGGCGGAGCGCGCACTGGGCGACGACTTCGCGCGCGCCGTCGAACTGCTGGCGGCCTGCGGTGGACGCGTGATCGTGGCGGGCGTCGGCAAGTCGGGGCTCGTCGGCCGCAAGATCGCGGCGACGTTCACCTCGACCGGTACGCCCGCGACGTTTCTGCATCCGGTCGAGAGTGTGCACGGTGACCTCGGCATCGTCGGGCCGGACGATGTGGCGATCCTGATCTCGAAGAGTGGGGAGACGGAGGAGCTGCTCGGTCTCATCGACGCGCTGTCCCGACTGGGCGTGCACATCATCGCAATGACGTCGGGACGCGAGTCTCGGCTGGCGAGACATGCAGAGGTGACGCTCGATCTCGGGGTGCGCGAGGAGGCGTGTCCGCACGATCTCGCACCGACCACCAGCACGACGGTCACATTGGCGCTCGGCGATGCCCTCGCCGTTGCCCTGCTGCAGGAGAAGGGGTTTCAGGCGAGCGACTTCGCCCGGCTGCATCCCGGCGGGGCACTCGGACGCCGGCTGCTGACGCGGGTCCGCGACGTGATGGAAACCCGGGCGCTGCCGGTGCTGTCACGTGATGCGACCATGCGCGACGCGCTGGTCCTGCTGGCGTCGCGGCGCGGGATCGCGGTCGTCGTGGAACACGGGAGCGTGGCTGGGGTCGTCACGGCAGGAGATCTCACCCGCCTGCTGGAGCGTACGGCGGATGCCCTGTCGGTGCCGGTGTGCGATGTGATGACGGAATCGCCGCGCGTCGCCCTGGACCACGAACTCGGGAGCGCGGTCGTGCATCGCATGGAAACGCACGGCATCATGGCAATGCCTGTCGTGGACGACGAGGGGCGATTTGCAGGCGTCGTGCACCTGCACGATCTCATGCGCGCAGGCGCCGCATGAGCTTCTCGTCGGTGCCGCGGGTGACAATGCGGACGAGGCGCGCGCACCTGGTGCTCGTGGCGGCGATGTCGCTCGTGCTCGTTGCCGCGCGCTGCCCGTTCGCGTCGAAATCGAAGGCTGCGAAGCCAGCGGCGACGCGCACGATCATCCCGGACTCGGCCGACCAGGTGCTGCAGGGCACCAGCACGGTGCTGAACGATAACGGCGTTCTGAAAGGCATCCTGCTGAGCGACAGCACCTACCTGTACGAGGATGGAACGCGCCTGGAGCTATTCGGTGTGAACGTGACGTTCTACACGTCGGCCGGGAAGAAGGACGGGGTCATGTTCGCGCGCCGTGGTACGTACAACACTCGTCTGTCCCGCCTCGAGGCACGCGGCGACGTCAACGTCAAGCGGGACGACGGGACGTCACTGACCACGCCGCAGCTCGTGTACGACCAGGCCCGCAACCAGATCTTTTCCGACAGCACCTTCAAGCTCGTGCAAACGGACGGACAGCTGACGGGTATCCGGTTCGAGTCCGACCCGCAGCTTGTGCAGTTCCGCTGCTTCGCGGCCTGCAAGCCGTCGGCGACTGTGCTGATTCCCGCGAGATAGCGATGTCATTGCTTCCACACAGACCGGTTCACACCTCGCGACGCGCTGTCGCAGCAATGCTCCTGGGCAGCCTGTTGCTCGCGGGGTGCGTGGGCCGCGGCCGTACTGGTGCGCCGGTGACCGCCGCGCCCGCGGATTCGGCTGCGCGCCCATCGGCGCCACCCGTCACGGCGCCGCAGAATCCGGCGGCGGATTCGCTCGCACGCGCAGCGGCGGCCGACTCCGTACTACGGCGCGCCGTCGCCGACAGTACCGCGCGCGCCGACTCTGTCCGCACAGGTGCCGCGGCGCGGGCGGGTCGCGCTCCTGCATCGCGACAGTGCGTCCTGAGCTTCATCGAATCTCCCCCGGAGAGTCGGCTCTCGTTCAATCGACTGGGCGATGGTACCTCCAACACGTTCATTGGTGGCGGGTTTGTCGGCCGTTGTGAGGGTGAGAACACCCGCATCCGTGGCGACAGCGCCGAGCAGTTCCAGTCGGCCGGCATCGTCAACATGTACGGCAACGTCAGGTACGACGAACCCGGTCGCGTCAATCTCACCGCCGCGCATGCGACGTACTACACCTCGCAGCAGCTCATCGTCGCGGACGGTGATGTCGTCGCGACGCAGCAGAAGTCGGGAAGCACCTTCCGTGGCCCGCGCATCGAGTACTACCGGCCGCTCGCCGGCGTGCGCGTCGCACCACGGTTGATCGCGGCCGGGCGGCCGACCGTCACGGTCATAGAGCGCGACAGCTCCGGCAAGCCGGGCGCGCCGGTGACGATCGTTGCCAACACACTGCAGGATGAAGCCGATTCGTTGCTGTTCGCGTGGGGCAACGTCGACATCCGTCGTAATCAGCTGACGGGCAAGTCCGATTCCGCGAGCTACGACAAGGTCCGGGAACGCGCGCGTCTCATTCGCACGGCAAGCGTCGTGAATACCGACACCGCGCAGGCGTTCCGGCTCGTCGGCGACACGATCGACATGTTCAGCCGGCAGCGCGCACTGGAACGCGTCCTCGCGCTCCACAAGGCGACGGCATCCAATGCCGACTTCAACATGGCGTCGGAGCGGATCGACCTCATGCTCGTCGATCAGAAGATCGACCGCGCCTACGCATCGGGGCAGGGTCGTTCCACCGCCTCGACACCGCAGCAGGATCTCGCTGCCGACTCGATCGCGATCGTCCTGCCGGGACAGCGCGTGCAGGAATTGCGCGCCGTTGGGGCAGCCGTGGCCACGGGTGTTCCGGACACGCTCAAGATCAAGTCCGAGGAGCGCGACGTGCTTCGCGGTGACACCGTCATCGCGCGATTCGACACGGCACGCGTCGCTGGAGATACCGCACGTCGCACCAACATCCGGCAGATCCAGGCGCTCGGAAACGCATCGTCGTTCTTCCAGATCGCGTCGAAGAGCGGCCCGACGGCACCGCCGGACGCGAACTATCTGCGCGCAAAGCGGATCGTGATCGCATTCGACAGCGGCACCGTCCGTACCGTCGAGGCGGATTCGTCGGCGACAGGATTCTTCATCCAGGCAGATTCGCTGGCGGATTCATCGGCGGTCCGTGGGGCGCGCCCGGGAGGCGCTCGGCCGCGAGCACCCGGGGATACCGCGGGTGCCAACCCGAAGCCACCCGCGAAGGTTGGGCCGGTCGTGCCGCCCAAGGTCAACGGCAGCAAGGTGCCGCCGGTGCCACCAGCTCCCACCCGTCCAGCCGGTGCGGCATTGGACGTCGTGACCCACCAGAAACGTCGCCAATGAGCACTTCCGACCTGCCGCCTGTCCCGCCCACCGATCCGGCGATCGCGTTCGTCCACCGGACCGTCGCGGGCGATCGGGAATTGGCGCCGGTACTGGGGGCCGTCGTGGAGGTCGCCAACGAAGATGGCGTGGCGCTCGTCCATGCGATCGTCAGCCACTTCAGGCGGGCCCGGCTGGAGCAGCTTGCGCTGGAGGGACGCGACCCCGAACACGAAGCCGAGCGGCTGACAACGGAGGCGGTGCGCAGCCACCTGGCGGCAGTCCTGCTGCCGCGTCTGGCTGGCACAGGGGCGATCGAAGTGCCCTCAGGGAGCCTCGACAACCCGGAATCGAGTGTGCGCGTGCGCCCCGATGTCTGGCGGGAGATGACGCCGCATCGCGCCGGACTCACGCGAAGGCTGCGGGAAACGGGCGAGTTTCCCTCGATCCGTACGACGTCGCCGCGACAGGCCGCGATTCCCGACGGCGCGTCGACACTGCGCGCAGAGCATCTCGTGAAGGCCTATCGCGGCCGCCGCGTCGTGAACGACGTTTCGGTGCAGGTCAGGCAGGGGGAAATCGTCGGATTGCTCGGACCGAACGGTGCGGGCAAGACCACGACGTTCTACATGCTCGTAGGGCTCATCGCTCCGCAGTCGGGCCGCATCGAACTCGATGGCAACGACGTGACGGGAATGCCCATGTACCAGAGGGCGCGACAGGGGATTGGCTACCTCTCGCAGGAACCGTCAATTTTCCGTAAGTTGACGGTCGAACAGAATATTCTCGCCATTCTGGAAACGCTTCCGCTATCGTCGGCGGAGCGAAAAGCGCGACTGGAATCCCTGCTCGGCGAGCTTGGGCTGGCGCGGCTGCGGACAAGTCGCGCGTTTCAGCTTTCCGGTGGCGAACGGCGCCGACTCGAGATCACGCGGGCGCTGGTGACGGAGCCCAAGTTCATGATGCTCGACGAACCGTTCGCAGGTGTGGATCCGATCGCGGTGCACGATATTCAATCGATCGTGGCTGATTTGCGCACCCGCGGCATTGGCGTGCTCATCAGCGATCACAATGTTGAACAGACGCTGGACATTGTGGATCGCGCCTACATCATGTTCGATGGACAGGTCAAAGTTTCCGGTACAGTTCGTGAACTCGTGTTCGACGATTCCGTGGCGGACATGTATCTGGGGCCGACGCTATCTGCGCGACTCCGCGCTCGCTTCGCCGAAGCTGATGAGGGAGTACTGACCGAATGAAGACAGGTCTTCAACAAAACGCATCGCTCCGACAGGAGCTGAAAGTCAATCCACGCCTGTATCAGGCGATGGATCTGCTGTATATGCCCCTGCTCGACCTCCAGCAGCACCTCAAGCAGGAGCTGCTCGTCAATCCGTTTCTCGAGCTGGTCGAACCGGACGAGGACGAGGAGGAGTCGACGGAGAGCGACGAGTCTGCCGAGCCGGAAAATCTGGCGGAGCCGGAGGTCACGTCCGAAACCGAACCCGAGAAGACCGGCGACGACGACGTCGACTGGGAGGCGGTGCTGCTCGATGGGTTCGAGACGGGCGGGCAGCGGGAGGAGCACGAGCAGCGCGAGTGGTACGAGCCCGTCACGGTCGACACGCGCCACTTGTCCGACTACCTCACCGAGCAGCTCGCGCTCCTCGAACTGAACGATCGCGAGCAGTTCCTCGCCGCGGAGTTCGTCGGCAACGTGAACGACGACGGTTACCTCGCGTGCTCGCTCGACCAGATCCGGGAAGGCATCAACGAGTTCCTCGTGCGGGAAGCGGAGGAGCGCGACGCGGAGTCCGACGTCGCCCCGTTCACCGACGGGGAAATGCAGGCCATGCTGCAGCGCCTTCAGGATCTCGATCCGCCGGGCGTGGGTGCACGCGACCTGCGGGAGTGCCTCATGCTCCAGCTTCGCGCCGCAGGGCAGCGTGACAGCCTGGCGTATCGCCTCGTCGAGGAGTCGTTCGAGGAGCTCATCGCGCATCGCTGGAGCGAGCTGTCGAAGCGCTTCGGCATCAGCGCGCAGGACGTGCAGGGTGCGGCCGACGAGATCGCGAAGCTCGATCCCAAGCCGGGCCTGCGTTTCTCCGCGCGCAGCGACAACTACATCGTGCCTGACCTCGTCGTCGACAAGATCGACGGCAACTATCACATCTTCCTCAACGACGGCGACCTGCCGCGCCTCAAGCTGTCGCGGGCGTATCAGGAAATCGCTCGTGACAAGAAGAAGTTCGACACCGAGAGCAAGGACTTCATCGCCAGCAAGCTCAATTCGGCCAACTGGATGATCCAGGCAATCGAGCAGCGGCGACAGACGATGCTGAAGGTCATGCACTACATCGTCGATCGGCAGCGCGACTTCTTCGAGCGTGGTGTGCAGGCGCTCAAGCCGCTGACGCTGCGTGAAGTCGCCGAGGCGGTCGGCATGCACGAGAGCACCGTGAGCCGCGTGACGAACGAGAAGTTCGTGCAGACACCGCGTGGCGTGCTGCCGCTCAAGTACTTCTTCTCGTCGGGACTGTCCACCAGCGATGGCGACGATGTGTCGGCGCGCGGCATCAAGGATCAGATCCAGAAGCTCGTGGCCGGGGAAGATTCCAAGAATCCGCTGACGGACCAGGCGATCGTCGAGATCCTGCAGCAGACGGGCGTGCAGATCGCCCGCCGGACCGTCGCGAAGTACCGCGATCAGCTCGGCGTCCTGCCTGCGCGCATGCGCAAGCGCGTCTGATCACGCTTCCGCTCTCACCCGTTTTCAGTGACCGCCTTGTCAGTTCGCCCCCTCACGCGTCGTCAACAGCCGAGTACGGTCGACGTCAGCGTGCTCGTACCGGCGAAGGACGAGGCGGGAAACCTGCCCATCTTCCTCGAGCTCTGTGAAGAGACGATTCGAGGGCAGGACGCGCGTTACGAAGTGATCGTGGTGGACGACGGGTCGAAGGACGGCAGCTGGGCAATGCTGCAGGACCTCGCGACCCGTTTTCCGTTCCTCCGGCCGGTGCGGCATCGCGCGCAGCGCGGCATCGCGGAGGCATTGCGGACAGGCTACCTGAACGCACGCGGCGACGTGCTGGTGTTCTATCCAGCCGACCTGCAGTTCAAGCCCGAAGATATTCCCCGACTCGTAGGGCCCATCATGGCGGGCGAGTCGGACATGGTGACGGGATACAAGCAGGGGAAGTACGAGAAGGCGTTCGTGTCAAAGGTCTACAACGGGATGAGTCGCGCACTGTTCGACATTCCGGTGCGCGACCTCAACAACGTGAAGGCGTACCGACGCGAGATCATGGCGAACCTGCCCATGCGCCCGGACTTTCACCGGTACATGATCGTGCTGGCCGCGGCGCAGGGCTACACAGTCACCGAGGTGCCCGTGCCGTTGTACCCGAGGCACGCCGGCAAGAGCAAGTTCGGGCTGTCGCGCATTCCCGTCGGTGTGCTCGACATGCTCGCCGTGTGGTTCGAACTCCGCTTCGGTGCGAAGCCTTTGCTCGCTTTCGGCATGCTGGGCGCCGCGCTGTTCGCGCTCGGCGTGCTCGCTGGCGTCAGCGCGCTTGCATGGCTCTTTCTCACCGGCGAGGGCAAGGGCTGGGTCTGGACCCTCATCCAGACGTGCCTCGTGCTGGGTTCCATCTTCTTCGCCAGTGGATTGATGGGAGAGCTCATCGCGCAGCAGCGCGCCGAACTGCGGGAGCTTCGACGTGAACTCGAGGATGTGTCCGCATCGCTGCATGCGAGACAGGATGACGCGTAAGCCGACGCGCCTCTGAAGACGCGGCCTGCCTCTCGCGTCCTGTTCGTCACCCACAATGTGCCGCGCTTCGAGGGCGACGCGGCGGGGTCGTTCGTGCTGCGACTCGCTGTCGCGCTTCAGGCCCAGGGAGCCACGGTTACCGTGATCGCTCCGGCAGAGCCGGGACTCGCGAGCGAGGGCTCGATCGAGGGTGTGCGCATCGAGCGGGTACGCTATGCGAGCGATGCCAACATGACACTGGCATATCGCGGGACGATGGCTGAATCGGTCAATGCGTCATGGAGTGGCAAGCTCGCACTCGTCGGCCTGCTGCGCGCGCTGCGGGGTGCAACGCGCGCGCGACTCGACGCGGCGCGTCGCGCCGGGTCGCCATACGACATCGTGCATGCCCACTGGTGGTTTCCGGCTGGCCTGGCATTGTGGCGATTCCGGCGGGCTGGTGATCCGCCCGTCGTGATCACGATGCACGGCTCCGACGTGCGACTGTCCGCCACGAAGCCCGCCGCGCAACGGGTGATGCGCGCAGTTCTTTCAGGCGCTGCAGTGCGAACCGCCGTGTCGTCCTGGCTCGCCGATGTGGCCTCGCGCATCGCACCCGGTATGCGCATCGCTGTCGAGCCGATGCCCGTCGACACGCAACACTTCGTGCCACCCACCGCAACTGCGACACGCGAGGGTGTGCTCTTCGTCGGCCGACTGAACGCACAGAAGGGACTCGCGCGACTGCTCGATGCACTGGCACAACCCGTACTTCGCAGCGCGACACTCGATGTCGTCGGCGACGGGCCGGATGCTGCGACGTTGCGCGCGCGCGCCGATGCGCTTGGTCTCTCGCACCGCGTGCGCTGGCATGGCGCGCTGCCACAGCCTGAGCTGGTGCCGCGCTACCAGGGAGCACAAGTGGTGGCCATGCCGTCCACGGAAGAAGGGTTGGGACTCGTCGCCGTCGAGTCGCAGCTGTGCGAGACACCGGTCGTCGCGTTCGCATCCGGGGGCCTTCCGGATGTCGTGCGTATCGATGCCGGCGGTACGCTGGTCACACCGGGGGACTCGCTGGCATTTGCCAATGCACTGGCACGCCTGCTCGACGATCCCGGCATGGCGCGCAAGGACGGCGTGCGCGCCCGTGAAGCGATGCTCGCACACTTCTCGCCGACCGAAGTGGCCGATCGATATCTGAAGCGATATCGCGAAGCGACGGACACGTGAGCGATGTACGGTTGAACGACACGTCGCGTGTCCCGCGCTGGCGGACTGCACTTCAACTCGGCGTGTTGGCTCTGGCGCTCGGGCTTGCCGGGCGCGCACTCGCGCGGGATTGGGAACAAACGCGCGCGGTGGCCGCTGGTATCACGCTCGACTGGCCGTGGATATTGCTCGCCAGCGTCATGGTGCTGCTTACGCATGCGGCACTCGTGCAATGCTGGCGGACGCTTCTTGACGGGTGGGATGAGGCGCCGCCGTACTGGACCAGTGCGCGGATCTGGAGCATCTCCAACTTCGGCAAATACCTCCCCGGAAAAGTGTGGTCCATCATCGCGCTCAAGATGCTGGCTGGGCGCGAGGGTGTATCTGGGGCGGCTGCGACGAGTGCCGCGATCATGGGCACCCTCCTCAACATCGGCGCGGGTTTCGGCATCGTGGCGCTCTCCGGCACGCGCGCGCTGGATGCGCTGCACTGGAGCATGCAATGGGGCGCGATGGTCGGCGCCGTGTGCTTCGTCATCGGCGTCGTGCTGCTTCCAAGATTGCTTCCGCCTGCAGTGCGCTGGTATACCGCGCGCCGCGGCCTTGCCCCGGTGGACCGCCATCTGTCGGCGACCAGACTCTGGTCAGTCACCGCCGTGAATGCGCTGTCCTGGATCGCATATGGTCTCGCCTTCGCTGCCTTCTCACGCGGGGTGACGCCGCAGGTCGCTGGCGCGGCTGACGCGTTCATCACAGTTTATACGGCTTCGTATCTGGCCGGATACCTGTTCATTCTGGCGCCCGGCGGCGTGGTGGTGCGGGAGGCGGTGCTCGCGACTGTGCTGGTCGCACTCGGCATGGGCACACTCCCGGAAGCCACCGTGCTCGCGCTCGCATCGCGCGTGTGGATCACGATCCTCGAAATCGCGCCCGGGCTTGTCTCGCTGCTGTTCAGCTCGCGCCTCGTTTCCAGCCCTGATTCCCGCCGCCCGCCGCTCCCTCCGTCCCCGTGACTGCATTGCTTTTTCATGGCTCGTTCCGACGCTGACCGCCGCCCCGCGGTTACGGTGACGGATTCGTCGCCGCGAATGCCGAAGTCGATTGCTGCCGCGGTCTGCCTGCTCGCCACGATGCTGCTCGCGTGGCCCGCACTCGGCGGCGCGTTTCTCGTGAACCCGAATTCCGACCAGTACATCGCCGGCTATTCGTTTCGGGAGTTCGCCGCACGATCGCTGCGCGAGGGGAATGGATTCCCGACATGGAACCCCTTCCAGTTCGGCGGCATGCCGTACGTCGCCGCCATGCACGGCGACATCTTCTACCCGACGTTCCTGCTGCGAATGATGCTGCCCACGGACATCGCCATGACGTGGGGCTTCATCATTCACACCGTACTTGCCGGCTACTTCACCTTCGGATTCCTGCGCGCGTCTGGCGTGCGGTTCCAGGCCGCCATCATCGGCGGAGTCGCCTATCTGTTGAGTGGCGCCGTCGCGTCCTATCCATCGCCCGGACACGACAGCAAGCTTTTCGTCAGTGCCTTGCTGCCCGCGGCCCTCTGGGCACTCGTGCGCGGCATTCGCGACGGACGCCGGAGTGCGTGGGGAGGACTCGCCATCGTGGTGGGACTCGCGGTGCTGTCGCCGCATCCCCAGTTGCTGCAGTACATGCTGCTGGCCTGCGGGGCCTACGCGCTCTTCATCACGCTGCGCCCATACGCACTCGATGCCGGACGCACGGTCGCTCCGGCGCCGGCCCCCGGCAGCGAGCGCAGTCAGGCAGGGAAGGGGGGCATCGCGCGCTTCTCACGCCTCGGCGTCGCGCTCCTGGCCGTGCTGCTGGGTGGAGCCATCGGTGCCGTGCAGTACCTGCCCGTCATGGAGTACGTCCCGTGGTCGCCTCGTTCTGGTGGCAAGGGATACGACTACGCGACGAGCTTCTCCTTTCCGCTCGAGGAGACGATCAACCTGTACCTGCCGCAGTTCTCCGGAATTCTCGAGCAATACTGGGGTCGCAACGGCATTCACTTCCATAGCGAGTATGCCGGCGTCGTCGCGCTGGTGCTCGCGCTGTTCGCATTCGGCGGGGGCCTCGTGAACCGGCACCGTCCGCATGCCTGGTTCTGGCTCGGCACTCTCGTGGTGTCGCTGCTCTGGGCGTGGGGCGGCGGCACTCCGTTCTACCGGCTCGTCTACGAGGTAGTGCCCGGTTCGAAATATTTCCGCGCGCCGAGCACGATCCTGTACGTGTTCGCGTTCAGCACGGCGGTACTCGCGGCATTCGGCGCCGAGCGTGTGCTCGCTGGTCGCACCAGCGTGCGGTACGCATCGGCCTGGGCGATGTTCGCACTCCTGATGGCTGTCCTCACCACAGGCGGCGGCTTCACGAACATCGGCATGTCGCTCATGGGCGACGAGCGGGCTGACCTGATTCTCGCGAATGCCGGTAGCGTGACCGCCGGCGCCTGGCGTTCCGCAGCGTTCGTGATGGCGGCGGTGGGCGTCATGTTGGGCGTCGCCCGTGAGCGCATCTCGCCCCGCTGGGCGGGCTGGGCACTCGCGGCGCTGGTTGCCCTGGATCTATGGTCGGTGGAGCGGCATTACTGGAGATTCTCTCCGCGGGCCGATACGATTTTCGCCGACGATGAGATTGTCCGGTTCCTGAAGGAGCAGCCCCAGCCGGCAAGAGTGATCGCGCTTCCGCTCAGCGACAACATGGCGGGCCATGATCCATTCATCATGGGAGATGCGCTCATGCACCATGAGATTCGTGGTGTACTTGGGTATCATGGTAACGAGCTCGGGCGCTATCAGGAGCTGTATGGCAAGGCGGAAGGGATGCAGTCAGTGGCCAACCCCAACTTCTGGTCACTCACGAATGCGCGATTCTTCTATACCAACACACCGCAGAGTCCATTTCAGGGTGCCAAGCTCGTGGCAGGACCAGTGAGAAACGCCGCCGGAACGATGACCTACCTGTACGAGCTGCCGGGCGAGCATCCTGCGGCGTGGGTCGCGCCGTTGGTGGTGAAGCTCGGCGATGCGACGACGCGGGCGACTCTGCTGAATCCGCTGTTCGACGTGAAGCGGGTGGCAATCTTCGACAGCAGTGCCAACGTCGCGGCCAAGCCGGTGAACTCGCCACTGCCGCCGGCGGTCGAGTTCGGTGTCGACATCGGCCGCTACGATGCCGGCGCAATCGACCTGACGTTGCGCGGGTCGGCGCCAGCCGCCAGCGCGCTCGTAGTCTCCGAGAATTTTTATCCGGGCTGGAGTGCGATGGTGGACGGAAAGCCGGCCGCCGTTGGTCGCGCGAACTTCACACTGATCGGCGTGGAGTTGCCGGCGGGAGCCCGCGAGGTGCAGCTCCGTTTCAGGAGCGCTAAGGTTCGCACTGGAGGCATCATCACCATACTCGCGGCCGTTGCAGCCTTCCTTTGGCTCCTCGTCGGCGCGCTCCTGGACCGGCGTACCCGGCCCCTCCAGCCGGCGGGAGCTGCGGCATGACGCGGCAGGCAACGCCACCGCGCGGGAATCTGACCTTCGGCGAGCGCGGGCTCGTCATCGTACCCACGTACAACGAGAGCGAGAACGTCACGCGCATCGTTCCGCTCATCCTCGCCCAGGATCCGCGGCTCGAGGTGCTTGTGGTCGACGACAACTCGCCGGACGGGACGGGCAAGCTGGCAGACGGCTTGGCTGCGGCCGAGCCTCGTGTGCATGTGATGCACCGGACGGCCAAGGAGGGACTCGGCCGGGCGTACCTCGCCGGCTTCCGCTGGGCGCTCGAGCGCGAGTACGCCTACATCTTCGAGATGGACGCCGACTTCTCCCACGACCCGGCGCACCTTCCGGAGTTTCTGGCGGCGATCCGCGATGCGGACATGGTGCTCGGCTCCCGCTACCGCGAGGGCAAGGTGACCGTCGTCAACTGGCCGATGACCAGGCTGATGCTCTCATATGGTGCCAACATCTACGCCCGAGCCGTTACCGGCCTGCACCTCGGCGATGCCACAGGCGGGTTCAAGTGTTTCCGCAGGGAAGTGCTCGAGGCCATTCCGCTCGATAAGGTGCGGTCGAACGGGTATGCGTTTCAGATCGAAATGAGCTTTCGGGCCTGGAAGCGTGGCTTCCGGATCGCGGAGATTCCGATCGTCTTTCACGACCGGACCGAGGGTGAGTCGAAGATGTCCAAGGGGATTGTGCAGGAGGCCATCTGGATGGTATGGCGCCTTCGCTGGTGGGGCATGCGCGGATTGGCATGACAGCAGGGTGACACACCTGCCGCGTGCGAGCCGTCAAATGGTTACTCGATAAGCATTTGCTGCCCGTCTCCTCAAGTACCTTATCGCCTGGATCCATGGACGAGATCAGCGGGATGCTGCAGAGCCTGCGCGGCGTGCGATTCGTGAAGATGACCGGATCGGGTAACGACTTCGTGTTCTTCGACGGGCGTGCCGTGTCGCGTGAGGTTGTGAGGACGAAAGAGGTCGTGGCCGCCATCTGTAACCGTCACAATGGGATCGGGGCAGACGGCGTGGTCGTGCTGGAACCCGGTGACAGGAGTTCCGAGGCCGGCGACGCCACGATCCATTACTTCAACAGCGACGGGTCGCCGGCCGACCTGTGCGGAAACGCCACGCTGTGCTCGACCCGGCTTGCGGTCGAGATCGGCTTGGGGCATGAGCACCGAATGTCCTTGATGACTCCCGCAGGCCTCATCCAGAGCCGCCTGGCCGCCGGTGAGCCGGAGATCGACCTCCAGCCCGTTCACGACGTTCGGCCGGAGATGCCAATCGGGTTGGCCGAGGGAGAGTCCCGGATCGGCTTTGTGCAGGCTGGAATTCCTCACCTGGTGATCCTCTGTGACGACGTCGACCGGGTTGAACTGACCTCCCGGGGTCCGGGATTACGTCGGCATCCTGCGTCCGGCCCGGCAGGGGCAAATGTGAACTGGGTGGCACCGGGGCCGTCCGGCAACTGGCATTATCGCACGTTCGAACGTGGTGTCGAAGGCGAGACCCTCGCGTGCGGAACGGGGGCGATCGCGACGGCAATCCTGCTTGTTGCATGGGGTCTGACCAGCAGTCCCGTCGGGCTCATTACACGCTCCGGACTCGCCGTTGCTGTTCGTCTGAGCCGCCCGGAGCACGCCTCAGGCTCCTGGTTGCCGTCGTTGCGCGGCGAGGGTCGCGTGGTTTTTCGCGGCGAAGTCGGCGACCTCGAGCCTTCCTGAGCCCAGCACGCTCCAGCCTGTGCACAGCTGTGGTAAAGCGCGCACGGCCGCGAGCCCAGCGCGCTTTGCTGGCGGACCCAACAAGCCTAAGTGTATTGGGGGCAGTTGGTTGGGTATTGCGACCTCAAGCAGCCGTGGACAAGTCATCCACCTTTTCCCACAGTTTCCCACAGGCATAGGTTTACATAACATGTATTATGCGCATAGCTACTTGTTTATTCCCTCATGTACTGACGTCCTGCTGCGTGCGTGATGCCGTCCAACTGTCGAGTTCGAACGTCGGGCCCGATCCTGTCTAGATAGCGCGAGAGCAATGCTCTCTCACAGCTCAGGTGGCCAAGGCGCCTACCACATTTGAAATCAAACCGGTGCTCCCAGGCCCGGTGAGTCAGTGTGCGCACTCAGAGGTCCGTAGCGGACTGGACACTAGCAACGGGATCGTGAAACCCTCGTCGTAAGTATCGACGTGGTGATCGACGTGGGTGTCTTGGTGTGCTTCGGTGCGGCGTCGAACTGCCGCTCCCGGACGTGCAAAAGGCCCGGACAAGGTCCGGGCCCTCAGTCCTCAGCCGACCAGCAGCATAGCCTACTTTGCGGCGCCCGCGATTTCTCCAAGGCGAACCCGAGCTTCCTGGAACAGCGGCTGATCCTCACGCTGGGCGTACTTTTCCCAGATCTTCCGGGCTTCCTCGAGCTTGCCGGCCTGCATCAGGTGCCGCGCCTGCGACGCCTCGAACTGCGCCTTTTCGCCGTCGAACTTGGCCGACGCGGCAGCCTTTCCATAATGGTCGGCCGCTTCGGCGTACTTGCCCTGCGCCTCATAGCCCATGGCGATCAGCGATTCGAACGCTGGCTTGAACTCGTCACTGGCCGACCCGAGCGAACTCTCGAGGCCGGCGATGCCTTCGGCATGCTTCCCGGCATCGTAGCGGAGCTGCGCCAGGATGAGCGCCGCCTGCTGCCCTGAGCTCGTGCCGCCATAGTTCGACACCACGCGCTGGAGCTGGGTCTCGGCTGCCGCGCTGTTCCCTTGGGACAGCGGCGCCTGCGCCTGATAGAGCGCGGTCGACGCCTTCTCCCGCTTGGACGCCTCCATGTAGCGGAACACAACGATCAGCGCTGCCACGGCGGCAACGGAGGTCAGCACGATCGCGATGAGCTTGCGATTGACCGTGAACCAATCCGCGGCGTTCTCGAGCGGATCGTCGGAGAGGCCGGCGGTCTGGGCCGTCGTGCGAGTTGCCTGCGCCATGCGGAAGCCTGCGAAA
>JAZKCW010000031.1:45288-71308 GCA_040387895.1 Gemmatimonadota bacterium
GCCGGCGGTCTGGGCCGTCGTGCGAGTTGCCTGCGCCATGCGGAAGCCTGCGAAAATGTTGGACACTCGCCGTCCGGTGCGGGGCGACGTGGGCGTGTATAGCCCGACAACTTAATGCAATTGCGGGCCAGCGACGACTGCCCGGGATCTTTTTGATGAGTTCGGATCGACGCCTTCGGCTCCGCCCCGGCCGGCGCGGTTCGGGCGAATACCGCTGCGGATGGACCTTCCCCATCTTGCCGCTGCCTATTGGCGCGACGCAACCCAGGACGCCGTCGAGCGTGGGCTCGTCCGGGCGCCTGACGTCGGCACGAACTATCGTGCGCTTCGCCGCATGACGGAGGATGGATTGATCGTCGCGTCCGAGCGGCGTGGTGCGCCTGATGTCGACGGCGTGTCGCTGGCGAAACGGTCGTTCCCTGCCGGAGGAGCCGTTGGCCGGAACATGCTGATCAACGACGGCAGCGCGACCGTGGCTCCGGACATCGGTCATGCACGGCAGTACGACATGCACGCCGACCGACGTGCGCGAGTCTGGGTGCGCGGACAAGACGAGCCCCTCGAAACGCGGTTGTGGGCACTCGAGAGCACCATCGATCCTGAATCGCTCACGCTGTCATCGACGCGGCGATCCGCGCGGTGGCTCCGACAGGACTGCTTCGTACGACGATCGTCGAAGTTGCCGAGGGCCTCGCGGCGGTCGCACCGTGCGCGTCGTACCTGCCAGCGAGGCCAGTGCTGCAGATTCAGCCGGCAGGCGCGCTGCGGGAGCAGTCGCGGAGCGAATGGAGAACGCTTGCACCGTCAGGCGTCGTTTTCCATACTTCCCTGCTGGCGGCCGCCAGTCGAGGGTGACGCACCGCGGTTGCGGTGTCGAGCTGGACCGCGTTCGGAGTTTCGCCCCCGTAGCTCAGTTGGATAGAGCAGCAGTTTCCTAAACTGTTGGCCGGAGGTTCGAATCCTCTCGGGGGCACTTGATGATGGACGACTTCGAAGAGGCACCCGAGGCGGACTTCGGTGGCGACGAGTGGGAAAAGTTGAAGGCGGCCGAGATGGATCGCGCCCTGCGCGAACAGTGGGACGAGATGTGCCGCCAGGCGAGGGAATCGATGGAGAAGGCGCGCGCGGCTCTGGCCAGGTGGAATGCTTCTCCGCCCTGCAGAGTGCGACGTGGCACCATTCGATTGCCGCCTCGTCAGTAGGCCACGACGGAATGCACCGGCTGTGAGTCGACCGCCGCTCGTCCTTCGAGAAATGCGAGTTCGATGAGCACCGAGATGCCCACCACGCGACCACCGAGCTGCGACACGAGCCGAGCTGCAGCGCTCGCGGTTCCACCCGTCGCCAGTACATCGTCGACGATCAGAACCTTCGCGACATCACCGCTTTCGCTGATCGAGAGCGCGTCGCTGTGCATCTCCAGCACGTCGGCGCGATACTCGAGCGCGTAGCTCTCCCGCACGGTCACATAGGGCAGCTTGCCAGGCTTGCGAGCCGGCACGAACGCGCAGCCCAGCTCCAGCGCGATCGGCACGCCGAACAGGAATCCACGACTTTCGATTCCGACGACGTGCGTGATGCCGGTCGTCGCGAACGGTGCCGCCATCGCGCCGATCACGTCCCGCAGCAACCTGACGTCGGACAGCACGGGCGTGATGTCCTTGAACAGGATTCCGGGCAGCGGGAAGTCGGGGATGTCGCGCACCGAACTGCGAACTCGCGCTGCAACGTCGACGATCTGCATGCGTTGCCGGTGAAGAGTGAAGGATGCCTGCGAATCTCACCGACGCTGAGGGTCGTCAGCGGTCGATGACGAAGGGCAACGGGAACTCGCCCACTTCCCTGCTCGCGGCAGCGCCGTCGAGCAGCACCGTCACCCTGTCCACGACCGCGCCGCGCGGACCGACGGCCATCACCGCTTCAAGCTTGGCGACTGCATCGGCGGTTCCCGAGACATCGACGATGACGCTGCCGTCCGCCGCGTTGCGGACGCGGCCCGCGAGATCGAGCGCCCGTGCCTGTTGCTGCACGAACCATCGAAAGCCTACACCCTGTACCCGTCCGTCGACGCGGTATCTCCGGTGCAGCGTCAGCGACGAATGCCCAGGAGGGCCGCCAGCGCTGCCGCCAAGGCAGCGGCGTCACCGAGTTCAGGTGCATAGCCCTCGACACGAAGCTCACCGCTGCGCACCCGTGCCGCGAGCGTCTCCAGCGCGCGCGCCGCCGACTCGCTGTTCGAGCCCTGCAGCGACGCCTCGATCGACGCGTCGGCGGCCGTCAGCGTCCAGTGCGGCGACTCCTCGGCGGGTCGGGCCGCCTCCGGCGGAGGCATGATGTCCATCAGGTCATCGTCGTTCCACATCGGAAGCGGCGACGGCTCCGGCACGTCAGCGAACAGCTGCTCATGGCTGCTGGCGCGGAACTCCGCACTCAGCTCCGTCGTCTCCGCCCCTGCATCCGAGAACGGCCAGTCGTCAGGCCGTCGCAACTCGGCTGGCGCCGTATATGGAGCGTCTTCTGCCTCGCCGGGATCCACTCCCGCGCCTGTATCGCCGGCAACGCTTGCATCCATCGCTGCATCCACTGCATCGAGCTCGCGCGAGTGCAGGAATTCGCTGATCGGCGGCAGCGAATCGAGGAACGGCGGTGTGTAGAACGCCGATGCGTCGTGCGCGGACGTTGCCTGCGCAGATCTGTCCTGCGCAGATCTGTCCTGCGCGGATCCGTCCTCCGCTGCGCTGCTGTACTCTGATCCCAGGACGGGCGTCGCGGCCTGCGTGTCCATCGAATGCGCGAGCGGCATCATCGGCGCTGTTGCGAATGCACGCTCGCTGCTTTCCGGCCGAGCCTGCTCGGGCCGGCTTCGCCACGGCTGCGGCACGTACGGCGCGCGCGCATGCGCTGCAACGAGTCCGTCCGTCTCTCTTGAAGCGGGCGCTGCGGGGCCGGCGTACGGCGGTTTGGTCATGCGGGTTGCCTCAGGAGTCGACATCGGCTGCATGGTCATGAGCGCTCGCGACGAAGATGCATCGGCGGACGCCGCCACGCACCGTGCGCCGCTCGTCGAACCGGGTTATGCGGGCCAGCCACCGGCCCCAATCAACGGGACGAAGCGGACAGGTACGATGTCACGGCGCTCCATGCGCTCGCCCCGCTTGATGAAGAGCGTGAGCATCTGCTCGTCACGGTCTCCGATTGGAATCAGCAGCCGGCCGCCTTCCGCCAGCTGCGACTCGAGCGCCGGCGGTACATGAGGCGCTCCAGCGCTGACCACGATCGCATCGTAGGGCGCGTACTCGCGCCAGCCCAGCGTGCCGTCACCGAGCGAGACAGAAACGTTTCGCACCTGCGCCTGCGAGAGCAGCGTACGCGCACGATCGAGCAGCCCGGCGTACCGCTCGATCGAGAATACCTGATCGGCGAGCTGTGACAGGAGCGCCGTCTGGTACGCCGACCCCGTGCCGATCTCCAGCACCTTCTCGCGCCCCGTCAGCATGAGCTGCTCGATCGCGCGCGCGTGCACGTACGGCTGCGAGATCGTTTGCCCGCTACCGATCGGCAACGCCGAGTCCTCGTACGCGCGATGGCGCACGTCGGGCGGCACGAACAGGTGCCGTGGCACCTGGTCAATCGCCCGCAGCACGGCGAGGTCGCGAATGCCCTTGTCCTGCAGGGATTCGACGAGACGCCGGCGAACGCCGCGAAACTCCGGCTCTACGTTTCCTGCCACCAGTCCGTCGCCGAGTTGAGGATGTCGCGATGCGTGAGATCGAGATGCAAGGGCGTGACCGAGATGTAGCCGTCGTGCACGGCACGAAAGTCGGAGTCCTCCGGTCCGCTCCATTCCACGGAGCCGCCGCCGATCCAGAGAATCTCGCGCCCCCACGGATCCTTCATGCGGGCGATGCTGTCGCTGAAGACGCGGCGCCCGAGACGTGTGAGCCGCACACCCTTCACCTCGCTGGCTGGCACGGCCGGCAGGTTGACGTTGAGGAGCGTGTCGGCCGGAAACGTCGGCAGCGACATGAGCCGTTGCAGCAACGCTCGCAACGGCTCCACCTGAGCGTCCAGCAGATCGTCACTCTGCAGTACCCGGCCCGCGAACGAGACGGCGATACTCGGAATGCCGAGCGCCAGGCCTTCCATGGCAGCCGCGACCGTGCCCGAATACAGCACGTCCTCGCCCATGTTCGGTCCATGATTGATGCCGCTGATCACGAAATCGGGCCGGCTCGGCAGCAGCGCGTTGCACGCCAGCAGCACGCAGTCCGTCGGTGTGCCGTCGACCTGCCACCGGCGCTCGCCGAGCTTCACCGGACGCAGCGGGTGATGCAGCGTCAACGAATGACTGGTCGCACTCTGCTCACGATCGGGTGCAACCACGTGCAGCTCGCCAAGTGGAGCACACGCACGTTCGAGCACGGCAAGGCCGGAAGCCAGCACCCCGTCGTCGTTACTGAGAAGAATTCGCATCTGATCCCTGAATGTCGAGCAATGTCTGCAGTTCCAGCAGATCGCGTTCGAGCGCTTCGATCGCCTGGACTTCGAGCGCGGCACGTGCGGCTGGGCGCAGCGAACCGCCCTTGCGGTGTTCATCGAGCTTCTGTCGCGCTCCGTCGATCGTGTATTTCTCGGTGTACAGAAGGTGCTTCACCAGCAGGATGAGCTCGACCTCGCGCCGCGCATACACGCGGTTGCCGCTGCGGTTCTTCGCGGGATTGAGCAGCTTGAACTGGCTCTCCCAATAGCGAAGCACGTGCGGCTTGAGATCGGTGAGCGAACACACCTCACCGATCGAATAAAACTCCTGTACCGGTTCGCCCTTCAGCACGCAATCATCCTCGAATTCCTCATCAGTCGCGCTCTGCGCGAAGCTCACGCGCCATCAGTGCATCGATGGCTTCGCGCGGCGCGTGGCCTTCGAACAGGATGCGGTATGTGGCATCGATGATCGGCATCTCCACGCCGGCCCGATCGGACAGTGCCTTCGCGCTCTGCGCGTTTAGTACACCCTCCGCCACGCTGTCCTTGCCCGCCAGCGCCTGCTCGAGCGACTGTCCCTGCCCGATCGCCACACCGACGGCGCGATTGCGCGAGAGCGCACCCGTACATGTCAACACGAGATCGCCGAGACCGGCGAGTCCCGCGAACGTCTCGGCGCGCGCGCCGAGCGCCACACCGAGCCGGGTCATCTCCGCGAGACCGCGCGTCATCAGCGCCGCGCGCGGATTGTACCCCAGTCCGAGCCCATCGAGGATGCCGGTCGCAACGGCCATCACGTTCTTGATGGCGCCGCCCAGTTCGACACCGGTGACGTCGTCGGATGTGTAGACTCGGAACACGCGCGCGCTCATCGCACGCTGCAGCTGCGAAGCCGCGTCCTCGTTCGCACATGCGGCCACCACCGCCGTCGGCTGGCCGGTCGCCACCTCGGCGGCGAAGCTCGGACCGCTGATCGCCGCAACGTGGTGCCCGGGCGCTTCCTCGCTGACCACGTCCGTCATCAGCGCCAGTGATTCGCGCTCGATGCCTTTCGTCGCCACGGCCAGTACGGCGTGCGGCGCGAGGTACGCACGTCCCGCCGCTACCACGGGGCGCAATACGTGTGAAGGCGCGGCATAGATCACGAGACCGGCGTCGCGCAGCGCGTCTTCGGTACTCGTCGTGGCGCGCAGGCCGCGTGCGAGGGAGATACCCGGCAGGAAGCGCGTGTTCTCCTGCCGCGCCGTCACGGCATCGACGACGTCCTGCTCGCGCGCCCACAGTGTCACCTGATGGCCGTTGCGCACCAGACGGTCGGCGATCGCGGTGCCCCATGCGCCGCCACCGATCACTGCGCAGGTCTGCACGTTGCGGGCGGCCGCCACCGCCGCGTCGACATCATCGGATCGAACACCGCTGCTGCTCACGCGCGCTCCCCGGTCGGCTTGCCAACGCGACGCTCATTGCCCTGTCGCAAACGCGCGATGTTCTCGCGATGCGTCCAGAACACGAATGCGCACACGGCCACACTGACGAGCAGCAGTGGCGACAGCGCGCGTGTCTGCAGGAACAGCGCGACCGGCAATACCACCGCACCGATCAGCGAGCCAAGCGACACGTACTTCGTGAGGAACACGGTGATGACGAAGGCCGTGAATGCCGCGACGAACGGGATCGGAGCGAGCGCGAGGAAAACGCCGCTCGCCGTTGCCACACCCTTGCCGCCGCCCTTGCCCATCAGGAAAATGGGCTTCACATGCCCCGCAATCGCCAGGACGCCGAACGCCACGCCCCATGGCCATCCGGTGGGGACGCCGGCAACCCCCGGCAGAAAGAGCACCGGCAGCGCGCCTTTCAGCAGGTCGACGACGTAGACGAACAATCCGGCCTTCCAGCCGAGTGTACGAAAGACGTTCGTCGCTCCGAGATTGCCGGATCCGACAGTGCGCAGGTCGATACCGTACCCACGTCCGACCAGGTACGCTGTCGGGATCGACCCGATGACATAGGCCAGTACGAGCGCAACGAACGGCATCGCTGCGGCAGCGGTCACTGCGGCGCGCTCTTGCGGCGCATAAGAATGCGCACGGGCGAGCCGGTGAAGCCCCACTTGAGCCGCAGGCCGTTGTGCAGGTAGCGCAGGTAGTTCTCCGGGATCAACTCCGGATGATTGCCGAAGAACGCGAACGTCGGTGGTTCGACTTCCACCTGCGTCGCGTAATTGAGCTTCACCTCACGCCCCGCTGCCTGTGGCGGCTGCAGTCGCGCGAGCAGCTCGGCGAGTGCCTCGTTCACCTGGGACGTTGGAATGCGGCGCGTCCGCTGCTCCTGCACTTCCAGCACGACGTCCAGCACCTTGTTCACACGCATGCCGGTCTTGGCCGAAGTGAACAGGAACGGGATGTAGGCGAGATACGGCGCCTTCTCGACCGCCTCCTTCCTGAACTTCTCCGTGCTCTTGTCGTTCTTGTCGGCGTACAGGTCCCACTTGTTGATCACGAACACGAGGCCCCGTCCCGCTTCCCACGCGAGCGTCGCGATCTTGAGATCCTGATTCTGCAGGCCTTCCGTGGCATCGATCATCAGGATGCACACGTCCGACGAATCGATCGCGCGACGGGTGCGCAGCGTCGCGTAGAACTCGACACCCTCGTCGACCTTCGACTGGCGGCGCAGGCCGGCCGTGTCGACGAAGATGAGATCCTTGTCGTGATAGCGCATCGGCGCATCGATCGCGTCGCGCGTCGTCCCCGACTCGTCGCTCACCACCAGCCGCTCTTCACCCAGCAGCTTGTTGACGAACGACGACTTGCCGACGTTGGGACGGCCGACGACGGCGATGCGGACCGCTTCATCGACGCGCTCCGGGGCCTCCGGGATGCGCTCCACGAGCGCGTCGAGCATGTCGCCGGAACCCTTGCCGTTCTGCGCCGAGACCGGGAAGACTTCGCCGGCGCCGAGCGTGTAGAACTCGTACCAGTCGGTGTTCTCGGGCTGGTCCATCTTGTTCGCCACGAGCATCCATGGCTTCTCGGAATTGCGCAGCAGGTCGACGAGCCGCGCATCGCTGGGATGCACACCGACCTTGGCGTCGACGACGAGCAGCAGCAGGTCGGCTTCCTCGATCGCCTGCATCACCTGCTTCTTGATCTCGACGTCCATCGGGACGCTCGAGTCCTCGATGAGCCCACCCGTGTCGACGAGCCAGAAATGGCGACCCGCCCAGTCGGCCTGGCCGAAATGACGGTCGCGCGTGGTGCCGGCTTCATCGCTCACGATCGCGGTGGCTTCGCCCACGATCCGGTTGAAGAGGTGCGACTTGCCCACGTTCGGGCGTCCTACGATGGCAACGACTGGGAGGCTCATGCGGCTGTACTCATCGCCGCGTCACCTTCCGGGACCAGCGCATCAATGAAATCGTAAGAAGGATAGACCGGCATGGGCAGCGATTCACGCAGCGCCACGAAGGACTCGTCGTCGAGAAACAGGCCGTCGTCGTTGATACATTCCGCCGGAATGAGGGCGAGGTCGAGATCGGTTCGCCCGTCAAGAACCCGTTTGATGTCTGCGCCGACCAGCAGGCCGGCGGTGGTGGTGGTGGGGCCGAACAATGAATTCTCGGTCGGCAGCAGCACGAAGTCCGCGCCGGTCGCCTGATGCAGCTGGGCCAGCAGGTCCGGCATGAGCGGCGCCATCGACACGCCGGTCACGATGCCGATGCGGCGACCATCGAGCCGCGGCAGCTGCGACAGCCCGTCGGCCACGCGTGCACGAAGCGACGTCACGGCGCCCACCCCGTTCTCGATCTGCGAGAACTCGCCGTAATGCTCGACGTCGGGCAGCTCGCGACCGGCCAGCAGGTACAGCTCATCGGACCCGTACACCCAGCGCTCGCCACGCTCCTCGAGTGCGCGCGCCTCCCACCGCTCGACGGCGTCGAGGATGGCCCCGGTGCGGGCAGCGTCCATCGGCGAGCCGTTGTACAGGTGGGAGAACTGCGTCACGCCGACGGGAACCAGGGCCACCGAAAGAACGGCATCCCCCAACGCGTACAGGTCGGACAGCGACTGCTCCAGGACGGCGCCATCGTTCAGGTCCGGCACGATGACCATCTGCCCGTGGAACTGGATACCGCCTTCGGCAAGCCGCGTGAGCTGCTCGATGATGTTCGGCACGCGCGGGTTGTTCAGCAGCACCTTGCGCGCTTCCCAGGGCGTCGCGTGCACCGACACGTACAGCGGCGACAGCCGGTACTCGAGAATGCGCGCGATGTCCTTCTCCTTCACGTTCGACAACGTGGCGAAGTTGCCGTACGCGAAGGAGAGCCGGTAATCGTCGTCGCGGATGTAGAGCGGCTTGCGCAGCCCCTTCGGCAGACCTTCGATGAAGCAGAACTCGCACCGATTCGCGCACCGCCGAACCGTGGGTGGCGCGAGCTCGATGCCCATCGGCTCACCATCGACGCGTTCGATGTCGTACTCGACGTCCGACCCATCGGGCAGGCGTGCGCTCACTACGAACGACTCTTCGGCAGTCAGGAACTCCCAATCCAGGAAGTCCTCCAGCTGTCGGCCGTTGACGGTGAGGAGCTCGGTGCCGGGCAACAGGCCGATCTGGTCGGCGATGCTTCCGGACTGCACGCGTGTGACACGAACCATGAACGCAGTCAGTACCTGATCGAGCACCCTTGCGGTGCGATACGAAAACGGGGGACGAGGCCAGAGCGGCCCTCCCCCGTGAGACTCGGCGGCAGCCCAAAAGACCAGGCTGCACAGTTAAGGGAATCTAGGAACCCTGCGGGGCGAAGTCAATCAATTACATGGACTTCGGCCCACCATCCACATCAACTTTCGCAGGCAGTGTCGCTGGTATTGCCGACGCGTTTGCCTGTGTCACCTACGCTCGATACGACGCGCCCGCGCCCGTGTTGAACAGCACGACTTCCGCATCGCGCGAAATGCTTCCCGCCGCGACGGCGTCGCGCAGAACGCTGAGCGATGCACCGCCCTCCGGCGCCGCGTCGATGCCGGTGGCCGTGGCCATGCGCAGCGTGTCTGCCCGGATCGCGTCCTCGGTCGCGGTGCCCGCCAGGCCGTTGGTCTCACGCATCACGCGCAGCAGCAATCGGTCGCCGAGCGGCGATGGGACGCGCAGGCCGCTGGCGTGGGTCACCGGGTCGACCCAAGGCTCCGCGCGGTCCTGGCCGGCAGCAAAGGCGCGCGCAATGGGGGCACACCCGGCGGCCTGTGCAATGAGGTAACGCGGCTGCACGGACCCCGATGGAAGCCAGCCACCCGCGAGCAGCTCGTTGATGGCCTTCCAGATGCCGATCGTTCCTTCCCCTCCGCCGGTCGGATACACGATCACGTCCGGCAGACGCCACCCGAGCTGTTCGGCCACCTCGAACCCCATCGTCTTCATGCCCTCCACGCGGTACGGCTCACGCAGCGTAGACACGTTGAAGAATCCCGTTTCGGCAGCATACGCCATGGCGAGCTTTCCGGCGTCACCGATGTGGCCATCGATGCGCACGAGCGTCGCACCCATGGCCTCGATCGTATCAAGGATCGGACGGGGCGTCGTCCGAGGGGCGAACACCCGCACGGCGAGCCCCGCGGCGGCGCCATACGCTGCGAGCGCGGCGCCGGCGTTTCCCGCCGTGGGCACGACGATGCCCGGCACACCCGCCCCTCGCAGTCGCGTGACTGCGGCGCTCATGCCCCGCGCCTTGAACGATGCAGTCGGGTTCTGCCCCTCGTCCTTGATCCAGAGCTTTCGCACGCCCACGTCGCGCGCCAGCGCCGGACACTCGATCATCGGAGTGACGCCCTCACCGAGCGTGACCGGCGTCTCGCCGGCGAGCAACGGCATGAACGGCGAATAGCGCCAGGCGTCCCAGCGGTTCGCGAGCGGCGTGGATGCCGGCACGACCGGATACGTCGCGAAGAGGGGCTGGCCGCAAGCGCCGCATAGCGATGCTCCGGCGATGGCAGCCGTCGTGCCGCAGGCGGAACAGGACAGCGTCCAGGGTGCGCCGTCGCGCGTGGTGGTCTCAGGAGTCGGAGCGGCCTGCGTCGCCATCGGGAGTCGGTTGGAGGTCGGTAGAAACGGGTAGCCCGGCGTCGGGGACTTCGACGCCCAGTGAACGAAGTATGTGCCGCGCAGTGTCGGGCCCAAAGCCCGGCAGTGCGGCGATGTTCTCGACGCTGGCTTCGCGCACGCCCTGCACGCTGCCGAATGCGGTAAGCAGTGCGCGCCGCTTGGTCGGACCGACCTTCGGAATCTTCATCAGTTCCGACGTGATGGTACGCGCTGCGCGCTTCTGCCGCTGGAACGTCACGGCGAATCGGTGTGCCTCGTCGCGTGCGCGCTGCAGCATGCGGAGTGCGGGTGAACGCTTCGGAAGCCGCACCGAATCGCTGCGCCCGGGGAGAAAGATCTCCTCTTCCCGCTTCGCGAGGCTGATGAGACTCACGCTCGTCAGGCCGATCGCCGCCAGGGCCTCGCGGGCCGCATTCAGCTGCCCTTTCCCACCGTCGATGACGGCGAGATCCGGGAACGGCTTCTCCTCCGTCTGGCGACGCGCGAAGTAGCGCGTGACGACCTCGTTCATCGCGCGGAAGTCGTCGTTGCCCTCGAACGACTGGATCTTGAACTTGCGATACTCGGAACGTTTGGGCCGCGCGTTCTCGAACCACACGGCGCTCGCCACGACATCGGTGCCCTGCGCGTGCGAGATGTCGAAGGTGACGAACGACCGGGGAAGCTTCGGAAGGCCGAGCTCCCGTTGCAGCTCGTACACCGGGTCGGCGGCGCGCTCGTCGGCTTCGAGCGCCGCAAGCTTGAACTCTTCCAGCAGGTGGCGCGCGTTCTTGTCGGCGAGGTCCACGAGTGCACGACGTGGCCCGCGCTGCGGTACGCGGACGTGCGTGCCAGGCAGCGACTGCTCGAGTGTCTCGCGATCCTCGAAGTCGAACGGCACGTACAGGTCCGACGCACGGGCGTCCGCGGTACGATACCACTGCGCGAGACAGGCGCCGAGTATGGTGCCGTCCTCCTCGCCTTCAGCGTGTTCGACCAGTCGGTGCTCGCGCGAGAGCAGCTTGCCGCCACGTACACGCATGATCACCACGCACGCATCTTCGCCATCGCGCGCGTAGCCGACGACATCGCGGTCACCGCCTTCCACTTCGACGACCACCGTGGGCTCTTCCATCTTCTCGAGGTGGCGCAGCGCATCGCGTAGCTCACCCGCACGTTCGTAGTCCAGCCGTTCGGCCGCCTCCATCATGCGCTCACGCACGCGGCGCACGACATCCGACGTGCGGCCCTCGAGGAACCATACCACCTCGTCGATCATGGCGCGGTAGTCCTCGACCGACTGATAGCCGACACACGGTGCCTGGCATCGCTTGATCGAGTAGTCGAGGCAGGGCCGATCGGGCGCCTCGCGCGGAAGCGCGTAGTGACACGAGCGCACGGTGAAGATGCGTTTCACCACATTGAGCGCGCGACGCATCGACCCGACGTCGGTGTACGGCCCGAAGTAGCGCGCGCCGTCCTCCTGCAGCCGGCGCGTCACGATGACGCGGGGGAACGGCTCCTGTATCGTGACCTTGATGTACGGGTACGACTTGTCGTCGCGCAGCGCGATGTTGAACCGTGGGTGGTACTCCTTGATCAGCGTCGCCTCGAGGATGAGCGCGTGCGACTCGCTGGGCACGACGATGGTCTCGAGATCGCGCGTCTTGCGCATCAACCCACGCGTCTTCGGGCTCGACAGGTGATCCTGCGCCCAGTAGCTCCGCACGCGGGAGCGCAGGCGCTTCGCCTTGCCGACGTAGAGCACCTGCCCCTGCTCGTCCTTCCACAGGTACACGCCCGGTGACTCCGGCAGGTGCGGAAGCTTGACGGCGATCGAGGCGGGCATGCCGCGCGCCATGGCCTGCTCTGTCCAGTCGTCGCCCGGCACGAGGAACGGCTCGCGCTCGCGGGGGACGTGCGCCGCGGGCGTGCGCTCACCTTGGCTGTCGCCGCTGCTGTCGCTGGTGCCGCCCTCAGGCTGGTTGAACTCGTCGGCCGTAGTCATGATCGCTCCTCACCCAAGCTATCAGGACGCTTCAGGCGGGAGTACGCCCGTTCGCCTCTGGTCGGTCGACCGCGCGCGGCCTCAGCCGCAACCAGCGCGACGCCTCGGCAGAACCCAGCAGCCATGCCACCAGCAGATACGTCACGCCGAACGCGACGAGAATGGGCGGACCGACGATGCGCGGATGTACCGTCGGCCACTGCCGCTCCTGCAACACATGCAAGCCGAAGCCGACTGCGCCCGCCGCAAGTGCGGCGAGCGCGATGCGGCGGGTCCCGCGCCACATCGCCGGCGTATACAGCGGTCCAAGCCGCTTCCGCAGCCCGGCGAGCAAGAGCGTGAGATTCACGTACGAGCCGAGCGCCGCACCGAGCGCGATGCCGGCCGCAGCGAGCGGCGACTCTCGGAAGTTGAAGGCCAGGCCGGCGGCGGCAGCGGCCGACACGACGACGCTCAGCATCGATGATCGGAGTGGCGTGCGATAGTCCTGCAACGCGTAGTACGCCGATGACATGAGTTTCACGGACCCAACGCTCACCATTCCGACCGCGTACCCCGCAAGGATCCAGTGCCCGATGCGCTGATCCTCCGCGGTGAACTTGCCGACACGATACAGGATACCGATCAGGTAGTCGCCGAGCACGATACACGCGACCGCACTCGGCACGATGTAGAACAGGATGCGTTGCCATCCGCCGCGCAGTCGTTCCCGGAGTCCGTCCAGGGAACGTCCGGTGGTGTCCCGTGCGAGATCCGGGAGTGCCGAGGCGGCAATGGACACACCAAAAAGCCCCACCGGGAGAAGCGCGACCAGACTTGCATAGGACACGAGGGTCGTCGACCCCTCGCTGAGGTGTGACGCGATTTGCAGGTCGATGAGCCCGGATATCTGCGCCACGCCGAGCGCGAGCATCACCGGCACGACATTCCGAAGCACGTCGGACACACCCGTGGCGTTCCGCTGCAGCGTCGGCCGGATTGGCCCGACCAGCTTGATGACCTCAGGCAGCTGCACGAGCACCTGCAGCACCGCGCCGCCGAGCGTCGCCCACGCGAGCCACTCTGCGAGTGTGACCAGGTTGCTCTCCCGGCTCCCCCATCCAAGCAGCAGTGCGATCTGCGCGATCGACCACATCGCCGCACTCGCATACGACCAGAAGAAGCGACGGTGCGAATTCTGGATGCCGAGGCACCAGCCGCTGAGCACCATCACGGCGGTCATCGGGAAGAGAATCCTCACGAGCTTCGTGATCAACTCCTGCTGCGCAGGCGCGAACCCGTCTGCGAGAACGTCGGTGAGCACCGGAGCGAACGCGATGCCGAGCAGCGTGAGGCCGGACACCAGCAGCATGAGCAGGCCAAGCACCGCCCCGGCGAGTGCCCTCGAGGCGCGTTCCTCGCCCTGCGCGAGCATGCGAGAATACACCGGCACGAAAGAGGCCGACATCGCACCCTCACCCAGCAGGTTGCGAAGGGTGTTCGGAATTCTCAGCGCTGCGGTGTAAGCATCGGATTCGGCGCCTGCGCCAAAGTATGCCGAGATGACGAACCCTCGCGCCAACCCGACTAGACGACTCAGCAGAATTCCAGCGCCGACCACCATCGCGGCGCGGCCCCCTGCAGACTCCTTGGTCATCCAGTCGCCGTTGATTCGTCGGCCGGCGCACCAGTCGCGACATCCGCGGCGTGCAGCAAGCGATCTGCATGCGCCTCAGCCTCACGACGCAGCAGCGCGAACACGCCTGTGCCGTGCCGCGCGAGCACCGGGACGAGATTCAGGACGCGCTCTGGTGATGCACCCATGGGCCGGTACGCTGCGCGGACGTGAGCGACGTCGCGCATCAGCGTCGACTCGCGGCGCTTCACGGCCGCGAGCGCGCGTCGTTCGAACCGCTCCAGGCGATGCGTGACGTCACGCCCCAATCCGTCCACTACGGCAGGGTGCACGAGACTGTCCGCGCCGTCGACCGCACTCCCTACGGCGCGAATCTGCGCGTCGAGTGTCACCCGCAGGCGCTCCAGCGCATCCTGTACATCGTCCGGCATGGCGACTCGCGCGATGAACGTCTCCGCCTCATGAGGATCGCGCAGCATCGCCTCGGTGATGCCAAGACGTTCACGGACGCGTGCACTGCGGGGTTCGATGATCTCGCCCGCCCACCGGGGAACAGGCAGTGACGCTTCGGCCTCCAACGCTTCCGCAATCGGTCCGATCTGCGCGAAGTAGGCGAACTCCCCCGGACCCGCCACATACGCGATCGTCGGCAGAAGACATCGCTCGAGCACCGGCCGAAGCAGCACGTTGGCGCCCAGCGTTCCCGGCTCCGCCTCGCGTGCGACACGCGGTGCATCCACCACGGGCACCCGCTCGCGCACGCGGTCCATGCCGCGCCCTTCCCGCCCGAGACTCGTGCGGAACACCAGCGAGAGGTTGTCGAGGGTTTCGACCTGGGGTGCAAAGCCGGCAGCGCGGATGTCCTCGCTGCGCGCCGACAGCCGATTCGCGACGGCCGCCGCCCGAACAAGCGCGCGCCGGAGAAACGGATCCGCGGCCGCACGTGTCGCGGCGTGTGATGCATCGAGCACCGCGATGCCCAACGGTTCCAGCAGGGCGCGTAGCAGTTGGAGGTACGCGGCGCCTATCGTCGCATGCGGCACGTACGCCGACTCCACTTCGTCGAGCACGCTGGCGGAGGCTGCAGATCCGCAGGCGGCACGCAGCGATGCGAGCGCGACACTGACGTCGCCGAGCGGGACGTCCATCATCGCGACGCCATCCGTGGCAGGTCCGGGAAGCTGCACCGTCTGGAGTCCGTCGGTCGTCAGCAGGTGCGTCACCGCCGCTTCCGCCCAGTCCGCGTCGTCGGTCGCGGCCCAGAAGACCGGCGCCACAGGAATGCCCAGTGCTGCCTCGAGACGATCCGCGAGCGCAAGTGCGCTCATCGCCTTCGTCCACGTGTACGCCGGGCCGCCGAAGAGTCCTGGCTGCTGGCCGGTCGTGATCACGACGCCGTGCGCGGCGGCACGCGACAATCGGCCCGCCGCTGCACCGGTGGCGGCGAACGCCGGGGCGAGTGCGACGTGCCAGTCGGGTGTGCCCTGTCTGCTGCGCACATCAGTCGCGCGCGCGCGCCAGCCGTCCACTGTCCCAGGACGCTCGAGCAACCACTGCGGCAGCTGCGTGCTGTCAGCAGCGTCATCGCCGGATGCACCTGTCCGCTGCGCGACGGACTGCAGTGCCACGGAAAGCCGGCTGCCACCGAGCGGCACCGTACGTACATGCAACGCCGACTCCCCGCCGACGTGCGCGTCCTGCGCGACGGTCGTCATGTCCGAAGCCGCATCGACGTAGTCAGTCATTTGTGGTACGGCTCCCCGCGAAGCATGGTTCCGGCACGATACAGCTGTTCGGCAAGCACGAGACGCGCGAGTTCATGTGGAAGGGTCCAGGGCGCCAACGAGATGCGCCGGGTCGCTCGCTGACGGATGACATCACCGAGCCCGTGCGCACCACCGATACAGAAGGCGACGGACTGCGCGCGATCACGCAGGTCGCGCAGCCACTCCGAGAACCCCTCCGACGTGAGCACGTCGCCGCCGGGATCACATGCCACGAGCCGAGCATCGGACGGTGCACGCTCCGACATGCGCTGCCCTTCGCGCTCCCGCACGACCGCGGGCGACAACGACCGGCCGCTCTCTTCCTTCACCTCGACCACCTCGAGCGTCCAGTAGCGCGCCGCACGCGTCTCATAATCACGTGTCGCATCGGCAAGCCCCGCATGGCGCGGCTTGCCGACGGCCAGGAGTGAGACACGCACGGCGCGCCGTCCGTCAGGCGTAGATGCCGCGCAGGCGATGCACCGTGGCCACGCGATTGATCGACAGCATGTACGCGGCCGTGCGCATGTTCACCTTGTGCTGCCGCGACAGGTTGAGCACTTCCTGGAAGCTGCGGGTGATGATGCCAGTCAGGCGCTCGTTCACCTCTTCCTCGGACCAGAAGTACCCCATCCGGTCCTGCACCCACTCGAAGTACGAGACGGTGACGCCGCCGGCGTTGGCCAGGATGTCCGGAATGACGAAGATGCCCTTCTCATCGAGAATCGGATCGGCGGCGGCGGTCGTCGGGCCGTTCGCTCCTTCGCAGATCACCTTCGCGCGGATCTTCGGCGCGTTCTTCGTGGTGATCACGTTCTCCAGTGCGGCCGGCACCAGCACGTCCACCGGCAACGTCAGCATCTCTTCGGCATCCATCGCATCACCGCCGGTGAAGCCCTCGAGCGAGCGGTGCTTGAGCACCCAGGCCGTGGCAGCGGCAACGTCGATGCCGTTGGCGTTGTGGAATGCGCCCGCGCGATCGCTGATGGCGATGATTCGGCACCCTTCCGCTGCCAGAAGCTTCGCGGCAACCGAGCCCACGTTGCCGAAGCCCTGCACCGCAACCGTGGCGCCCTTCATCGGCAAGCCGAGATGCTGCAGCGCCTCGCGCGTCACGAGCATGCACCCGCGTCCGGTCGCTTCCTTGCGACCGAGCGAGCCGCCCATCTCGACGGGCTTGCCCGTCACCACGGCGTTTTCGGTCCGCCCGACGTGCATGGAATAGGTGTCCATGACCCACGCCATGACACGCTCGTTCGTGTTCACGTCCGGGGCCGGCACGTCCGTGTCCGGACCGAGCAGCGAGATGATGCCCTTGGTGTAGCGACGCGTCACGCGCTCGAGCTCACCGACGCTCATGTTGAGCGGCTCGCAAATCACGCCACCCTTGGCTCCGCCGAACGGCAGATTGACGACGGCGCACTTCCAGGTCATCCACGCGGCGAGCGCCTTCACTTCCTCGAGCGTCACGCGCATGTCGAAACGGATGCCGCCCTTGGCGGGGCCGCGCGAGGTGTTGTACAGGACGCGATAGCCGGTGAACACTTCCACGTCCCCGTTGTCCAGCTGCACCGGGACGGAGACGATGAGCTGCTTTTCGGGATTGCGGAGGATCTTGTAAATGCCGGGCTCGAGGTCGAGCAACTCGGCGGCACGATCGAAGCGCGACATCATCGCTTCGAACGGATTCTCTTCGTTGAGGAAACGATCCTTGTCGGGGCGGACAATGCTGTCCGTCGGAAGGCGTAGGTCGATGGCCATGTAGGCGGGTTTGGGCCGGCTCAGCCGGCGGTGAGAGCCGTAGCCGTGCGCGCCGCCAGCACTCGTGCGAATGCACGGTCCAGCGCCTCGGCGCCTCGATCGACTACAACTGACTGGGAAACATACCAGAGGGGCGGCGCTTCGCGAGGCCATACACCCTGCAGCTTGACCGCGTCCTTGAGGGTGCAGACGACGCCTCCTGCTGCGGTCGCCGCAAGAGCCGCAATCCGGGCCGCATCGGCGTCGGAGTACGCGTAGTGATCGGCGAATCGGACGGCGTGACGGATGTCGGCGCCGAGGGCGCGAAGCTGTGCTTCGAAGGCGTCGGGATCCCCGACGGCGGACGCTGCGACCACGGCGCGACCGGCCAGCCACTCCGGGGGGTGCGAGAGCATGCCGGTCGTGTCCCGACTTTTCCGCACGGCACGCGACGAATCCGTTGCGGCGGCATTGAGCGTGGCAGCCAGGCGCAAGGTGCCGGGGCGCAACCTGATGACGGCGATCGGGACATCGGGCGCGGCGCGGCCCACGGCATCCGTCACCCGCTGCACCATCTCGTCCGTGGCGGATTTGACCGTGATGATGGCGACGCTCGCACGCGACAGCGAAGAGAGCGGCTCACGGTACGGGCCCGCCGGCAGGAGCCGCACGTGCTCGGTCCAGCGATCGGCGCTCACCAGCACGAAGTCAGCCACCCGCGCGGCGCGACGATGCTGGAATGCATCGTCGAGCACCGCGACGTCCGCACCTTTCGTCTGCGCCGTGATGATCGCGCTGACTCGATCCGGCGACACGATCACGGGGACGCCCGGATTGAGCAGCGCATGCACCCGCCATTCATCGTCGCCGTACCCACGCAGCACGACCGCCGGGTGCGCGCCGAGCTTGCGCAGGCGTTCCGTGCACCACGCGGCGACAGGCGTCTTGCCGGTACCGCCGACCGTCAGGTTGCCCACCGACAGCGCGGGCAAGGCAGTGCGCCGCGGGAGATTCCGCTCGTAGCCACGGTTGCGCCGCGCTACCACGGCCGAAAAAAGCCACGATGCGGGTGTCAGCAGGGCGCGTGCCGACTGGGATGCGATGCCGGCGCCATACCACAACTCGGACACGAACGCCATCAGCGCGCTCCTCCGCGGGCGCCACCGTGTGCGGCAGCACCGGAGGCGGCGTGCTCGCTTGCCCCGGTGCCTGCGGCGCGGGCACGCGCGAGCGTGTCCATCAGCAGTGCCGTGAACTCGTCGGTGCACGCCGAGGCGTCACGCACGTCCGCGCCGTCCACCATCCTGGGTTCCGAATAGACCACGGTGATCCGCGCAAAGGGTTTCGGAATCTCGAAGCCGTCCCAGCTCCGGAGTCGCCACGCCCGGTCGACGTGTGCCGCCATTGCGACGACTGGCGCCGACGCACGAAACGCAAGCATCAATGCCCCGGGCGCGAACGAATGCCGTGGCCCGCGCGGACCGTCGGGCGTGATCGCGATGTCGGTGCCAGCCGTGAGTGTTCTCGCCGCCTCGAGCAGCGCGCGAGCGCCGCCACGTGAGGAAGACCCGCGCACCGCGCTGTGACCAAGCAGTCCGAGCACCCGCGCGATGATCTCGCCATCCCGATGCTCACTGATCATCACGGCCGTGGGCGACTGATGCGCGTGCGCGCACATCAGCATCTGCCCATGCCACATCACCAGCACGACACGCTCCCCTCGCGCATGCCGCGCGGCGTACGCCTCCGCTCCGTGCATCGACACGCGCCACGTAGCTCCGAGCGCCCTGAGCACGCCGCTACCCAGCCGTATCGCCAGGCGCGTGCGAACGTCCAGCGCGTCGGTCACGTCAGGAGTCCGAGTGCCATCTCCACGACACGATCGGCAGCACCCGGGGTGCCCAGCTTCGCCCGGACGCCGTCGAGCGCTCCGACGGCGCGTGCGCGCGCCTCGCTGCCGGTCGTCAGTAACGGCTCGAGCGCGTCAGCGACGGTCCGTGGCACGAATGCATCCTGCACGAACTCCTTCGATACCTCGTGCCCGGCGACCACGTTCACCAGTCCGATGTGCGGGATCCGCACCACGCGTCGCGCGATGGCGTACGTGAGGGGATTGGTGCGGTACCCGATGACGTGGGGCAGCCCGGCGACCGCTGCCTCGAGCGTCGTCGTGCCACTCTTGAGCAGTCCCGCCGTCCCGGCACGAAGCACGGTGTACGACGCGTCATGCACGAGCGGAAACGGACAGTCCGCGGCGGAAATGCGGACGGTCGGCGCGACGCTGACCACCACCTTGAGCCCCGGCCGCCGCTGCTGCAGTTCGCGCGCCGTCGCCACGAAGGGTTCGAGGTGCCGCGACAGTTCACCACGGCGACTGCCGGGAAACACGGCCAATACCTCGTCATCCGGGGAAAATCCCAGCTGCACCCGCGCGTCGGCCGCCGCGGGCATCGTCGCGATGCGATCGAGCAGCGGATGGCCGACGAACGTCGCGTCGACCCCGTGCTGCCGCAACAGCGCTTCCTCGAAGGGCAGGATGCACGCGGCCTTGGTCACCAACCGCGCGATCTTCGGTAGACGGTCGGCTCCCCACGCCCACACCTGCGGCGTGATGTAATACAGCACCGGAATGCCGGCGCGCCGGGCGACTGCGGCCACCTTGAGGTTGAAACCGGGATAGTCGAGCAGGATGACGAGACCGACATTGCCGGCCGCGATGCGCTGCTCGATGCGACGAAGCAGCATCCAGTGCTTGGGCACATGGCGCAGCACCTCGACGAATCCCATCACCGCGAGGCGCTCCGCATGTTCGATGAGCTCCACGCCGGCGCGCTCCATGTGGCCGCCGCCGACGCCCGCCATGCGAATGTCCGGCCGTTGCCGCGCGATTCGGTCCGCCACGTGTCCTGCATGCAAGTCGCCGGAAGCTTCTCCGACGACGAACAGGATGTCACGCACGGCCCGCTCCATCCGCGGCAGCAGTCGAGCCGCTGGTGGCCTTCGCGGTACTCGTCATCACCGCGCGCGCCACGTCGATGGCGGACACGATGCGCAACGCGGCGTCGAGCGCTTCCCTTCCCTCTTCGCCGGTCACCGCCACGGGATTGTGCCCCGCAACGGCTCCCAGGAACTGCGAGAGCTCGAGCACCAGCGGCTCGCCCTCGGGTGCCTCGAGCGGAACGCGCTCGACGAAATCCTCGAGAGCGCGCGGAGCACGCGCGAGCTGCAGCGGATCGAAGTCCGCGCGGAGGCGGAAGAACTCGCCGGTGCCCGCAGCGAGATCGAGCGAGATGTACCCGCTGCGCTGAAAGATGCGCAACTTGCGCAGTCGCTCGCGCGAGACACGGCTGGCGGTGATGTTCGCGACGGCACCATTGGCGAACGTGAGCCGCGCGTTGGCGATGTCCACCTGCGGTGTGAGCACCGGCATGCCCATCGCCTGCACATCCATGACCGGCATGTGCACCAGCGTGTGCACCAGGTCGAGGTCGTGGATCATCAGGTCGAGCACGACGGCGACGTCCGACCCACGCGGGTTGAATGGCGCGAGACGATCGCTTTCGATGAATCGCGGCGCGTCGACGAACGGCATCGCGGCACGCACGGCCCGATTGAACCGCTCGACGTGCCCCACCTGCAGGACCACGCCCGCCCCGCGCGCCAGCGCGATCAGCTCGTCGGCCTCGTCGAGCGTCACCGTGAACGGCTTCTCCACGAACACGTGCTTGCCGGCCTGCAGCGCGCGTCGGGCGACGGCATGATGCGACGTCGTCGGCACCACGATCGACACGGCATCGACGACGGCCAGCAGCTCGTCGATGGATCCGTGCGCCTGCACTCCCAGGGATTCGGCGACATCGCGGGCGCGGCCGGGGTTGTCATCGACAAACCCGCCGAAGCGATCTCCCGCGAGGTCCCGGAGGATGCGCACGTGATGCACGCCCAGCCCACCCGCACCGACCACGCCGACACGAGCGGCACCGAACTGCGAGAAGCTGCGCGCCTGCGGGTGCTGCGACGACGGGGCGTTCAGAAGCCCACCCCGCGACGGCTGTCTTCGATGAACTGCAGGAAGTGCTCGACGTCCGGAAGCATGGACAGCTCCGCGCGCGCCTTCTCCACACCCTGCGAGAGGTTGAGGTCACTGCGGAAGCAGACCCGATACGCGCGCTTGAGTTCACGCACCACACTCTCGTCGAATCCCGCGCGCTGCAGTCCGACGGAATTCAACCCGAACAGCTTGATGGGATTCCCGACGGCGCGGACGAAGGGTGGTACGTCCTGCGAGACGCGCGAGCATCCACCGATGAACGCGTGCCGCCCGATCCGCGCGAACTGGTGCACCGCGCACAACCCCGAGATCGTCGCCCGATCCTCCACACGCACATGCCCCGCGAGCTGGGTGCCGTTGGAGATGATGATGTGGTCGCCCAGATGGCAATCGTGCGCGAGATGCACGTAGCTCATGAGAAAGCAGCCACGCCCCACGCGCGTCGTCAGCGAGTGTGCCGTCCCGCGGTTGATGGTGGCGTACTCGCGCACGACGGTCTCGTCGCCGATGTCGACCCAGGTCTCCTCGCCACGATACTTGAGATCTTGCGGATCTCCACCCAGCACCGCGCCGATGCCGATCTTCACACGCTCGCCGATGCGCACGTTGCGCTCGAGCGTCGCGCGCGCCGCGATCTGCGAGCCGTTGCCGATGACGCACTGGTCGCCCACGATCGCCCACGGCCCGACGGTCACGTCGAGCCCGAGCTGCGCGGAGGGCGCGACGATTGCCGACGGGTGCACGTCCGCCGGCAGGCCGCGCGGCATCTCGGGAATGCGATGTGACCCGGTATCCGTTGTCATGTCGGTGCTCATCCGGACACTCATCGATCGCGGATCATCGCCGCCATCTCGCCTTCCGTCACCACCTGGCCGTCCACCGTGGCGACACCGCGCATCTTGCACATCGCGCCGCGGATCTGCAGCACCTCGCATTCGATGCGCAGCTGGTCGCCCGGCTTCACGGGCCGCCGGAACTTGATGTTGTCGAGCGACAGGAAGTACACGACCTTGCTCGCCGGGTCATCGATCGTGCGCATCAGCAGCATGCCGCCCACCTGGGCCATCGACTCGATGATCAGCACACCCGGCATGATCGGATGTCCGGGAAAGTGCCCCTGAAAGAACGGCTCGTTGATAGTGACGTTCTTGAGCCCCACGATCCGCTTTCCCTCCTCGATCTCGAGAATGCGATCGACGAGCAGGAACGGATAGCGGTGCGGCAGCACCTGCATGATGTCTTCGACGGTATACACAGCAGGCTCCCGGACGGCGTGTTGCACGAGGGCGCGTACCAGGGCCACGGTGCCCCGGTGACTCGGCTTGTGCGCAATGATGTGGGCGCGAACCCGCGCGCCCGCCAGCACGAGGTCACCGACGCAGTCGAGCGCCTTGTGGCGCACGAATTCATCAGGCCAGCGCAGGCTGTTGTCCACTACGCCCTCGGCATCGAGCACGACGGCGTTCGCCGTCGATGCTCCCTGAATCAATCCCTTAGCGCGCAGCCCCTCGACCTCGTGGACGAATCCGAACGTGCGCGCGCCCGCCAGGTCACGGGCAAACGACTCGGCGCCAACAGTGTAGCTCCCCTGCTGGTGTCCGATCAACGGGTGCGGAAAATCGATGGAGATGTCGAGCGACAACCGATTGCATGGCCGGGCCTCGTATACGGACTCTCCGTCCTCGATACGGATCGTCTTGCGCAGCACCAGCCACTCCGGACGTCCTCCGTTGGACGTGAGCCCCGCACCTAGCAATGCAGCAAGGAATGGCTCGGCGCTTCCATCCATGATCGGCGGCTCGGGGCCGTCCATCTCGATGGACAGGTCGTCGATGCCCAGTGCCCCGACTGCCGCAAGCACATGCTCGACGGTGTGCAGCGCATCCGCGCCGCTACCCAACTGGGTGCGCCGCTCGGCGTCCACCGCCACCGAGACCTTCGCGGGGACGTCCTTCGCGCCCGGCTGATCGGAGCGGCGGAAAGTGATGCCGTTGCCCGTCTTCGCGGGCCGGAATACCAGACGGCACGGCTGGCCGAGGTGGAGCCCGATGCCCTCGACGACCGCGTCCGCGGCGATCGTGCAGCGCTCGCCGGTGAGCGGCTGCCTGGTTGCCTTCGCCGCGGTCTTGGCGGACGTGATCAAGACTCGGCGCTCCCGCCCGGGTTGTTGCTTCGCAGCAGCTGTTCGATGGGCCGCACCATGCGCGCAAGGCGCGACAGCGCCGCGGTCGATCGCATCTGCTCGCGATGCGGGCGGGCCGGATAGCCGGACCACATCTCCGCCGCCGGAACATCACCGATGACGCCCGTCTGTCCGGTCACGATGGCGCGCGATCCGATGGTGATGTGACCATTGATGCCCGCCTGGCCGCCAAGCTGCACGCCGTCGCCGATGCGCGTCGATCCCGCGATCCCGACCTGCGCCGCGAAGAAGCATCCGCGGCCCACGCGCACGTTGTGCGCGATGTGGCAGAGGTTGTCGATCTTCGTGCCGGCGCCGATGATGGTGTCGTCGACACTGCCGCGATCGACGCAGGTGTTCGCGCCGATCTCCACGTCATGTTCGAGCACGCAGCGTCCGACGTGCGGGATGCGAGCGGGCACGCCGTCCGCCCGTGGAACGAAGCCGAACCCCTCGCGACCGACACGTGCACCCGAGTGCACGACGACGCGATCACCGAGTTCGACGTATTGGTAGACCGATGCCCCGGCGTGCACACGCACATCGGCACCCACCTGGCTCCCGCGGCCAACAGTGGCATGCGCCCCGATCCATGCGCGATCGCCGAGTTGCACGTCGTCGCCGATCACCGCGAACGGCTCGATCGTGACATCGGTACCCATCGAGACGTTGGCGCCGATCACGGCACGCGCGTCGACACCGGCGGCGCGCGGCTCGCTGCGATGGAATCGCGCGAGCAGGCTCACGAGCGCCTCCGTCGGCTTCTCCACGACGATGCGCGTGCACTCCGACGGTCCGGGCAAGTCCGCGAACTGTGGGGCGACGAGTACGACGCGTGCGCCTGTACCGGCAAACCACGGCACGTAGCGCGGGCTCGCCAGGAAGCTCAACTCATCGGCATTTGCACGGTCCAGCGGGGCCACTCCCCGCACGCTGGCATCGGGTTGCCCGATCAACCGTCCGCCCGTTTCCGCCGCAATGTCAGCGGCGGTGATGGGCGAATGCCCATCACCGCCGTCCTGATTCAAACGTGCACCGTCGATCACTGCGTAGGCGGCTTCTTCAGGCCCGTGGGCGCGGCAGCGGGGCCACCGGCGGGCGTAGCTGCCTTCGGCGCAGCCGCGCGCGGCGGCGCGACGAGCTTCACCTTGGCCACTACACGATCCGTGATGTCCAGGTTCTTGTCGGCCGACACGATGAACGCGCCACCGGCGACGTCGAAGATGAAGGAGTATCCGCCCTCGTTACGGACGTCGTCGAGCACGCGACGCACGACCTCGATGATCGGCTGCATCAGCTCACCCTTCAGCTGCTCGGCCTGGTCATTCATCTTCTGCAGGCGATCCTGGTACTCGTCGTTCTTCTCGCGGAGCACCTTGATGCGTGCTTCCTTGGCCGCCGGCGCGAGCGTCGCCTGCTCCTTGTCGTACGCGGCCGTCATCGCATTCAGCGAGTCGGCAGCCTTCGTGAGCTGGGAGCGCATGCCCTCCATCTCCTTGTCGAACTTCGCCTCGGCCTCGACCCGGCCGGGTGCGGCGGCCATGATCGCCTGCGAGTTGACGAAGGCAAACTTCTGCGCGGCCGAGGCCTGCGCGGATGAAACGGCGGGAGCGCCAACGAACAGCGCAAGCGCACCGGCAAGTACGGCGTAACGCATGAGAGTTATCCTCTAGAAGATCTGGCCGAGCCGGAAGTGGAACTGCCACTTCGGATCCGGTCGAACGCGGTTGGTGAGCGGATCCAGAATGGTCCGATCGAAGCCGTACGCCATGTCGAGCCCGAGTGGCCCGAGTGGCGTAACGGTAGATACCCCAAAGCCGGCAGAACGGAAGAGCCGGGTTGGGTTGACCTGCCGTGCAGACTGCCAGTTATTGCCGGCGTCGGCAAAGACGTTGGCATACAGCTGCTGACTGATGCGCAGGCCGAGCTCACCTGTCACCGTCAGGAATGCATTACCGAAGGACGTCGCGAGCGCGTTCGACTGGCTCGTGGACGGGTCGAACCCCCGGGGCGTGATCGAGAACTCCGGGTAGCCGCGCAGCGCTTGCCCGAACTGTACACCGCCAACCGCGAATTGCTGCTGCTGGAAGAAGGC
>JAZKCW010000032.1:0-50728 GCA_040387895.1 Gemmatimonadota bacterium
TGTCGTGGGGCATCATGTTCAGCAAGTGGCGCGCATTCAATGTCGCCGAGAAGAATGGACAGTCGTTCGTGCGCGATTTCGAGCGCGCACGTGGCATCGATGAAGCGATGGCGTTCGCGCAGCGCGCGAAGCCGAGCGCATTCACCGCGGTGTTCTCGCGTGCGGTGCAGTTCCTGAACGACACCAAGCCTGCGATGGCGGCCACCGCCGACCGTGCAGCGAAGCTGTCCGGCTCACAGGTCGAGGCGTTACACCTCGTGCTCGAATCGGAAGGCGGGAAGGAGCGTGAGGAACTCGGTCGATATGTGCCGTGGCTCGCGACCGTCGGCAGCGTCAGCCCGCTCATCGGGCTGCTTGGTACCGTACTGGGTGTGATCAGCGCGTTCGCCGGCATCGTCGCGAAGGGCTCTGGCAACATCAGCGCCGTTGCACCCGGTATCGCAACAGCACTCGTGGCAACGGCCGCGGCACTTGCCGTCGCGATTCCGGCGGCGTTCGGCTACAACCTGTTCGCGGCGCGCCTCAATCGGATCGACAATGAGCTGGAGGGATTCGGCTCGGAACTGATCGCACTGATGGTGCGCGAGGGGCGGATCTAGCCGTGGGTCGCCGTCGCCGGGCGGAGCGCATGGGCGTCAACGCCGAGATCAACGTGGTGTCGTTGATCGACGTGATGATGCTGCTCATGGTGATCTTCATGATCACCGCGCCGATCATGCAAGGCGGTGTCGAGATCGCGCTGCCCGAGGCGGATGTGCGGCCTGTCGAGGCGAAGGCCGGCTTGACGGTGACCGTTGATCGGCGCGGGCGGATCTTCGTCGACGAGACGGAATTCAGTCTCGCTGAATTCAGTGCGGGCGTGAAGCCGCTGTACGACAAGGCGGGCGGCGGCGCGGTGTACCTGCGCGCGGATCAGGACGGAAACTACGGCATCGTGCTGAAGGTCATTGGCGCGGTGACCCGCGCCGGCATTCCGAATGTGAGCCTCATCGGGGTTCCGGAGTCGGGGCGCCAGTGAGTGCGCCGCTCATCGGCCTCGGGATGGTTCCCGCTGGTCCGCCGCGCGGATCCTCGCCGGTGCGTGGTGGCATCGCGTTCTCCATCCTGCTCCATGCGGCGATCATCGCGCTCTTCGTGTACTGGGCGTCGGAGACTGTCGTCGAGCGCCCGCCGGTCTATCGCGTGCAGCTGATCGGGGCGCCTCCCGGCCCGCGACAGGCGGGTGTCGTCGAGGCGGCGGACAAGCCGGTGGCAGCGAAGCGTGAGGTGTCGGGCGCGGAGCGACCACCCGCACCACCAGCGCCGCCGAAACCGGTTGCGAAGACGAAAGCGCCCGCCGTCGCACCCGTGAAGGCCACGCCGTCGACCGAGCGCACGCGCGAAGCGGGCAGCAAGGCCGCGGAGCCGGGAACCAAGGCAACGGCAGCACCGCGTGCAGGTGCGGGCGCGGAAGGTGGGAAGGGTGCGGACGTCGCGAACGTCGACATTAAGGGGATCGAGTTCCCGTACCCCGGGTATCTCAGCAATATTCTGCGGCAGCTCGCCAGTAAGTGGCAGCCGAAGTCGGCTTCACCGGCGCTCCGCACCGAGGTGAAGTTCATGATCCGTCGTGATGGTAGCGTCGCAGGCATGGAAATCGTGCGAAAGTCCGGCGACTACATCTACGACACCGATGCCGTGGGCGCCGTGGAAGCGGTGGGCTCGACGCGCGGTTTCGGCCCCCTGCCTGCCGGATACGCCGATGATGTGCTGGTGGTCTATTTCACGTTCGACTATGCCCTCCGTCCCTGATGCCTTGAGCGCACTTACTGTCTGCCGATCCAACGCGCGCGTCGCGCGACGTCTCACGCGCGACGGCACGAATGTGCGCCCGGTGGTTGCGCTGCTCGCGGCCGTCGCGCTCTTCACGGCCACGCCGACGTTCGTCAGGGCCCAGCAACCGGCCGGTGTGTCGCTCACTCTCTCGAAGTACAATCGCGGCGAGAAGCAGTCCTTGCTCGTGCTTCCGATTCGCGGCACGAACGGCGATTCGATCGCGACGATCATCGGACGCGATCTCGATTTTGGCGACCGCTTCACGGTGGTGCCGGCGGCAAGCGTGATGCAGACGGACGGCCCGTTCAACTACGGCGTGTACGCGAAGCTCGGCGTGCAGGGCGTGGTGCAGGGAACGTTGCTGGCGTCCGGATGGGTGCGTGTTGTGCTCCATGACGTCGGCGGATCGAAGATCCTGAACCAGAAGGACTTTCCGCTCACGGGCGCGATGTCGCAGGGCAGCTGGCGGCATCAGGTGCACACCATCTCTGATGCGATCGAGGAGTGGGTGACTGGCCAGCGCGGGATCGCGACGACGCGTATCGCGTTCGAGCGCGACCGGCGTATCTGGACCGTCGACCAGGATGGCGCCAACCTGCGGGCGGTCACCTCGCGTGGTCTCTCGCCGCAATGGACGCCGAGCGGGCAGGCCATTGTCTACATGGGAAGCATCGGCGGCGACGATCCCGTGCTGGTCACCGATCTTTCGACAGGCGCCCAGCGTACGCTCAGCGCCGCGAAAGGCATCCAGGCGATGTCCCCGAACGTGTCACCGGACGGCCGCCGCGTGGTGTTCACGCGCGTCTCCGGCGACGGTGCCGACCTCTACAGCGTCCCCTTCGAGGGTGGCGCCCCGCAGCGCATCACGGTGGGCCGAGGGAAGGGGAGCTACTCCCCGGCGTTCAGCCCGGACGGGCAGCGCATCGTGTTTTCGTCCGACCGTTCGGGACGAAGCGAGGTTTATATTAGCGATGTCGACGGTACCAACGTGGAAGCGCTCGCCGGCGGGAGCTTCGGGGAACGGGCCGACAAGTACAGTCCGGACTGGTCTCCTGACGGGCAGTTCGTGGCGTACCACGCCGAGATCGGGGGAACGCCGCAGATCGTGACGCTGAGTCTCCGCGACCAGGCGGTGCGCCAGGTGACGAGCGACGGCCGCAACGAGGATGCGTCGTGGGCTCCGGATTCCAGACATCTGGTTTTCACGTCTTTCCGGTCCGGCAATCGTCAGCTCTGGGTCGTCGACCGCGAGACCGGCCGCACGCGCCAGCTGACGCGTGGCGCCGAAGCTCGTCTCGGCGCGTGGTCGCCCCGGCTGACGAACCCATAGCGGAAATCGTCGAGCTATCGCAGGACGTATTGCACCCGCACGTCAGGTAATACCGAAAGCCGTTTGTTCGAGCGACGGGACGCCCTCCACCGCCCGTCGATGCGTTTTTCTTCACACTCCCTCTCCCGGAGCCTTCGATCAATGATTCGTTCTCGTCTGTTGCTGGTAGCCGCTGTACTCCCGCTGGCGCTCACTGCCTGCAAGAAGAAGCCTGTAGTCGTAGCTCCTGAGCCGACTCCCACGCAGCAGCCGGCGCCGACGCCTCCCCGTCAGCCCGAAGCCGCACCCGCCCCGGTCAACAACGGCGACGATGAGCGCAGGCGTGCTGCAGTTGCCGAAGCCGTCCGCATGCTGACGGAGAAGATCCTGTTTGAGTACAACTCGGACGAACTCCGCGACGACGCGAAGAGCAACCTCGATGCAAAGGTGCGTCTCATGACGGCGAACCCGTCCGTCCGCATCATGATCGAAGGGCACTGCGACGAGCGCGGCAATGACGAGTACAACATCGTGCTCGGCCGTCGTCGTGCCGAAGTCGCGAAGCGCTATCTTACCGATCGTGGAATCGATGCCTCCCGCATCGAGACCGTGTCGTTCGGTCGTGAGCGTCCCGCCGTGCAGGGCTCTGGTGAAGAAGCATGGGCCCAGAACCGTCGCGACGAGGTCAAGATCACGGCCGGCGCCGACCAAATCCGTCCAGCCTCCTGACCATGAAGTTCCTGCCCGTCTCTCGTGCAGCTCGACTCGTTCCCCTCACGGCGCTGTTCGCCGTGGGGGGCTGTTTCGCCACGCGCAGTGACGTGCGGGTTGTGCAGACCGACGTTGCGTCGTTGCGGCTGGAAATGGTGCGCAACGACGCCCAGATCCGCGCGGACTTGCAGGCCGCCACGGCACTGATCAGCGCCGCCAGCGATTCCGTCCGCGCGCTCAACGCGCGCACGGTCTCGGTGCAGGGCGATGTCCGCGGGGAGTCGCGTGCGATCAAGGAGCAGCTCCTGCAGATCCAGTCGCTGCTCGGCCAGAGCGACCAGACGCTCAGGCGCCTGCGCGCGGATCTCGAAGCGCGCAACAACCAGGCACCGGTGTCGCCACCGGCGATGAGCGTTCCGCCGGTCGGCGCACCCGCCGGCAGCGTTCCGCCGGCCGGCGCACCGACGCCGCCAGCCGCGGACACGACGGGCCCCGGCCCGTCGACGCTCTACACCAATGGACGCGATCAGCTCGCGCGTGGCAGCAATGGGACGGCGCGCATGATGTTTCAGGAACTGCTGCTCAAGTACCCGACGTCGGACCTTGCCCCGGAAGCACAGATCAGCATCGCGGATTCGTACTTGAAGGAGAAGAACTATCCCGCGGCGGAGTCGGCGTACGCGGCGGTGGTCACGTCGTATCCGACGCACCCGAAGGCGGCGACGGCGCTGTTCAAGCGCGGCACCGTGTTCGAGCAGCAGAACAACCTGCCCGAGGCGCGCAAGTTCTGGAGCGAGGTCATTGCGCGCTATCCGCGAAGCAACGAGGCGGAGCTGGCGGCCGAGCGATTGAAGGCGCGTTTCTAGCACTCGACGCGCCTCCCACGCCGACGCCGACGTTCGAATGAGCGGAGAAACCAAGTACGAGATGCCCTTCCTCGAACATCTCGAGGAGCTGCGTTGGCGCCTGTTCAAGAGTGCGCTGGCTATCGCTATCACGGTCGGCGCGTCGTTCGCCGTGATCTACAGCCAGACGTTCGACCTGATCGGGATCCTCGCGAAGCCGGCGCTTCCGTACATGAAGGGGACGCTCATTGCGACGCGTCCAAGCGACATCTTCGAAGTGTACATGGATATGTCGCTCACGCTCGGGCTGATCCTGGCCTCGCCCGTGATCATCTGGCAGATCTGGGGATTCCTGTCGCCTGCGCTGTACGGCCACGAGAAGAAGGTCATCATTCCCACCCTCGTCGGCGCCGCCTTTCTGTTCCTGGGCGGCATGGCCCTGGCGTTCTTCTTCGCCCTGCCGGTCACGCTCAAATTTCTGCTCGGCCTGCAGAGTGCAACGGTCACGTCGATGCTGACCGTGAGCGCGTACTTCGATTTCGTGTTCAAGATCTGTATTGCGTTCGGTGCCGTGTTCGAGTTGCCCATCGTCATTCTCCTGCTGACGATGCTTGGCATTGTCACGCCGATGATGCTGTCCAAGTTCCGACGGCACGCGTTCGTGGGCTGCATCATCGCGGCCGCGGTCATCACGCCGGGCGACGCGCCGACTGCACTCCTGTTCCTCACGGTTCCGTTGTATTTCCTCTACGAGGGCTCGATCTGGCTGTCCCGTCTCGTCTACTCGCGTCGCGAGAAGAAGATTGCACGGCAGGAAGCCCTCGAGCTGGTCTGAGATGCGCTGCATAGCGGCCTTCTCGCTCGCCCTGGCGGCGATGCTGGCTCCCGTGACCGGGCTCCGCGCACAGCAGCCGCCCGTGTCGCAGCCGCCGGTCACGCAGCCTCCGCGCATCGCGCTCCCGGGCCAGCGGCTCGACTCGATGCAGCGGGTGCCGCCGCGCCCGTTTGACTTCGCGTCGCCCGATTCCACGATGCGCGACATGATGGCGCGCCGCGGCTACCGGAAGGTGCAGTACCAGGGTGATCGCGTCCGCTTCGATGCCTTGTCCCGCCTTCTCACGTTGAACGGCCTGCCGGCCGCCGTGAAGCGCGACGAGACGATGCTGATCGGCGACTCGATCGTGTACAACGATTCGACCAAGTTCGTCTCCGTCATCTCGGACACCGCGATCCTCCGCGATCCGTCGCAGACAGGAGCGGATGATTTCATCGCGCGTGGCCGCATCGACTACGACCTGACGCTGCGGCAGGGAACGGTCGGCGCGTTCTCCACTGCCGTGACGAGCGGGCAGAAGCTGTTCATCAGTGCGCAGCGCGGCACGATCTTCAGCGACACGCTCGTGCAGGGGCGCCACACGGTGTACGCGAAGGACGGGTCGTTCACGTACTGCGACCACGAAGAGCCGCACTTCCACTTCACCGCCCGGGACATGAAGTACGTGTCCGAGAACATCATGGTGGCCCGGTCGGGCCTGCTGTATATCGGTGAGGTGCCGGTCTTCTGGCTTCCCTTCTTCGTGCAGGACACCCGGCAGGGACGACGCAGCGGATTGCTGACGCCGAGCTTCGGTGTGGCCGAACTGCTGCGCAACAGTCCGTCGTACCGCCGAAGCGTGTCTAACATCGGCTACTTCTTCGCGATCAGCGATTACATGAATGCCGAGGCGTCGTTCGACTGGCGCAGCGGCGCGCGCGGCAGCGATTTCGATCCGGGATTCCTGCGCGGAAACGTCCAGTACCGCTATCGGTGGCTCAACCGCTTCATCACCGGTGAGACCGCCGTCTCGTACATGGCGCAGCGCAATGGCACGACCAATACCGCGGTCACGTGGAATCACAACCAGGATTTCTCGCGCCAGACGCGCCTGACGTCGCGCATCAACTTCGTGCAGAACACGCTGGTGCAGCGTGCCACGACCGTGAATCCGGTGCAGGCCAACGCGACCATCCGGTCGGACCTCACGTACCAGACGAAGATCGGGCCCGCCTCCATCAATACCGGCGGTTCGCGCGTGCAGTACCCAGGCCGCACGCAGGTGGACCTGAGCTTCCCGTCGTTCAACGTGAGCACCGGCACGCTCGGCAACGAGTTCTTCAGCTGGACGCCTGCGCTCCGCTTCAATATCCAGTCGGCGCAGAAGATCGATCAGGGCCTGCAGTTTCCGTTCGTGTACGCGCAGAACGCGCTCGGTGGGCTCGACAGTACCCGAGTGAAGGCCGGCAGGCGCAATCTCGATTTCTCGTTCGACACGCCGATCAAGATCGGCGACTTCCAGTGGAACAACGCGTTCGCCATCCGCGAGGCGTTCAACGATTACCCGGAGCAGCGTGAGGTCGTGAACGTCAGCGACACGTCGCAGCGCGCGATTCGCGTGTTCGCCAAGACGTTCGCCACGAACATCGACTGGACGACCTCGTTCAACCTCCCGCGTTTCTTCCAGGGCAGCTGGAACCTCACGCCGTCCGTGAACATCGAGAAGATCGACGGGCGCTCGGGTCTGCTGGTGCGCACGGAACGCAGCGGTGGCGCGTACGTGGCCCAGGGCGTGCGCCTCGTGTATCAGGTCGCCGCGTCGCCGACGGTCTACGGTTTCTATCCCGGCATCGGTCCCATCACGCGGTTCCGTCACACGATTTCGCCGAGCGTCAGCTACGGGTACTCGCCGCAGGCGTCGGTGAGCGACGAATTCCTGTCGGCGGTGGGCGACGTGCGCGCGGGGTATCTCGGAGCGCTCAAGCGCAGCGTCATCTCCTTCGGCCTGAGCACGAACATCGAGGGCAAGCTTCGCGAGCGCACGCCCGAGGAAGGTCCGCCCCCTGCGCCGGCGCCGGCCTCGCTTGCCGACTCCGTCGCCGCGGACTCGCTGCAGGCGAGCCTTGGCGAACGTCCGCTGCCGGGTGCGCCCGTCCGCAACGTCGCGGGTGCTGGCGCCGCTAGTGCGTTGCCGCCAGTCGATGGTGCTCGCAAGATCAAGCTGCTGTCGCTCAACTTCTCGTCGCTCGCCTACGACTTCGTGCGCGCCGACAGCACGGGGCGCGGTATCGCCACGCCGAACTTCTCCATCTCCGCCAACACGGATCTGCTGCCCGGTCTGGACTTCCGCGCGGGTTACGACCTGTTCCAGGGCAACTATCTCTCCGACACGGCGCAGTTCAAGCCCTTCCTCACGGACGTGTCGCTGACGTTCAGCCTGAATGGCAAGTCGGGGATCTTCGGCCTGTTCAGCCGCCTGCTGGGCCGGCGTGGTGTGATCGACGCGCCGCTGCCGGACGGACGCAGTGCACGGTCGCAGAACGAGGCGAACGTGGCGCTCCAGGCGCGTCAGCAGAACGCAGCCGGCGGCACGATGCGCGGCAACCAGGTGTCGCTGCCGTCGGGCGGTGGCTGGAATCTCAACCTCCAGTACAACACGGCGCGCCAGCGTCCACCGTTCGGCGGGACGCAGATCCTGAACGACCCGGCGACCCAATGCGAAGGGCAACGCGTTTTCGGCATCGCCGCGTACGATCAGTGCGTGCAGAACGCCACGAGTGCGCCGCCCACCGGCCAGAACTTTCAGGGCACCACCAGAGGCGGGCCCGTTTACATCTCGCCGCCGGTGCAGAACGTGACCTCGGCGCTCAACTTCAACATCACCGAAAACTGGGCGGCGCAGTGGTCGACCCAGTACGACGTCACTCGAGCGCGATTTGCGAGCCAGCAGATCGGACTGCAACGTTCGCTGCATGACTGGAACGCGGTGTTCTCGTTCACCCAGGCGCCCAACGGCAACTTCGCCTTCAACTTCTTCATCGCGCTCAAGGCGCAGCCCGAGTTGAAGTTCAACTACGATCGTCAGACCTACCGCTCGAGCAGCTTCTAGTGGGCGGCCTTTCCGGCGGCTCGAGGAGTGGCTCAGAGGCGCGCCAGAACGGCCGACACGCACTCCCGATCGACGGGCGTTCACTGCGCATCGCAGATGTCGTTGCCGTCGCGGATGCGGCGGTGAGCGTCGAACTGAGCGCCGACGCGCGCGCGCGCATGACGGTCACGCGTGAGGTGGTGGAGCGGGCAGTGCGCGCCGGTGTTCCGGTGTACGGCATCAACACGGGCTTCGGCAAGCTGTCGGAGGTGACCATACCGCCGCAGCAGCTCGATGCCCTGCAGCGCAACCTGGTCCGAAGCCATGCGGCCGGCGTCGGGGACCCGCTCCCGGAGCGCGAGACCCGGGCGATGATGCTGCTGCGCGCGAACGTCCTCGCGACGTCGTTTGCCGGCGCCCGTCCGTCGCTCGTCGAGTCCCTGCTGGAGATGCTGAACGCCGGCGTGTGGCCGGTCGTCCCGGAGCAGGGCAGTGTGGGCGCGAGCGGCGATCTTGCCCCGTTGGCGCACCTCGCGCTCACGCTCATGGGAGAGGGTGAAGCCAACTTCCGGGGCGCACGCGGCGACGCGGCGGCGTTGCTCGCAGAGGCCGGTCTCGAGCCCGTCGAACTGCGCGCCAAGGAAGGGCTGGCGCTGATCAACGGCACACAGGCGCACACGGCCATCGCGGCGCTCGCATGCGCCGAGCTGACCACGCTCTGGCGCATCGCGCATGTGGCGACGGCAATGAGTCTCGAGGCCCTGCTTGGCACGCCCGACGCCTTCGACGAGCGCATTCAGGCCGCCCGCGGCCAGCAGGGACAGGCGGTGTCCGCCGAGCTGCTGCGCTATCTCACGGACCGCAGTGCGATTCGCGAATCGCACCGTACGGGCGACGCGCGCGTGCAGGATGCATACGCCTTGCGATGTGCACCGCAGGTGCATGGGCCGGCACTCGATGCGCTGCGTTTCGCTCGCGGCGTGATCGAGCGTGAGCTCAATGCTGCCACCGACAACCCCTTGGTGCTGCCGACCGGCGAACTGCTCAGCGGCGGGAATTTCCACGGGCTTGCAGTGGGCATGGCCAGCGATTTTCTCTGTGTCGTCAGTGCAAACCTCGCCGTCATCAGCGAACGACGCACCGACCGCCTCGTGCACCCCGACTTCAACCAGGGCTTGCCGCCGTTTCTCGCCGGGTCACCGGGCCTCGAATCGGGATACATGATGGCGCAGGTGACGGCTGCCGCGCTGGCGAGTGAGTGCAAGACGCTCGCGCATCCGGCGTCCGTCGACTCCATCCCGACCGATGGCAACAAGGAAGACGTGGTGCCGATGGCAATGGCGGCCGCCGTCAAGCTGCGTCGCTCCGTGCGCAACCTGCGACATGTCCTGGCAATCGAGTTGATCGCGGCAGCGCAGGGCATCGAGTTCCGCCGGCCGCTCACGAGCAGTGCTCCGATCGAGGAGGCCGTGCGCATCGTGCGCGAGTTCGTCGCACCGTTCGACGGCGACCGCGCACCGGCTCCCGATATTGCGCGCCTGTCGACCGGCATGGCTGCCGGTGCGTTCGATGGCGTGACAGCGGCGGTAATGACACGGGTCGCGGGAGACCTCCTCACATGACCGCAACCGACCGTCGCGTCGACCTCGCACCGGCCGACGCGCACCGACGCTCCGGGCCGCGCCCGGTGCGCGCACCGCGCGGCAGTACACTCAGCTGCCGTGGCTGGGAGCAGGAAGCGGCGCTCCGCATGCTGATGAACAATCTCGATCCCGACGTCGCGGAACGTCCCGACGACCTGGTCGTGTACGGCGGCACCGGGCGCGCCGCGCGCGGGTGGACGGAGTTCGATGCGATCGTGCGCACGTTGCAGACACTGGCCGACGACGAAACGCTGCTCGTGCAGAGCGGGAAGCCGGTCGCCGTGTTCCGCACGCACGAGCATGCGCCGCGGGTGTTGATCGCGAACGGCAACCTTGTCGGTCGATGGGCGACGTGGTCGGAGTTCCGGCGCCTGGAGCGACTCGGGCTCACGATGTACGGACAGATGACTGCCGGGTCGTGGATCTACATCGGCTCGCAAGGCATCGTGCAGGGCACGTACGAGACGTTCGGTGCGGTGGCGTCACGTCACTTCGGCGGCACGCTGGCGGGGCGGCTGGTGGTCACGGCCGGTCTTGGGGGCATGGGCGGCGCGCAGCCGCTGGCGGCGGCGATGCATGGGGCAGCGGTGCTTGGCATCGAGGTCGATCCGTCGCGCATCCGCAAGCGGATCGAGACGCGGTACTGCGACCGCAGCACGGAGTCGCTGGATGAGGCGCTGGCGTGGCTGCGTGAGGCGCAGGCAAGCGGCACCGGATTGTCCGTCGCCTTGCTCGGGAACGCCGCGGACGTGCTGCCGGAGCTCGTCCGCCGCGGCGTGGTGCCGGACGTGCTGACGGATCAGACCAGTGCCCACGACATGCTCGTCGGATACGTGCCCGCGGGCATGTCACTGGACGATGCAGCCAGTTTGCGCCAGGCGGATCCGACGGAGTACATCGCACGGGCGACAGCGTCGGTCGTGGAGCATGTGCAGGCCATGCGTGCGCTGCAGGATCGCGGCGCGGTCACGTTCGATTACGGCAACAACATCCGCACGGTCGCCTTCGACGCAGGCCTGGACGACGCGTTTCGCATCCCGGGCTTCGTGCCGGAGTACATCCGTCCGCTGTTCTGCGAGGGCAAGGGCCCGTTCCGCTGGGTTGCATTGTCTGGCGACCCGGCGGACATTCACCGCACGGATCGGCTCGTGCTCGAGCTGTTCCCGCAGGATGAACAGTTGAGGCGCTGGATCACGCTGGCGGGCGAGCGCATCGCGTTTCAGGGTTTGCCGGCGCGCATCTGCTGGCTCGGCCAGGGGGCGCGAGCGCGGTTCGCGCTCGCGCTCAATGACCTGGTGGCGCGTGGCGAGGTCTCGGCGCCGATCGTCATCGGTCGTGACCATCTCGACACGGGCAGCGTGGCCTCACCGTTTCGGGAGACGGAGGCGATGCGCGACGGCAGTGACGCCATCGCGGACTGGGCGATCCTCAATGCGCTGCTCAACACGGCGAGTGGCGCGTCATGGGTCTCGTTCCATCATGGTGGTGGTGTCGGCATCGGCAACTCGCTGCATGCCGGGCAGGTCATCGTTGCGGACGGGAGTGAACGCATGCGGCAGCGACTCGAGCGCGTCCTGACGAACGACCCAGGCATCGGTGTCGCGCGACACGCGGATGCCGGCTACGACATCGCCATCGCGACCGCGGTGCGCGAAGGCATCGTGCTCCCCATGCTGCAGGACTGACGGCCCACCATGCTCTCCTCACGTTACCGCCCGTGGCATGTACCGCTCTTCCTTGGCAAGTACGCGTGGCTGCGGGCGCGAAACAGCCCGGTGCTCGTCAACATCGAAGTCACGATGCGCTGCAACGCGCGGTGCAGCTTCTGTGACTACTGGAAGACGCCGGCCGAGGCCAAGAAGACCGAACTGACGGACTTCGGTGCGATCGCGAAGCATTTCAATCCGATGGTCGTGACCTTCACGGGTGGCGAGCCCACACTCCGGCGCGATCTCGAGTCGATCGTCGCGTCGGTGCGCCGCGCGGCGCCGCTCACGTACCTGCAGATGATCACGCACGGCGGCATGCTCTCGCTCGAGCGCGCCCAGTCGCTCTGGGACGCCGGCATCGATCAGTTCAACATCTCGCTCGACTACCTCGACGGTCGCCACGACGAGGCACGTGACATCCCCGGGCTCACCGCAAAGATTCTCGACATCGTGCCGCGCATGCGTGACGCGGGCATCGGTGGCGTGAAGTTCAACTCGGTGATCAAGCGCGACAATCTCGACCAGTTGATCCCGCTCGCCGAAAAGGCACTCTCGATGCGCAGCGGGGTGAACTTCTCGCTGTACACCGACTCGAAGAACGGGAACGGCAAGTACCTGTTCGATGCGGACCAGCACGAGCAGCTCGATCGCGCCATCGCCGAGCTGCTCGCGTTCAAGCGCCGGCACCGCAGTGCCATCAGCAACTCCGAGTACTATCTCGAGCAGATTCCTCGCTACGTGCGCGGCGAGATGACCGAGCTGTGCGAGAGTGGCACTAGCACCATCCATATCGACCCGCATGGCATGGTGCGCCGCTGTCCCGACTTCCCTGCCGACGGGCCGTGGCAGGAGCACAAGGGGTACGAGCCCATCGCATGTAATGCATGCTACTACGCATGCCGTGGCGAGGCGCAGGCCCCGATCCGGATCATGTCGCGCATCCGCGACGTGATGGCCTGACCGCGTGTCGGTGGAAAGCGGGGACGTCACGCTTTTCGTGAATGCGGCGGAGACGGTGACGTGTGCGGGGCCCGCGCGGGCGCGGCGCGGGAGCGAGATGCGCGATGCAGGAGTGCGGCGCGGCGTTGGCGTTGCCACGCAGGGCGCGCTGATCGTCGCCGTGGCGCCGGATTTAGAGCTCCGGACGCACTATGCGGGCGCGCGCGAAGTCGATTGCCAGGGCGGCCTGCTGGCGCCGGGCTTCGTCGACTCGCACACGCACGCGGTGTTCGGCAAGGCGCGCTACGAGGAGCAGGAACTGCGCGCGACAGGCGTGCCCTATCTCGAGATCGCGCGACGCGGCGGTGGCATTCACGCGTCCGTGCGCGACTTGCGACGACGCTCGGATGACGATCTCGTGGCGCTCACCACGCCGCGACTGCGCAACCTCGCTGCCGGCGGCGTCACGACCGTCGAGATCAAGTCCGGATACGGGCTGAGCACCCATGATGAGCTGCGCACGCTCGAAGTCATCCGTCGCCTGGCGGCTTCGGAGACGCTGCGCGTCGTCGCCACATGCCTGGGCGCGCACGAAGTCCCGTTGGAATACCGGGACATCGCTGGAGGGCGCGACGAGTGGATTCGCCTGCTGACGGACGAATTGTTTCCGCGGGTGGCGGACGGCGGGCTGGCTGCGTTTGCCGACGTGTTCTGTGAACCAGGCGTCTTCACCGTCGACGAGAGTCGGCGCATCCTGACGGCTGCAGCGGCGCTTGGAATGCGGGTCAAGTTGCACGCGGACGAGTTGCATGACGGCGGGGGCGCCGCATTGGCCGCCGAAATCGGAGCGGTGAGCGCCGATCACCTCGCAGCCGTCAGCGACGCGGGCATCCGGGCGCTCGCAGCGTCCGACACGGTCGCGGTTCTGCTGCCGGCCACGATGCTGTTCCTCGGCACCGGACGTCAGGCGCCGGCCCGTGCGCTGATCACGGCAGGCGTGCCGGTGGCGCTGGCGACCGATCTCAACCCGGGGACTTCACCCCTGCAATCGTTCCCGCTGCTCCTGACGCTGGCGATCAGCGAGCTCCGTCTCTCCGCGGCCGAGGCATGGATCGCGGCCACGGTGAATGGCGCAGCGGCGCTGGGGCTTGCCGGAGAGGTGGGCCAGCTTGCGCCGGGGTTCAGCGCCGACATCGCGATCCATGCAGTGGACGACCACCGGGCGTTGCCATACTGGTTTGGCGAGCGTCTGTGTCGTATGTCGTGGGTGCGCGGGCGCGCTTGTCACTCCCTGGAGTGACTCCTAGCTTGCGCAGCACCGCGGCCGTCGCGCGGGTTCGTTAGGTTACACATTCATTGCGGGTCCGCCGGCCGTTTCACGCACGCAGCCCGTCTCGTTCGCTCGCCCCGCTCGGGGCGAATGCCTGTCCTCGGAATCCGCCTCGATCGAATGTCCATCGCCGCAAAGCTCCGAAAGAAGGCGGCTGAACTTGAGGCGTTGAAGCAGTTCGATCGCGCCATCGCGGCGTACGTCAGCTCGATCGAACGGAGCGAGAAGGACGGGGAAGAAGTCGATGTCGCGGTGCTCAACAAGGTCGGTGACCTGACGCTCCGGCAGGGGCGCGTCTCCGATGCCGTGACGTACTACGAGCGCGCCGTCGAGCACTACGCGACGGTCGGCCTGTTCAACAACGCCATCGCCCTCTGCAACAAGATCCTGCGCAATGCGCCGGGACGCTCGAACGTGTACTTCACGCTCGGCCGAATCTGTGCGCGCAAGGGGCTGCGCGGTGACGCCACGCGCAACTTCCTCGAGTATGCCACGCGCATGCAGAAGGAAGGACGCGTCGATGAAGGCATGCGCGCGCTGGCCGAAGTGGCCGATCTCACGCCGGACCTCGTCGAGATTCGCCAGCTCGTCGACGAGCACGCCGTGCGCGCCGGAATCACGCTGACGCGGCGGAAGACGCCGGAGAGCTCCGCGGCCCAGCCAGAGCCAGACGACGGCGACAGGAGCCTGAAGAAGTCGGCGGACCTGGTGTTCCTCGATCTCGACTCGCCGATCGGAAATGGAGGCAGCCGACCGACTCCTGCCGCTGCTCGCGCTGTCACGCTGACGCCGGCCAAGCCGGTAGCGACCACCACCAAGCGTCCGACCTTCAGTTCGTCACTCGACGCGATCCTGCTCTTCGATCCGGATGCGGAGAACGCGGCGCCGGCGCCCGCCGAGTTCGATGTGGATGACGTCGTGCAGGATGTCCCGGCGCGACCGACGCCTGAGCCGGTCGCGACTGCGGGCACGGCCGACATCGAGCCGGTGGCGACGCCGGACGAAGTACCGTCGACCCCCGCCGGATTCGTGGAGACCGCGCCGGACTTCGTGAGCTCGGACGACGGCGTGACGCCCTTGGAGGGCGTGACGCTCAATGGTGTGGACGGATCGCAGGACGTCACCGCGGACGATGCGGAGCCGGATGCGGGTCGCGACGGGGAGGAGCCGCTGCTCTCGGATGAGCCGCACGAGATTGCGCCGATGGACGGCCTCGTTCGCGTCTCAGCGCTCGACGACCAGACGGTCGCACCGATGGCGGACCTCGATCGGGATCCCCAGAGCGACCCGGCTGAACTCACCGATCCAGCCCCGGCGCTCGACTGGATCATGCCGGATGACCGCATCGTCATCGATGAGGCGCCGTCGGACGAGCCGGTGCTCCTGGCGATGCTCGACACCGAGTCCGGCGCCGTAGTCCCGCCGCCGTTCCGGCTCGACCCGCACGACTTCATCCTGCCGGGCGAACTGCCGCCGCTGGTATTGTCCGATTCGATCGTGGAAGCCGGTCTCAGCGGCGCCATGCCGGAGACTGCGCCACGGGTCGCTCATGCTACGCCCTCGATTCCCATCGCAGCGGTCGCGGCGGAAGCGAGCGTGGTGGCGGTGTCCCGGCGTGATTCGTTGCGGTCCGCGGTGGGCGAAGCGCCGCGTGACTGGATGCTCCGTCGCCGTCTGGCCGAGGCACTCTTCGAGGCTGGCGAACGGGATGCCGCGCTGGCTGAGCTGGAGACGGCTGTCGGCGGGCATCTGGAAGACGGTCAGGTCGAGGACGCGGCAGAGCTGGCCGACGTGCTCGTCCGTGTGGCCGGCGAGCGTATCCAGTACCACCAGAAGCGGGTGGAGCTCGCCGTGCGGTTGCAGGACCAGGGGCGCCTTCGCCTCGCGTACCTGGACCTTGGCGACGGATTGTTGCAGACGGGGGATGACGTCCGTGCGCGTGCCGTCTACGCACGCGTCCTCGAGATGGACCCGCTCGATAACCGCGCCCGCAGTGCGCTCGGCGTGGCAGCACCGCCCGCGCCTGACCCGGTCGACGAGCGGCCGGACGACGAACACGTCGACCTGGTCGACTGGCTTCGCGACGACAAGGAGCCTGCCTCGACGCGCATGCGAATGCACGAACCTGTCGTCAGTGGCGACGAGCAGGCCGACTTCGATGCGCTTCTTCGGCACTTCAAGGAGGGGGTCGCGCGTTCACTCGGAGAGGAGGATTACGAGAGCCATTACGATCTCGGGGTCGCCTTCAAGGAGATGGGGCTGCTGGACGACGCCATCGGCGAGTTCCAGAAGGCCCTGCGCAGTCGATCCCACCGCCTTCCGGCGTACGAGGCCCTCGGTCAATGTTTTGTGGAGCAAGAGCGGTATCAGGTCGCAGCGACCGTCCTGTCCCGTGCCCTGCACGAGCCGGGGTTGTCCGATGACCAGCGCGTGGGCGTCCTGTACCTGCTGGCCTACTCCAGCGAGGCGCTGCAGCGCTGGGATGAGGCAAAGAGCTATTATCAGCGGGTGTACGCCACCGACATCAATTTCCGCGATGCTGCCGCGCGCCTCGCAGCCCTCGACCTGGTAGCGCGATGACATTGTCCACGCGCTCTCCGTCCGCGCTCGCCGCTGCACTGCGGGACATACAGGCACCCGTTCGCGACGAACTCGAGTCGGTCTCTGACGAGCTCTGGCGTATCGTGTCGGCGGATGTGCCGCTGGTGACGGAGGTGCAGGGGCACCTCATGGGCATGAAAGGCAAGCTCTTTCGCCCGACCTTGCTGCTCCTGTCGAGTGCGGTGGAAGAACGCTCACAGCCGCGCGCCATCACCTATGCGGCAGTCATCGAGCTGATCCATCTCGCGACGCTCGTGCACGACGACGCCGTCGACCATTCCGTGCTGCGGCGCGGCATGCCGACGGTGAATTCGCTCTTCAGTCACCAGGTGTCGGTGATCATGGGCGACTATCTGTATCTGCGTGCACTCCGCGAACTCGTCACCCTCGGCGATCTCGAGGCGATGAGCGCGATCACCGTGGCGTCGAACGAGATGACTCTCGGTGAAATCCGGCAACTGTCGGCGTTCGACGCACTCGCGTTCACCGAAGCCGATTACGAGACGCTCATTCGCGCGAAGACGGCGTCGCTCATCGCGGCCGCCTGCGACGTCGGTGCACTCTGCGGGGCGCCTCGCCATCGCGATGCCCTCGTTCGCTACGGCCAGAAACTCGGCATGGCATTCCAGGTGGTCGACGACCTGCTGGATTACACGGAAGGGCAGGAGATGACCGGAAAACCGAGTGGCCTCGACCTGAAGGAGCACAAGGTGACCCTGCCGCTCATCGCCTCGCTCCGTGAGATGCCGTCGAGTGCACGCCGTCGCGTCGAGGGGCTGTTCGCGATGCCGGAACCTGATGATGACGCCATCGGCGAAGTCATCAGCCTCGTGCGCGAGCACGGCGGCCTCGATTACGCGCGCCGCCGCAGTGATCACTTCGCCCGTGAATCCGAGGAAGCATTGGCCGACGTACCAGACGGGCCGGCACGCACGGCACTGGTGGACGCCATCGCGTATGTGGTGGAGCGTCGCTGGTGATGGCCCGCGGACCCTCGAAGCATCGTCCGGTGTTCCACCTGCTCGTGCTGGCCAGCGGGTTCGTGGTCGGTGGCCTCCTGACTCAGGTCTCGCGGCGGTTCCTGCCGACCGGCGCGGTCAAGGAATTTCTCACGACGGGTGTGAACCCATCGGTGGGGCCGATTCCGATCGACCTGATTATATTGAAGCTCTCGCTCGGTTTTGCCCTGGACGTCTCGCTGCTGAGCCTGCTGGGGGTATTGATCGCATACCTCATCGCACGGTCCCTGTTCTAGGAGCTAACTCGTGGGCTTACAAAACTTCGGATTCACGGAAATCATGATCATCCTGGTGATCGTGCTTCTGCTCTTCGGAGCGAAGCGCATCCCGGAGATCGCTGGTTCACTCGGCAAGGGCATCACCGAGTTCAAGCGCAACCTGAGCGACGCGCAGAAGTCCATCACCGAGCCTGCCACCCGCAACGAGACCCGCGTTGCCGCTGGCTCGCCGCTCGAGAAGCCGGTCGAGGAAGAGCGCCCGGAGCCGAAGCGGTTGCTGAACTGACCGACGCGCTGTGTCAGGAACGAAAAGGGCCCGCACTCCATCGAGTGCGGGCCCTTTTCGTTCTGCCGGTCGCGGATCAGGTGCCGCTGTCCTGACGGCGGAGCGTCGAGAGCACCTTCGCGCGGTCGTCCTCAATCGAGACGGACTTGCGCAGGTTGGCGAGATACTCCTGCACGCGCTGCTGGCGCAGCGACTGCAGCAGCTGCGCCGACTGCTGATCCTTCTGCGCCGTGAACGCCGCACGGTTGGCCTCGACGCGCCGATCGACACGCATCACCGCCATGCCGTCGACTGCCTTGACCGGACCACCCACCGAGCCGACCGGAATCGTGAAGGCGGCACCGATCGCTTCGACGAACTGTCCGAGACCCTGCACAATGTCGACCCGCGAGAACGTCGGCGACTTCTCCACCGGGATGTTCCGCTCGGCGGCCGCGGCCTCCAGCGAGCTTGCACGCGCCTTGCTCGCGAACTCCGCGGCCATCGGCCGCAGCTTCTCGAGACGCTTCTCACGCGTGATGCGACGAACGATGTCGCTGCGCACTTCTGCGAGTGGCTGCTGCCCACCTGCAGTCAGCGAGTCGACTCGCGCGATGTAATACGCATCCGGCGAATCGAACAAGTCGCTCGTCTCACCCGGGCGCACGCCCGAGAAGGCCCACGCGCTCACCGACGGGACGTACTGGCCCGCGAACGTGAGCGGTTCCTTGTCGATCACGACGGCAGACACCGGCGTGATGCCAAGCTGCTTCGCTGCATCGTCGAAGCCCTTCGGCTCGGTGAGGTTCGCGGCGCGCTTGGCCAGCGAGTCCGCCATGCGATCCGTGCGGAGTGCGCTCGAATCGGTCTGCTGCACAGGCACGAGAATGTGGCGCACTTCAGTCGTGTCGCCCTTGCGGGAGTCGACACGAATGAGGTGCCATCCGAAGGACGAGAGCACCGGCTGCGACAGCTCGCCGATCGCGAGCCCGCGGGCGGCGCCGGCGAACGCCGGGTCGAACCGGTCGAGCGTGCCACGGCCGAGTGAGCCACCCTGTGCCGCCGAGACGCTGTCGGCCGACTCGCGAGCGGCGACTTCCTCGAACTTCGCGCCTCCCGTGATCTCCGAGCGTACACGCTCGATCCGGGCGCGGGCCGCTGCCGAGTCGGCGGCGGTGATCGTACGGGGAATCGACAGCAGTGACACGACCGCGCGCGCCGGGCGGTCGAACAGCTGCTTCCGTGCCTCATACCACGTCGAGATCTCGCCGTCCGTCACCGTGACGGCCGTATCCGTCAGCATCTCGGACCGCATCACCACGAAGCTCACCTGCGCCGAGTCGTTGCGGTCGCGATAGACCTGCCACAGGCGGTCTTCCGTGACGTAGACATCGGACGCGACCTGCTCGAACAGCTTCTGCTTCGGGATCTCGGAGCGGTAGTACTGCTCGAGCCCCTGCAGCATTCCACTCTGGCGCGACTGCGGCGACGAGAGGAGGCGGCGGTACTTGTCGATGTCGAATCGACCGTCCGTCTGCAACTCCGCCGACTGCATCGCCTGCGGCGGCGGCGCATTCAGTGCCGCCTGACGGATTTCGTCGTCTGTAACCGTGATGCCGCGTCGCTTGTACTCCTGCTGGAGGAGCAGATCATTCACCATGTCGTTGAACGCCTGGTCTTCCAGCGTCCGACGCTCGTCGAGCGTGACCGCACGCCCGAGCCGCTGCTGTTCCTGCTGCTCGAGCGCGCTGACCTGTTCCTGCCACGAGACGTACAGGATCTCCTCACCGTTCACCGTGGCGACCGGCGTGGTCGTCGTGACACCGGCGAGGCCCGCCAGCCCGGCGGACTCGTACAGCAGGAAGCCGCCGATGAACGCCGCGAGGAGCAGCCACATGATGTATTTCGCGGAGCTCCGCATGGTTTGCAGCACGGGGCCTGACTCCTTCAGTCGGGAAAGCGGGGGATGGGAGAGGACCGAAACGTCGAACACGTTGTCGCGGCAGCGCGAAACGATTGGACGGGAAGGACCAGGTGGTGGCCGGCGGGCGTGATGTGCACCCACGGCATGCGAGGTCCGGAACGTCCTCGTGGGGATTCCACGAAATTCCAGGCCGCGCAGAGAGCGGAAAGCTAGCGGCCGCCGTTCTCGGGACGCAAGGCTGAGCACGACAATGTGAAGCTAAAAGCAAGACACAGCAGGACTTCTGGCGTAGCGCAGGACCCGGTCACGCATTTGACTTCCCCGAACGACGATTGCTAACTTGGCGCGCCGATGTGGCCGCCTGGTATGAGGTCGGCCTCACCACTTGAGGGTACTGGACGGATGAGCACACCTCCCCGGATCGACGAGCTCCGGAAGAAGTTCGACGAGAACCCGCGTCGCTACTTCGCGCCGCTCGCCAACGAATACCGGAAGGCGGGCGACCTGCCGCAGGCGATCGCACTCTGCCGCGAGTTCCTGCCGAAGCAGCCCGGTCACATGAGCGGCCACATCGTCTTCGGACAGGCGCTCTACGAGGCCGGAGAGCTCGGCGAAGCCCGCTCCGTATTCGAGAGCGCGCTCGCGCTGGACCCGGAGAATCTCATCGCGCTTCGGCACCTCGGCGACATCGCCAAGACGAACGGGGACGCCGCGGGAGCCCGCCGCTGGTATGAGCGCGTCCTGGATGCCGATCCACGCAACGACGACATCGCGGCGCAGCTCGCGACGCTGGGCACCGGCAACACGCCGATTTCCGTGCCCGCCTACAGCGATGCCGCCCGCGATGCCGCCCGACGCCCCATGATGGATACGCCGTCCGCGGGATCGCTCACCCCAGCGTATGGCATCGGCATCGGCATGGATGTGCTGCCGACGCCCGATGCGAGCATGCGTGCCGTCGACTTCGACGAAGTGAATGCGCGGATCTCGCAGCAGACACCACTGCACACGCCCGCGCAGCCCGAACCGTGGACACCCGCCGCGGCCCCGGTCGACTCTCCGTCAGCCCGATTCGAGCCGCTCGATCTGGACGCGATGGATGCCGCGATGGATGACGCAGGCGAACCCGCTCCGGAGGCTGTGCAGGCCTTCGAGGCGTCGGATTCGGACGAGGCGGTGCAGCTGTCAGAGCCGGAGCAGCAGTCCGGGTGGCAGTCAGCGACCCAGTGGTCGGAGCAGAACCAGGACGCGCCGGACGCGGTGACCGCTCTCGAGGACACGACCGGTTCGGAGTACGCGGTGCCGGCACTGACGCTGGACGATCTCGCGTGGGAAGCGACGCCGGAAGCGACGCCGGAAGCGACGCCGGAAGCGGCGCCGGCAGCCGACATCACCGCCGAGCCGCGACGCGACGATGACGAGCAGGCATTCGCGATGCCGACGACGCATCAGGAGTCTGCGGGCATGCACGACGCCGGCGCCGACGATGATCCGTTCGGCATGCCGGACGACGACACGAGTTTCCATCCGCCTCTCGTGGCGGAGTTCGACGAGGATGCGTTCGAGGATGGCCTGCTCGCACCGGAATGGCCCGAGGCTTCCGACATCATCGCGCAGATCGGCACGCCGCGGTCGATGACGCCGATCGTCTCGGATTCAGTAGGGGATACCGGGACACCCGGCCAGGGGGCGCCGGCGTACGGAACACCGGCGTATGGGACACCCGCCCACGTGCATGCGGTACGCGTCACGCCGGATGCGGTCGCCGCATTCGGGCGTGAGGCGGACGAGCCGGAGGAGGCAGCACAGCCGGATGTGACCGACGACCTGTACGACGTGCACGCGCACGCGACGGACGAGTCGCGGCGGGGCGAGTCGCGGCGGGGCGAGTCGCGGCAGGACGAATGGACGCCGGACGAGCAGGCTGCGCACGCATCCGTAGCGACCGAAGCACCGCAGCACGTCGACGATGCACCCGTCGCGGAAGCGGAGACTCTCGAGATTTCGAACGAGGCCGTCAGCGCCGCGGATGAAGCTGTGGATGAAGCCGCGGATGCAGCCGCGGATGCAGCCGCGGATGAAGAGGAGCGCCTCGCGACGAGCCACGCGTTCGCCGGCGAATCGCGTGATCTCGACTCGGCCGCCGTCGCCGCGCATGCCGACGAGGCCTCGTTCGCGGATATCCTGACGAATGGGTCCGACGAGTCGGACATGCGCGAGGACGACAGCACCGACGAAGTGCAGGCGCTGGAGAGCGAGTACGACAATGCGGACGAAGACGCGGACAGCGTCGTGAGCGCCGAAACGCTGTCGTCGACCTCCGCCGATTTCGACGGGACCGACGACGCATCAGATGATGCGAGCGACGACGAGACAGAAGCCGTGGAGAGTACCGCGGACCAGCCCCGGACGTCGACGGCGTTCGTGACGGAAACGATGGGAGAGCTGCTCGTCTCGCAAGGTTTCGTGGAACGCGCAGTTGGAGTCTACGAGGAACTGGTTCGGCGCCGGCCGTACGATCCCGTCCTGACCTCGCGGCTCGACGAGCTGCGCGCACAGCTGTCGGCAGACGCGGGCAACAGCTCGCGCACGACTCCGCTGCACAGCACTCCGCTGCACAGCAGCTCAATGCGCGGTACGCCGGCGCGCACCACGCCGCTCCGCTCGACTCCACTGCGAAACACGCCGCTGTCGGTGCCGCCGTACGCGACGCCGGCCGCCGGCGCGTTCGCACAACCGGCCGATGCGGATCAAGGTGGAGTCACCTCGCGTGAGCTCTTCGCACGACTTGCCGCGCGTCGGGTGCCCCGGCGTACGCCGCCGCATTCCGCACCGGCGGTGAAGGATCAGACCGACGGCCTGGCCACCTTGTTCGGTGGTCCGGCGACGGCGCACGACGACCTCGCCGCGCGCGCGCTCGCGGACGCGTTCGCACCGATTTCCGCGAGTGACATGGCAAGCGGCGAGACGCTCGATTTCGCAATCGAGCGCCCGGCGCTCGCGCTGACACCGCTCTCGACGCCGGCGATCACGCCGCCGCCGAATGCCGGCTTCTCGTTCGACCGCTTCTTCCCGGATCGTGCCCTGCAGCAGCCGGACGCGGCACGCACGCCGTCCACGGGTTCGAATGCCGCCTCGCCGTCACCGCAGTCGACGTCGACGGTCACACCTCCCGGCTCGTCGGCGCCCCCGGCGACGGAGGATCTGGCACAATTCTCGGCGTGGTTGAAAGGACTTGGCAACTCGTGAGAATCGGGCTGCTGAACGGTCCAAATCTCAACCTGCTGGGCACGCGGGAACCGCAGCTGTACGGCCGCACCACGCTCGCCGAAATCGAGGCATCGATGGCGACCGTGGCGGCGGAGCTGGGCGCCACGCTCGTGACAGCGCAGTTCAACGGTGAGGGACGCATGATCGACACGCTGCACGCGTGGCGCGGCACGGTGGACGGTGTCGTCGTGAATGCGGGCGCATTCACGCACACGAGCCTCGCGCTGCGCGATGCATTTGCCGCCACCGAGATTCCGTTCGTCGAAGTGCACCTCACCAACATCCATGCTCGCGAACCCGAGCGTCGACATTCGATGCTCGCCGCCGGCGCGATCGGCATGGTGTGCGGCCTCGGCGCCGCAGGGTACGAGTACGGCTTGCGAGGGCTGGTTTCGGCATTGCGCGCACGCGAGTAGCGTAGGGGGATGGATACCCGTCCCTCCCGATTGCTCGCCCTGCGTGACGCGCTGGCTCGCGCCGACATCGACGGTCTGCTCGTCAGCAGCCTGGCGAATGTCCGCTACCTGACCGGATTCTCGGGCAGCAATGCGATCCTGCTCGTGACGGCGAAGGAGTGCGTGCTGTTCACCGATTTCCGTTACGCCACGCAGGTCGGTGACGAAGTCGGTGATGCGGCGACGGTACGCATCGAGAGCACGAATCTCTGGACCGGCCTCTGGTCACACCTGACCGGACTCACGGGCACCGAGCGCGTCGGCTTCGAATCCGCGCATCTGCTGCACCGCGATTTTCAGCGCTTGCTGGAGCAGGGCGCGCGGTGGCAGTGGCGTCCCACCTCAGACGTCGTCGAACGGCTGCGTGAGGCGAAGGACGCGGGTGAGATCGAGCACATCGAGCGTGCCATCGCCATGGCCGAGCAGGCGCTCGAGCGCACGCTCGCGGAGACGCGCCCGGGCCTCACGGAGACCGCGCTCGCCGGCATCCTCGAGCGCTACCTGCGCGACGCCGGCAGCGAGGCGCATCCCTTCCCGTCGATCGTCGCCTCGGGCCCGCGCTCCGCACTGCCGCATGCACGCGCGGCGGAGCGCGAGCTCGCGCGCGGCGATTTCGTGCTGTTCGACTTCGGCGCCGTTCACGCGGGGTACTGCTCCGACATCACGCGGACCGTCGTGCTGGGCCCGGCGTCGGCGGAGCAGCGCGAGGTGTACGAGGTAGTTCTGCAGGCAAATGCCCGCGCTTCGGGCGCGCTTCGGGTTGGATTGCGCGGGATGGCTGCAGATGCAGTGGCGCGAGAGTACATTGACGCCCGCGGATATGGCGAAGCGTTCGGGCATTCCCTGGGTCATGGTATCGGCCTCGAAGTGCACGAGTCTCCTCGCCTGGCCAAGACCAACGATGCGCCGCTGGTGGCGAACGTGGTCGTGACCATCGAGCCGGGGATCTACCGGCCGGGGTGGGGAGGAGTACGCATCGAGGACGACGTTCTGCTCACGGAGAACGGACCTCGGGTGCTCACCTCGTATCCGCGCACGCTGCTCCAGCTCGACTGAAGCTCGACCGACACCGACAGGCCTTTTGGCCGTGGCGGGTTGCCTGCGACCCGCACGTGCCGTTTCCCTTGCCGCGCCCAATCCATGATCGACCTGCGCTACGTCAAGAAGCTGATCGAGATGCTCGACGGCTCCACGGTGGACTCCATCGAGATCTCCTCCGACAAGGGGATGAAGCTTCGCATCTCGAAGAGCCCCCAGCAGCGCGGGGCAGTGACCATGGCGGCGCCGCTTCCGGTCGCGCCGGCGGTGTTGCCCGCCAGCGTGCCGGCGCGTCCAAGCGAGGAGGGGGGGACGCCGGCGCCGAAGGCCGAGGCTCCGAAGTCCGCGCTTCTCGAGATCAAGTCGCCGATGGTGGGGACGTTCTATGGAGCTCCCGAGCCCGGTGCGAAGCCGTACGTGACGGTCGGTGATCGCATCAGCAAGGGCCAGGTCGTCTGCATCATCGAAGCGATGAAGATCATGAACGAGCTCGAGTCCGAGTTCGACGGCGTGGTGCGTGAAGTCGGTGTCGCCGATTCGCACCCGGTCGAGTACGGGCAAACGCTCTTCCGCATCGATCCGACCGGCTGAGACATGATGACATGACGATGGTCGCCGCAGCTCCGACAGAAGCTGCACCCGCCGCATCCCTCGATCTCAAGGGTGCGTTGCAACGGATGGTGCGTGAAGGTGCGTCCGACCTGCATCTCAAGGTCGGTCGCCCTCCCACCCTGAGACTCCACGGCGATCTCGTCCCGCTGGCCATGCCGGCCATGCGACCGGAAGAACTGCGAACGCTGGCCGAACAGCTGCTGCCTCCGGCGCAGCTGCGCGAGTTCGTCGAGATGCGCGAGGCCGACTTCGCGATCAACGTGCCGGGCATCGGCCGCTTCCGCGTCAACGTCTACCAGCAGAAGGGCACGGTGGCCTTCGCGATGCGCTCCATCGCGCACGCCGCGGCCTCCATTCGCGAGTTGAACCTGCCGCCCGTCCTCGAGCAGATCGCGATGCGTCCGCGCGGCCTCGTGCTCGTGACCGGCGTGACCGGATCCGGCAAGAGCACCGCGCTGGCGGCCATGATCCAGTACATCAACGATCGGCGCGCCGCGAACATCATTACGATCGAGGACCCGATCGAGTTCGTGCACCGCGACGTGCAGAGCCACATCAACCAGCGCGAAGTCGGCACGGACACGGCCACCTTCGCCCAGGCGCTGCGCCGGGTGCTGCGCCAGGATCCGGACGTGATCATGATCGGTGAGATCCGCGACCTCGAGACGCTCGACGTCGCGCTCAAGGCAGCCGGCACCGGACATCTCGTGTTCTCCACGCTGCACACCACCGACGCGACGCTGTCGATCAACCGCGTGCTCTCGTTCTATCCGCCGCACCAGCAGAACGAAGTGCGGTTCGCGCTCGCCAACGCGCTCTCGGCAGTGGTGTCCCTGCGCCTGGTACCCCGGTCGGACCGGCCGGGACGCGTTCCCGCCTGCGAGGTCCTCGTGAACACCGAGGCCGTGCGCGACCAGATCCGCGACATGTCGGCGACCCTCAACATTCCGGACCTGATCAAGGAAGGCAGCGTCGCCTACGGCATGCAGACGTTCGACCAGTCGATCATGAACTGGTACTCGCAGGGCGTGATCTCCTACGAGAACGCGATCTTCAACGCCACGAATCCGGCGGAGTTCGCACTGCGCATCCAGGGTGTCGACGGAGCGAGCGATACCAACTGGGATGGTTTCCAGGAAGGCTCCAAGGGCGCGTAGCAGCCGGGTGGCGTCCGCCGGCCCGCAATGAAGGTCGCCCTTCACTAGCGGTTCGCAGGCGGGGTCGCCACCATTCTGCATGTTCAAAAAAGTACTGATCGCGAATCGCGGCGAGATTGCCCTCCGCGTGATTCGGGCATGCCGCGAGCTCGACATCCAGACGGTCGCCGTGTACTCCGAGGCGGACCGCGAATCGCTCCACGTGCGATTCGCCGACGACGATGTCTGCATCGGGCCACCCGCCGGTCGCGATTCCTATCTCAAGATCCCGCGGCTGATCGCCGCGGCCGAGATCACCGGTGCGGACGCGATTCACCCGGGATACGGCTTCCTCGCAGAGAACGCCGAGTTCGCGGAAACGTGTCGGGCATCCGGCATCACGTTCATCGGTCCGACGCCGGAACAGATCCGCGTGATGGGCGACAAGGCGTCGGCACGTCGCGCCATGGCGGAAGTGGGCGTGCCGATCGTTCCGGGCACCCCGGGTCCAGTCGAGGATGTCGACGAGGCGCTCGAGTACGCAAAGGGCATCGGCTTTCCGGTCATCATCAAGGCCGCTGCCGGCGGTGGTGGCAAGGGCATGCGCGTCGCGCGTGACGCCGATGATTTTGCGCGATCCTTCCAGCTCGCGCGCTCCGAGGCCCTGTCCGCGTTCGGCAATGGCGACGTGTACGTCGAGAAGTTCCTCGAACGGCCGCGCCACGTCGAGTTCCAGGTCCTCGGCGACATGCACGGGCATGTCATTCATCTGGGTGAGCGTGACTGCTCCGTGCAGCGTCGCCACCAGAAGCTGATCGAGGAGGCCCCGTGCCCCGTGATGACGCCGGAACTGCGCCAGCGCATGGGTGATGCCGCGGTCCGTGGTGCGCAGGCGATCAACTATGTCGGTGCAGGCACCATCGAGATGCTGCTCGACGAGGATGGCTCGTTCTACTTCATGGAGATGAACACGCGCATCCAGGTCGAGCATCCGGTCACCGAGATGCTGACCGGTGTCGATCTTGTGAAGGAGCAGATCCGCGTGGCCGCGGGCGAGGAGATCTCCATCAAGGAGCTGCCGCCGTTCCGTGGCCACGTGATCGAGTGCCGCGTGAACGCCGAAGACCCGGCGCGCAACTTCCAGCCGTCACCCGGGCGCATCGACACATTCCACCAGCCCGGTGGCCCGGGTGTTCGCGTCGACACGCATGCGTATGCCGGCTATACCGTCCCGCCGTACTACGACTCGCTCATCGCCAAGCTCATCGTGCAGGGAAGCACGCGTGAGGAGGCGCTCAAGCGCATGCAGATCGCCCTCGAGAGCTTCGTCATCGAAGGCGTCAAGACGACGATGCCGTTCCTGGCCCGCGTGATGCAGCATCCGGATTTCCAGGCGGGGCGCGTGCACACGAAGTTCCTCGACGTCGAGGGGTCCGAGCTCATGAAGGAGCCCGGGTAGTGCGTTCTTGACGCGTGTCGACGTGCTGCTCGGCGAGGCGACCATCCTGCCCGCCGACGTCGTCGGACGTGTCGTGGTGGTGATCGACGTGCTGCGGGCCGCGAGCACGGTGGCGACGGCGCTGACGAATGGTGCCCGCGCCGTGTACCCGTTCGCCTCCGTCGAGGAGACGGCGCGGCGAGGCGGGGAAATGGGGCGTGACGCAGTGCGACTCGCGGGAGAGCGCCGCATGTTGCGCATCGACGGCTTCGACTTCGGCAACTCGCCGCTGGAATTCTCGCGCGACGCTGTCGCCGGCCACACGATTCTCTGCACGACGAGCAACGGGACCGCCGCGCTGGTCGCGACGCACGGTGCGCGCTCGTGCTTCTTCACGGGATTCGTGAACGCCGGTCGAACGGTGGACGCTCTGGTGCGCGGCGCTGCGGACGGCCATGACATCACGATCATCTGCGCAGGCACCGACCGGCACGCGGCCCTCGAGGATCTGGTCTGCGCGGGCCGGCTCGTGCGGCAGCTCGTCGAACAGACGGCCGACGGCATCTCGCTTTCGGATGGCGCGCGCATCGCGATGACGGTGGAAGCCCCGTACCGTGAATCGATCGCGGCACTGCAGACGGATGCATCGCACGCGGTCACCTTGGGTGCTGCCGGATTCCGGGCGGACGTCGAATATTGTCTCGGAGTCGATACCGTTCCTGTCCTCGTGACTTACAAGAGCAACCGTCTGGAAGTGGAGTAGCATGGACGCTCGCGTCGTCCGACGTGAAATCGCGGCAATCGTGCTCACGCTGCTCGCCGTGTTCCTCGCGGGTGCGCTCGCGTTCCAGCGCGTGCCGCCAGGGGGCAGCTGCGGCGATGCAACGGGCGCATTCGGGCCGGCGGGCACATATGCGCGCTGTGCGCTCGTGATGAGCGTCGGCGTGCCGGGCGCGGCGATCGTTGCCGTCGGCCTGCTGATCATGGCGCTCAACCTCTTCGGGCACCTGCGGAGCGAAGAGGACGACGTACGCGAGTGGGGTCTCCTCTTCGCCGGCGTCGTGTCGCTCGTGCCGATCGCCATTGGGCTCGCCATGGGTGGCGAGCCATCTGCAGACCCGTCGACCGGCCTGTGGGGGAGTCTGGCCGCGCACTACCTGCGCAAGGGACTCGGCATCGCCGGTGCGTGGATCGTGTTCGTGCTGGCCGCGAGCGCGCTCACCGTGGCGACGCTGCGCTGGAATCCGATCCGCATGCTGCTTGGGCCGCGTCGTGCGCAGGATGCGGGCGTGACGGCGGCCGTCGCATCGGACTCGCCAGAGCGCGCAGCGAAAGGACGCGCCGGTATCGGCCCGACGCTCGCCGAGCGCCTGGCGCCCGCGCCGGAGGAGTTGCCGGCCATCGATCCGTCGCTCGCGCGCTCCGCCCTCGACGATGCGAAGTTTGCCGATCCGGCCACGAGCGGTGGCACGAGCGCGCGTGCACGCGGGTCGGCACGCGAGGCCCTGCGCGATGTGGCCGCAGAGCGCGCGCCCGACGAAGACCGCAAGCGGAAGGGACGTCCGGCCACCGTCGACAGTGTGGCCGAGGCCGACGACCCATTGTTCAGCGACGAGCTGCCACCCACCGACCTGCTCACGCCCGCACCGGCGCGCAACGCCGACACCGGAAAGCGCGAGCTCGACATGGCGGGGGAGAAGCTCATGACCACCCTGCGGACGTTCAAGGTGGATGGCGAGCTCGTTGGTCGCACCACCGGCCCCACCGTGACGCAGTTCGAGATCGAGCCGGCGGCTGGTGTCAAAGTGCGCCAGATCGCGGCGCTCGCGGACGACCTCGCCCTGGCGATGCGCGCGCCCAGCATCCGGATCGTCGCACCGATTCCGGGGCGCGGTGCGGTGGGCGTCGAGGTGCCGAACCCTTCGCCCGAGATGGTCGTGCTGCGCGAGGTGCTCGAGTCACGTGACTTCCAGAGTGCGCGTGCGGCCCTGCCCATCGCACTCGGGAAGGATCTTGAGGGGAATGCGGTCGTCGCGGACCTCGCGAAGATGCCACACCTGCTGATTGCCGGTGCCACGGGTTCCGGCAAGTCCGTCTGCGTGAACACCATCATCACGAGTCTCGCCTACCGGCACACGCCGAAGACGTTGCGGTTCCTGATGGTGGATCCGAAGATGGTGGAGCTCAGCGTGTACAACGCGCTCCCGCACCTGCGTCACAAGGTCATCACCGACAATCGTGATGCCGCCGCCGTGCTCAAGTGGGCAGTGATGGAGATGCAGGACCGCTACCGTCTGCTGGAAGCGAATGCGTGCCGCAACCTGCAGGAATTCAACAAGCGCGTGCAGCAGCATGACGCCGGCGAGGGTGCGGCGTTGCAGAAGCCCCGCAATCTCGAGGTGGCGTTCGAGGACCGCACGTATGCCGGGGGCATCCTGCCGTACATCGTCGTGGTCATCGACGAGATGGCGGACTTGATGATGACGGTGCAGGGTGAAGTCGAAACGCCGATCGCGATGCTTGCGCAGAAGGCCCGCGCGATCGGCATCCACCTCATCCTGGCGACGCAACGTCCCAGCGTGAACGTCATCACGGGCCTCATCAAGGCGAACTTTCCCTGCCGCATCGCCTTCCGGGTCGCGTCGCAGGTGGACAGCCGCACGATCATCGATGGGGCAGGCGCCGAGGCGCTGCTGGGGAACGGCGACATGCTCTTCATCCCACCCGGCAAGTCGGAGGCATCCCGATTGCAGGGGGCGTATCTGTCCAGCGAGGACACCGAGCGGTTGCTTCGCTGGTACGCAGATGCCAAGGATCGGCGGGCGGCCGAGGCGCTCGAAAACGGTCTCGCTCCCGACGAACCGGACATCCTGGAGACGGTGCGCGCGATCGAGGCGAAAGCTGCCGGGGGCGATGACGACGATGCCAGTGACGGTTCGGGCGACCGCGATGCGCGGTTCCGGGAGGCTGCGGAGGTGGTCATTCAACATCGGCAAGGCTCGACGTCCCTGTTGCAGCGCCGGCTCAAGATCGGCTACGGCAGGGCCGCACGGATCATCGACCAGCTCGAGGAGGCCGGTGTACTCTCGCCCTCTGAAGGAGGTGCCCGACCGCGGGAAGTGCTGGTGGGATCCCAGGACCTCGACCGGATCTGCGGCTCGCATTGAATTCGCGCCCCGGCTTGCAGGAGTAGTCGAGCGGCTGGAGTGCACGCGGGATATTCTCGTCGCGCAGCCGGCCCTCCAACCCCAAAATGCGACGACTCCGTCACAACACGTATTGACGACGTGAAGCGGGCCAGCCAACATAGTGACAGCTGGGCTCAACCGTATCACTCTGAGTCACTCTGAACACGTAATTGCCCCAAGCCGGCCGGTTCCCGTCCCGCCCCGCGCCGATCGTATGACACAGCGCAGCTCTTCCTCCTCCCCGAGGTGTGTGATGTCCCTGTTTCACCTCCGACGTCTGGTGCTTTCCACCGCCCTGACGTTGGCCATCCTCCCGATCGCGGCCGATCGCGCCTTTGCACAATCCGGCGCCATCACCGGCACCGTGACCGAAGCGTCGAACGGACGACCGATCGAGAACGCCCAGATTCAGGCGCAGCTTGGCGGAGGCCAATCGTACGGCGCCATCTCGGGCGCGGATGGCACCTATCGGGTGTCCAACCTGCCGGACGGCACCTACATCATCACCATACGTGCGATCGGCTTCGAGCCGCGCGTCGTGGCGGGCCAGCGCCCGGGCGCCGTCGTGAACGCGGCACTCAGCGAGCGGGCCACCACGCTCAACCAGACGGTCGTGACGGCGAGTCGCAGCCGGCCCGAGAAGCAGCTGGACGCGCCCGCGCAGATCTCGGTGATTTCCAGTGAGCGCATCGAGGAGCGGCCGGCGATCACGGTGGCGGACCACCTGCGCGCGACGCCCGGTGTCGACATCGCCAAGGGCGGGCTTGCGCAGGCGAACATCGTCTCGCGCGGATTCAACAACGCGTTCAGTGGCAGCATGCTCATGTTGCAGGATTACCGGTTCGCCGGTGTGCCGTCGCTGCGCGTGAACGTGCCGTTCCTGTTCACCGGCACGAACGAAGACATCGACCGGATCGAAGTGCTGCTCGGGCCAGCCTCGGCGCTGTACGGCCCGAACAGTTCGAACGGCGTCCTGCACATCATCACGAAGTCTCCGTTCGCGAGCCAGGGAACCACGATCAGCGTCGACGGTGGCGAGCGCAACGTGGTCCGCACCGGGCTCCGGCACGCGGGCAAGTTCAGCGACCGCCTCGGCTACAAGCTGTCCGGCGAATATTTCCAGGGCCGCGACTGGGAGTACAAGGACCTGTCGGAGCCCGCCGTTTTCCCGTCCACGACCAACGTGCCGGCATCCCGTCGCGGTCAGGTCAACCAGCGTGACTTCGACCTGGAGCGCTACACGGGCGAAGCGCGTCTCGACGTGCGCCCGACGGAGAATTCGGAGGCGATCACCACCGTCGGCTACACCAAGATCGGAAACGGCATCGAGCTCACGGGTTTCGGCACCTCGCAGATCCGAAACTGGACGTACTTCAACGTTCAGCAGCGCTTCCGGTGGAACAAGCTGTTCCTGCAGGCCTTCCTGAACAGCTCGAACGCCGGCAACGACGACTCCACCTCGACGAACGGCACCGTCTACTTGCGCTCCGGCAACTCCATCGTCGACAAGTCCCGCGTCGCGGCGCTCCAGGCGCAGCACGGCTTCGACATGGCGGGAGGGAAGCAGAGCTTCACGTACGGCGCAGACTACATCTGGACCAATCCACGCACCGGCAACACGATCAACGGGGGCAACGAGAACGTCGACAACGTCACCGAGTACGGCGCGTACATCCAGTCGAGCACTCGGCCGACCGACAGGATCGAGCTGCTGCTCGCGGCCCGTGGCGACGCCAACAACGTCATCGAAGGTTCGTTCTTCTCCCCTCGCGCCGCGCTGATCTTCAAGCCGACGGAGAACCAGAACGTCAGGTTCACGTTCAACCGCGCGTTCTCCACGCCGGCCAATTTCTCGTTCTTCCTCGATATCCTGTCGACGCCGAACGTGGGTGGCTCCGGTTTCGACATCCGCGGTCGCGGGAACCCGCCGAAGACCGGATTCCAGTTCCGTCGTGACTGCGCAAACGGAAGCGGCTCGCTCTGCATGAAGTCGCCGTTCGTTGGCGGTGGCGATTTCATCGGCGCCAGTGCAGCGAACGGATTCGGCCCGGCGATCGGCGCACGAGGGGCTGCGTTCACTGCCGGCATCACACCCGCGATTCTCGCGGCACTTCGCGCTGCGGGATTGCCCGACGCGCAGGCAACGGCGCTGGCGGGCACGCTTGCCACCGGTGCGGTCCAGCGCCTGGCCACCGCGACGCCGACCAACGCCGACCTCTCCACCCGGATCTCGTACATCAACGCCGCGACGGTTCCGATCGCACCGGCAGACCTGCGCGATATCGAACCGCTGTCGGCCTCGTACAACAACACGTACGAACTGGGCTACAAGGGCATCGTCAACGATCGCTTCCGCTTCGATGTCTCCTTCTGGGGTCAGGAGCGAGGCGACGTCGGCATCCCGGCCGCTCTCGCGACGCCGAACGTATTCTTCGGCAACCCGCAGCAGGTCGGTGGCTACATCGGCGGGCAGCTCGGCGCGTACTTCGTTCCGGCGCTCATCGCGAACGGATTCACGCAGGCGCAAGCGCAGCAACTCGCCGGCCAGCTCGCTCCCGGCATCGCCACGGCGCTCACACCGACCGTGGCGGCGATCCCGCTCGGCGTCGTGACGTTCGACGACCCGAACGCCCGGCCCAACGCGCTGTACGCCGTCTATCAGTCAGCCGGCAAGAAGATCTGGGTGCGCGGTATCGACCTGGCCACGGACGTGATGGTGAACGACCGCACCACTTTCGAACTCGCGTACAGCTATCAGGATCGGACGAAGTTCCCGGGCGTCAATCCAGCGAGTGCCGGTCTGTTCCTGTCCAATTCGCCTGGCTCACGCGGTTCTCTGGGCATGCGCTACCGCAATGACGACAACGGCTTCGGCTACGAGGTGCGCTCGCGCTACAACGAGGCGTACGCCGTGAACGGATCGGGCTACACCACGTTGACGCCGACGACCATCGCCGCTGGCAACACCGCGCCCGCAACCGCGGGATGCAGCCCGCAGCCCGCCGGCACGTTCTGCTACGAGGCCGCGCCGGAAGCCATCACGTTCGACCTGAACCTCAGCAAGCGTTTCGACATCGGCGCGCAGCGACTGACATGGTCGCTCGGTGCGACGAACCTGTTCGACAATCGCGTGCGGACCTTCGCCGGCGTCCCCGAGATCGGCCGGCTCGTGATGACGCGTCTGCAGTACTCGTTCTGATCCCGTGTTCGCGCGAGCCTGCCTCGCGCGAGTGACATCCCGGGGGAGGTAGTGCCACCTGGCGCTGCCTCCCCCTGCTTTTTCAGGCAGGCTCCATGATTCTGCTCGACCCGCTGGCACGTCCCGTCATTGGTCATCGAGGCAATCGCATCGCATCGCCGGAGAACACCATTCACTCGATGCTCGAAGCGGTCGCCCTTGGTGTCGACGCGCTCGAGTTCGACCTGCATGTCTCGTCCGACGACGTACTGATGGTGATGCACGATCCGACGCTCTCGAGAACGACGAATGGCCAGGGCGCAGTATCTGCCCACACGGCAGCGACGCTGAAGGCACTGGATGCGGGTGCGTGCTTCACGGCTGATGGCGGCCGGACCTACCCGTACAGGGGCCACGGCATCGGCGTGCCCAGCTTCGACGATGTCGTCGATGCGATGCCGTCCACGCTACCGCTCATCATCGAACTCAAGACATTGCGCGCCACACCGTTGATCCGTGACGCCGTGCGGCGACATGGCATCGCGAAGCGTGTGATCGTCGCCGGGTTCGATGCCGCCGCGGTGCGCCCGCTGCGCGGCGAAGGTTTCGCGCTCGGCGCAGCGACGGCAGATGTCGCAGCGTTGTTGCTGCCCGCGATCACCGGTCGCCGAGTGCAGGCCCTTCCATATGAAGCGTTGTGCATTCCACCGACACACCGCGGCATTCCGCTGCCGATCGGCGCAATTGCCCGTTCGGTGCGCTCATCGGGCACCGTCATGCACCTCTGGACCATCAACAGTGCCCCGCATGCGCTGCGCCTCTGGAAGGCCGGTGTGCAGGGCATCATCTCCGACGATCCGGCGACCATCATGTCCGCGCGCAGCCGGGCTCGATGACGTGACCGTGTGCGGTCCCGCGCCGGATGAATCGCTCAGCGCCGCTTGACCGTTCCGACGATTCCGGTGACGACGCGCGCGCTGGTGAACGCGAGCACCATGGCCAGCAGCAGCGACAACCCCAGCACCACGATGCCCGGCACCGGGAAGATCTGCCCGAGATGGGAGAGCAGGGTGGAGAAGGCCGGCAGCAGCATCTGACGCATCAGCAGCACCACGGTCGCGATCAACGCGCCGACGGCGGCCTCGCGCGACGCGAGCGAATCGCGCCGCAGCAGTGCATAGGCGCCCGCGACCAGCGGAACCGTCCACCATGCGACGAGATACAGGCCACCGAGAAACGCGGCGGCGAGCAGGGCAATGCGCAGGATCCGCATCAGCGCGCTCCCTCCCGGCGCGCGGTCGGCGACAGCGTGAGACGTGCCCGCTGCTGCGACGGCGCGAGATCCGACATGGCTCGTGGCAATCGCAGCGTGTCGAGAGTTCCGGTGCGCCACTTCTCGAGCCGATCGTCATAGCGCGGGCTCAGTGGATTGCCTGACTGCCCGCCAGGGTAGACGGCCCACGCGCGTCGCGGTGAGCTGAGCTCGACGACCATGCGCCAGCTCGGGCCGTGCCGGCCGTTTCCGGTCGACGGCCAGAGCGTTGCACTGCCGCCCTGCACGGGAATCTCCATGCGCGAGAACGCTGGCAGCCCGATCAGATGCCTGATGTTCGCATGTCGAACCTTCGACCACTCCCAGTTCGCGCTCCCGGGCTCGCCGAGACGTGCGACCACGGTGTCGAGTCCACTGGCGAGCGCGCGCGAGAGCAGCGCATCGCGGGTTTCCACCGAAGGCGTCGCTCGCTGGTCCCACCATGCACTCGTCGAGTCGCGCAGCAGCGTCGCAATCATCATGTCCGTCGGGACGACGTTGGATGCAGCCGCGCCCGCAGGTCCAGCCGAGTCCGTGATCAGCTCATCCCAGAGCATGCGGGTGAGCTGACGCATCGTTTCCTCGAAGAGGACGGCGCGGCGATTGTCGGTGGTGTATCGCCGGTCCCACCCACCCAGCAGTTCCGCCGCGCGTTGGGCCTTGGCATCGCCGGCACCCGCGTTCCGCATCACGCTCGCGGCATTGATCAGCGCGGGCACGAAGAGATCGGCGCGAGCACTGCCCGGGTCCGTCTGATAGCGCCGCATGGCATCCGGCGTGACCGCCGAATCGTTGCGAAGCAGGCTGTTGATCCGCATGGCGCGCCACGGACGCTCCCAGTTCGATCCGAGGTATCGTGGCTGCACTGCCGGGTCGATTGGTTCCTGATTCGCCGAGGCGAGAAATCCCTGTGCTGGCCGAAATGATTGCGGATAGTCACCCACCGGCCAGTCACCGGTCCAGTCGCTGGCGGACGTCGATCCATCCCGCATCCAGTCACCGCGACCGTCGCCAGGCCGGATCGGATATCGCCCGGTCGAGCGAATCGCGATGGTGCCCGACGTGTCTGCCGCGAGCATGTTCTGCGCGGGTGCGCCATAGTATTGCGCCATCACGCCGAGCAGTGAGTCGGCGCTGCCCGTGCGGGCCGCGGCATCGAACGCCTCGAAGTCGCGCATCGCTTCCAGCACCGTCCACCGCATCGACACCCACGCCGCACCGACTCGGCGCAACGGACCGCGATGGGTGAAGTACAGCGTGTCGGTGTCCAGCAGCAGGCCCGCGGGCGAGCGGTACTCCTCGATCCGCGTCTCGAGCGGCCTCCATGCGCCGTCGAGCCGGTAGCGTGTGGGCGTGCGCGGATCGTCCGTCTGCTCCGTGTAGAAATCCATCACGTCGGCGCCGGTGTTCGTGAAGGTCCACGCCACGGACTGGGTGAATCCGATCACGATGCCCGGCAGGCCGGGAATCCCGACGCCGTAGACGTCGAGCGAGTCGGCGACGACGATGTGTGACTCATACCAGATCGAGGGGAGCGTCAACTCGAGATGTGGATCTCCGGCGAGCAGCGCATGACCGCCGGCGGTGCGTCCCGGACTCACGGCCCAGTTGTTCGATCCGATGGCATCGTTGCCGCGGCCCGGGGCGAACGCGACCAGCGCGTTGGACGACGTGGTGCCGAACGCTCGGAGCATCGACACCGCCTGCGCATCTGGCGTACCCGGCGGCGGAAGGACCACCGCATCGAACCGTGGAGCCGTACCGCTGCCTGGCTGAATCGGTTCGACGATCGGCGCATGCATGGGGAACAGTGCGTCGGCGGCAGCGCGTCCAACGCGCGCGCTGGCGGCGAGATGATCGAGCTCGTCGCGGGAGGACGCCAGTGTGGAACCCATCCGGTTGAACAGGTGCAGGATGTCCACGACACGCATTCGGGTAGGAGTGCGGCCGAGCAGCTTGTATTCGATCGGGTACTGGGCGGGCGAGAGCCCGTCGATGTAGGCGTTGACGCCATCGACGTACGCCTGCAGCTGTCGGTAGCCGGCGGTCGTCGTGTCGAGTGCGCGAGCCCGCGCTTCGGCAGAGCGGGGCATGCCGGACGCGCGCGTGTCGCGGTCCACCGGCAGCGCTGCTGCCGCGGCGAGCGCGGTGAGCGTTCCTGCGCCGGCACGTCCCTGCAATTCGATCTGGAAGAGGCGGTCACGGGCAACCACGAAGCCGAGCGCTCGATATGCGTCGCGCATGTTCGACGCGAAGATGTGCGGGACGAACCGGTCGTCGTAGACCACGCGAACGTCCCCGGAGAGGCCCGGGATGCGATCCGTTGCGTCTGCCGGCAGGTCCGCATCCTGGACACTCGACCAGACACCGCGCGCCGGATCGAGCAGCGGTCCGAGGGCCGGCAGCGGACCGACAGGACGCGCCGCGATGAACGAGACGACGCCGAGGACAAGCAGGGATGCAATGGTACCGATGGGAGATGGACGCATGCGGCGAATATCCCTGACCGCAGGCGTGCGGGCAATGCGAGCGGTGGTGCGCGGACAGCCGATCGGGCAGTGCACGCAGATGTGCCGTGGTGCGCGGATCTGATGACGAAGCTCCGCGCGGAGCGCGCTAACATCGGCCCATGACCAAACAACGACAGGCGCTCGGGCTCCTCGGTGAGCGAATCGCGGCTCGATGGATGTGTCGCGATGGATGGACGGTAGTGGCGCACCGGTTCCGCAGTGGACATCGCGACGTCGACCTGATCATGCGCCGCGGTGTCGATATCGCGTTCGTCGAAGTGAAAGCGCGACGCGGCGACAGTTTTGGTGGTCCATTGGAGGCGGTGCACTTCCGGAAGCGCCGGGAACTCGGCCGGTCCGCGCTCGTGTGGATCGACCGGCACGGTACGGCAGAGTTCGCTTACCGTTTCGACGTCGTTGGCGTGCTGGTTTCCGGTCAACATGTCCGAATTCGGCACATCCCGAACGCCTTTCCGCTGCTGTGATCCAGATCAATTCAGCCAGTTGTCCACATCGACGTTTCTTCGTATTTTATTCGGGTCTTGGTCCTGTTGGTCCTTTCGGTAGATTTTTCGGGGCCAGGGCATGGCGGCTTTACTCCTTACGACGGCGGTTTCCATGGCGGGTACGGTGATGACGGACGACAAGCGCAAGGCCCTGGCGCTCGCGGTCGCGCAAATCGAGAAGAGCTGCGGCAAGGGCTCCATCATGCGGCTGGGCACCGACTCGAAAGTACGAGTCGAATCCATCCCGACGGGCGCGATCAATCTCGATGCTGCAATCGGCGTGGGCGGTATCCCGCGCGGCCGTATCACCGAGATCTACGGCCCGGAGTCGAGCGGCAAGACCACGTTGTGTCTGCATGTGGTTGCCAATGCACAGCGTCTTGGTGGTGTGGCTGCCTTCATCGACGCGGAGCATGCGCTCGACACCGAGTACGCGAAGAAGCTGGGCGTCGATGTGGAGAACTTGCTGATCTCCCAGCCCGACACCGGTGAGCAGGCGCTCGAGATCTGCGAGATCCTGGTACGCTCCGGTGCGGTCGACGTGATCGTGATCGACTCCGTGGCGGCGCTGGTGCCGAAGGCGGAAATCGAAGGTGACATGGGCGACTCGCACGTCGGCCTGCAGGCGCGCCTCATGAGTCAGGCGCTCCGCAAGCTGACCGGCGCGATCGCGCGGTCGAAGACGTCGGTGGTCTTCATCAACCAGCTGCGTGAGAAGATCGGCGTGATGTTCGGCAGCCCGGAGACCACGACGGGCGGCAAGGCGCTCAAGTTCTACGCGTCGGTTCGCCTCGACATCCGGCGCATCGGCCCGGTGAAGGAGAAGGAAGAGGTCATCGGCTCGCACGTCCGCGTGAAGGTGGTGAAGAACAAGGTGGCCCCGCCGTTCAAGCAGGCCGAGTTCGACATCATGTACGCGGAAGGCATCAGCCATGTCTCGCTGCTCGTCGACATCGGTTCGGAGTCGGGCATCATCGACAAGTCCGGCGCGTGGTACAGCTACGGCACGCAGCGCATCGGTCAGGGCCGCGAGAACGCGAAGATGTTCATCAAGGACAATCCCGTGATGATGGCCGAGATCGAGGAGAAGGTGAAGGTCGTCCTGGGCATCACCAAGACGGGTGAAGCCCCGGCGGCGGCAGCGGACGAGGCAGTCGAGGAGTAAGTCGGCTGCAGGACAGAAGGCGCGGGCCGGGGGGTGGCTTGCGGTGAGAAGTGGTGCCCGGATCACCACGGCTCATCGTAAGAAACCCCCCGGCTCCTTTTGTATCCGTCCCCCACGCAGAGTCTCTCATGCATGAAATACGAGAAGTTCCTGCGGAGCAGGACCTCGTGCAGGACACAGTGCAGGACGTGGAGCAGCACGCGGAGCCCGCTGCTGGCCCCGTCACCGTCAAGGAAGTACGCGAGTCTCCCCGTCGCCCCGGTCGCTACACGCTCCAGCTCTCGGACGGGCGCAGCCTGGTTCTCGGACTCGCCGCACTGGCCGACTCGGGTGCCACGCGCACTGGTGTGGTTCTCGAGCCGGCAACCCTCGAACGGCTGGTCCGGGAAGCCGCGATCACGGAACTGACGGATCGCGCGCTCGGCACGCTCGCTCGCGGCCGTCGCACGCGCCGGGAGCTCGAACAGCGCCTCCGGCGGCGCGAGCCTGACCTGACGATGGTCCATGCGGCACTCGACCGCCTCGAAGCCTCTGGCGCGCTGTCGGACACGATTGTGGCCAATGCCGAGGCCTCGGCGCGACTGCGGCGCGGTGAGGCGCCCACGCGTGTTCGGCAGACGTTGCGCATGAAGGGGATCGGCGATCAGGACGCCGCGCGCGCAGTGAGCAACGCGGTGGAGCAGGAAGGGTTCGACGAGCTGGCGGCCTGCCGGAGCGTCGCTGAGAGGCGCATGCGGGCACTCGGAAAGCTCGAGCCGGCGGTCGCGCGTCGCCGGCTCACGGCCTTTCTCGCGCGGCGCGGATTCGGCGGCTCCGTGCTGCACACGGTGCTCGCCGAACAGTTTCGCCGAGGCGACCGGTAGGCGACCGGTAGGCGAGACGGGATGGGCAGTCGTGGTCGTCGCCGGTTGCCTATATTGCCAGCATGCTTGCGTCCGAGATCCGCTCCCGATTCCTGGCCTACTTCGAGAAGAATGGCCACGCCATCCGCCCCAGCTCCGCGCTCGTTCCCGCGGACGACCCGACGTTGCTGTTCACCAACTCGGGCATGGTGCAGTTCAAGAAGATCTTCCTCGGCATGGAGGAGCCGCCTGACGGTAAACGGCGCGCCACCACGTCGCAGAAGTGCGTGCGCGCCGGCGGCAAGCACAACGACCTCGAGCAGGTCGGGCACACCGCGCGGCATCACACTTTCTTCGAGATGCTCGGCAACTTCTCGTTCGGCGACTATTTCAAGGCGGACGCGATTCGTTTCGCCTGGGAGTTCATCACCGAAGACCTGAAGATCCCGCGCGAGCACCTGCGCGTGACGGTCTACCACGAGGACGACGAAGCGCGTCAGCTGTGGAAGGACATCACCGGCGTGCCGGACAGCCGCATCTATGGACTGGGTGCGAAGGACAACTTCTGGCAGATGGCGGACACGGGGCCGTGCGGTCCGTGCACGGAGATCTACGTCGACCTTGCGAAGATGGCGCCGGACTGGGCGTTCCCGAACGACGCGCACGGCGAGTGGACGCGCACGAACCTCGAGGAATACTCGCTCGACGCATTTGTCGAAGGCGCGGAGGCGGGCCGCTTCCTCGAGATCTGGAACCTCGTGTTCATGCAGTACGACCGGCAGCCGGACGGTACGCTCGTGCCGCTGCCGAAGCCGTCAGTGGACACCGGCGCGGGTCTCGAGCGTATCGCGGCCGTGCTGCAGGGTCGCACCAACAATTTTCACATCGACCTCTTCGCGCCGCTCATCGAGAAGACGGAAGCGATCGTCGGCATTCGCTACCCGTATCAGCCGGGCGTCGGCATCGGCATCGCGCACGGGCCGGATGGGCGCGAGATCGATCCGGCATCGTTCCGCGTCATCGCCGATCATGCGCGCGCGGTCGCGTTCCTCCTGGCCGACGGCGTGTTCCCGTCGAATGAAGGTCGCGGATACGTCCTGCGACGCATCCTGCGCCGAGCGGTGCGTCACGCGTGGCTGCTGGGTCGTCGCGAGCCGACGCTGGTGCATGTCGTCGAGACCGTGATCGACACCATGGGTGAAGCGTTCTCGGAGTTGCAGTCGCGCCGCAAGCACATCCTCGACACGACGCGCGCCGAGGAGGAGCGTTTCCTCGCGACGATCGACGCCGGAATGACACGATTCGAGGAGCTGGCACCCGCGGCCTCCACCCAGGGGTCGACCACGCTTCGCGGGACACTCTCCGGCGACGACGCATTCCGGTTGTACGACACGTTCGGGTTCCCGATCGACCTCACGGAACTGATGGCGCGCGAGCGCGGATATATGGTCGACATCGCGGGCTTCGAGGCGTCGTTACAGGCGCAGCGCAAGCAGTCCCAGGACGAGCGAAAGTCGAAGCAGATCGCGGTGAGCGCGGACGAGTTCGGTGATCCGGCGCAGTGGTCGCACGATGCCGCGCACACGAGTGGGCCGGGCCGGTTCGTGGGATACGACGTCACGGAAGTGGACACGGTCGTGACCGGTGTGCGCACGCTCGGAGACGGGCGGGTCGCAGTGATGCTTCGCGAGACGCCATTCTATGCGGAATCGGGCGGGCAGGTCAGCGATCACGGTACCATCACCGGCGACGGATGGTCGGTCAGCGTCTCCGACGTGAAGAAGATCGATGGTCGCATTGCGGCCATCGGCTCGGCCACCGGAGAGATCGGCTTCGGCCCCGCGCATGCGTCGGTGCCGCGCGACCGTCGCCATGACACGGAGCGCAACCACACGGCGACACACCTGCTGCATGCGGCACTCCGCGAAACGCTCGGTGAGCATGTGCATCAGGCAGGATCGCTCGTGTCACCGGATCGCTTGCGGTTCGACTTCACGCATCACGGACCGATCGCGCCGAGTCAGCTGGCCACGATCGAAGCGCGTGTGAATGCGGGCATCTGGGCGGCAGCACCGGTGCGTACGCGTGAAGAGGCGTATGCGGACGCGGTCGCGAATGGCGCGATGGCGCTCTTCGGCGAGAAGTACGGCGACGTGGTGCGAGTGGTGGAGATTCCCTCGCTGTCCGTCGAGCTGTGCGGTGGCACGCATGTCCGCAACACCTCCGAGATCGGCCTGATCCGCATTGTGGCGGAGAGTGGTGTGGCGGCAGGCGTGCGTCGCATCGAGGCGCTCACGGGGCCGCGCGCGTATCAGTTCCTCACCGAGCGTGAGCGCACGCTGGCGGGGATCGCGGCGCGACTGAAGGTGCCGATGGGCCATGCGTCGGGCGCCCTGGAGCAGATCGAACGCAAGCTCGATGCACTGCTCGACGAACGGAAGGGATTGGAGAAGCGGCTCGACGAGGCGCTGCGCGGCGGCGCTGCAGGCGGCGGCCTTGCGCAGCAGCTGGCGGCTTCGGCGACGGATGTCGGCGGTGCACGCTTCGTGGCGTCCCGCGTGGATGTGCCCGACGTCAAGGCGCTGCAGGCGCTGGGCGACGCCGTGCGCGAAGCGCTTGGCAGTGGTGTCGCGCTGCTCGGTGCCGCGCTGGCGGATGGCAAGGGCGCACTGCTCGCCGTGTCCACGGACGACGTGCGCGAACGCGGGCTGCGTGCCGATGTGTTCGTGCGCGAAGTGGCGGCGACGTTCGGCGGGCGTGGCGGTGGCAAGCCGCACATGGCGCAGGCGGGCATCGATGCCGCTCACGTCGATGGCGCGCTTGCGGCAGGGCCGGACGTGCTGCGGCGCATGGGCAGCGGCACGTGACGTCGGTGCAGACCGAGACGGTGGGCACGTGGTTCGCGTCGCTCGATCCACGGCCGCCGGCCGCGCTCGCATCACGCATCGAGGGATTGCTCGCGCCATTCGCGGGGCAGGCGAGCGAGCGGGTTCCTGAAGTGTGCCTCGAGGTCGGTGAGCAGCTGCTGCACGAATTGCTGGCATCGGGCTCCACGTCACGGGGCACTGCGCTCGACCTCCTCGCCGTCGATGCGCTGGTGACGTATGCGTTCGAGGCGGCGGCACAGTCGCCGACGACGCTCGAGCATCGCGCGGCTCGCGCCATGGCGCGCATCGCCGCACTGCCGGACGAGCGGCCCGTTTGATCAGCCTCGCATGACTGCGGCCCCGTGATCGACATCCATTCACACCTGCTGCCTGGCGTCGATGACGGCTCGCCGTCATTCGAAGTCAGCCTCCCGGTGCTCGAGCGGTTTGCCGATGACGGTGTGACGGTGCTCGTGTGCACCCCGCATCTCAACGCGTCGAGGGCGACGTCAGCCCCGTATGCGGAATACGTGGCGATTCTCGAGGAGCTGCGCGCGCGTGCTCCATCGACGATCGAACTCCGCATGGGCTGGGAGATCATGCTCGACTCGCCGGGTACCGACCTGAGTGGCCCCGAGCTCTGTCTGGGTGATTCGCGGGCATTGCTCGTCGAGTTCACGCGGGGTGGACTGCCGCCTGGCGGCACGCATGAGTTGCGTCGCATCGCGCGACTGGGGCGGACGCCGGTGCTGGCACACCCGGAGCGCTATTACGGCTGCACACTCGACCACGTGAAGGAATGGCGATCGTTCGGCGTCGTCATCCAGACCGATGTATCGGTGCTGATGGGACGTGGGGCGCCGGCCGACCTCGCGCGGGCCATGCTGTCGCACGGGTACATCGACGTCCTGGCATCGGACAACCACGGTGATCATCGTGCGCTCTCGACCGTGCGCGACTGGTTGATCGAACGCGGTGGCGAGGAGCAGGTCGACCTGTTGACGCACCACAATGCGGAACTCGTGCTGGCGAACGAAGAGCCACTACCGGTCCCGCCCCTGCGGCCCGGGCTCGTCAGCCGCATCCGCGGCATCTTCGGGCATTAGCGTGACCGATCGTCAGCGCTGCCATCTCCCATTGCACTCCGACCACACTTCATGAGCATGCCCTCGCCGGCCTCGATCATCGCTGCACTGCGCGAACTAGCTGCCACCGCCGAGCGCAGCGCCACGTCGCTCGAGGAGGATCTGGCGCGGGCACTCGCTCTCGTGCGTGCAACCGTCGACCGACGGGGGACGCTGCTGTTCTGCGGGAATGGCGGCTCGGCGGCCGACGCACAGCACCTGGCGACGGAGTACGTCGTGCGCTACACGCGGAACCGGCGCGCGTATCCCGCAATCGCACTGACCACGGACTCCTCGCTGATCACGGCGGCCGGCAACGATTTCGGTTTCGATCACGTCTTCGAGCGGCAGGTCGAGGCGCTCGCGCGGCCGGGCGATCTGCTGGTGATCCACAGCACGAGCGGGAACTCGCCGAACGTGCTGCTCGCAGCGGCAGCGGCGCGCGCAAAAGGCGTGGAGGTGCTCGCGCTGAGTGGCAAGGATGGGGGCAAGCTGCGCGAGGTCGCGGACGTCTGCGTCGTCGTGCCGTCCGACCGGACGGATCGCACCCAGGAGATCCATCTCTGCATCCAGCATGCGATCTGTGATGCCATCGAGGCCACGCTGTGATGGTGCGCGACGAACAGCAGGTCACCATTCCTTTTACCGCCGACACCGAATGATCGATTTCAAGGGCAAGCGCGTGCTCGTCACTGGTGGGTCGCGGGGCATCGGTGCTGCCGTCGTGCGCATGATGGCGGCCGCGGGTGCCGACGTCGGTTTCGCATATCGGTCGCGCGAGTCCGAGGCGAACGCGATGCTCGGCGTGCTCTCGCAGTTCGGCGTGCGAAGTTTCGCCTTCTCCGGCGACCTCGCGACGCGCGTGGCGAACGACGAGTTCGTGCGGCGCGGGGTGGAGATGCTCGGAGGCGTCGACATCTACATCGGCAACTCGGGCTACTGGCCGCCCAACCCCGTGAACGCCGACGCACTCGACGATGACCGCTGGCGTTCCACCATGGCGACGAATCTCGACGGGATGTTCTACGGCGCACGTGCCGCCGCGCGCGTCCTCCCCGCAGGAGGCCGCCTCATCTTCGTGTCGAGCACGGCGGGTCAGCGCGGGGAGGCCGGACACTCGGACTACGCCGCGTCGAAGGGCGCGATGATCTCCTTCGTGAAGTCGCTCGCGGTGGAACTCGGGAAGCGCGACATCACGGTGAACTGCGTTGCGCCTGGCTGGGTGGACACCGAAGCGGTCGAACAGCCCTTCGCCGGCGAGGGCCGCGCGCGAATCGAGGCTGCCATTCCGCTCGGACGTGTCGCGTCGCCATCGGACATCGCCGGCCCGATCATGTTTCTCGCCAGTCCGCTCGCGCGGCATGTCACCGGTGAAGTGCTGAACGTGAACGGCGGCAGCGTTCTCTGCGGGTGATCCCTGCGATGGAGCGGCTGCGTCCACCGGGTGAGGTCATCGAGATTGCGCGAACGTTGATCGGCGCCGGGTTCGAGACCTGGTGCGTCGGCGGCGCCATCCGAGACGCGTTGCTCGGCGAGTTCAACCTCGACTGGGACATCGCCACGGCCGCGACACCGCCGCAGGTGAAGCGCCTGTTCCGGCGTACCATCCCCGTCGGCATCGAGTTCGGCACCATCGGCGTGCTGGATTCGAAAGGCGTCATGCACGAGGTCACCACGTTCCGTCGCGATGTCGAGCATGACGGACGTCACGCGGTCGTCGAGTTCGGTGCGTCGCTCGACGACGACCTCGCGCGCCGGGACTTCACCGTCAATGCGATCGCCTATCATCCGCTGGAGAAGCGCCTGCACGATCCGTTCGGCGGCCGGGCCGATCTCGGGGCGCGGATCATTCGCGCCGTGGGTGATGCGAATCAGCGGATGGAGGAGGATCGGCTGCGGGCATTGCGTGCGATCCGGTTTGCATCACGGTTCGATTTCCAGATCGACCCGGCGACGTGGAGCGCGGTGGTTTCCAGTGCACCGCATCTGAGCCGGCTCTCGCCCGAGCGCGTGAAGCAGGAAATCGAGAAGACGATGGAGCAGGTGGCCCGCCCATCGAGCGCCTTCCTCCGCTGGCGCGACTCCGGTGCATTTGCCTCGCTGGTGCCCGCACTGGGGACGGTAAGCGACCGAACGCTCGCGACCATCGATTGTCTGTCGCGGCCCGGACTCAAGGGCAGGCCGCAGCGGCGCGCGCTGCGCATCGCGGCCCTGTTCAGTGAGTGCAACGGCCCGGCCACCGAGCGTGCGCTCCGCGCGCTCAGGTTCTCCAACCAGGACATCGCGTGGATCGGGGCGCTCGCGGATCGCTGGGCTCGCCTGGGTGAGGGCCTCACGCGCACGATGATGTCGTCGGCCGCGGTCGGAGCACACTCGCCCTCCGCGGGGGAACTGCGCCTGCTCGCCTCGGTGATCGGTCGGACTCGCACCCCGGGCTTCCTCCGACTCGCGGCGGCCCATTGGGCGGCACTCCCGGAGCCGGAGCGGCCAACGCCGGCCGCGGTGCGCACCTTGCACCGGAGACTGATCCATGTGGCCTATCACGACGCGATCGAGACGGGAGATCTGGCGCTGGACGGAGATGACCTGCGCATGACGGGAATTCCGCCCGGTCCGGTCGTGGGACGGCTGCTGAACGCGTTACTCGCCGAGGTGATCGACGACCCGGCGAAGAACGAGCGTTCGCTCCTGCTGGAGCGTGCCCGCACGCTGCACGCCGCGTTCATCGCCCCGAACTGATTGCATGGCTGATCGCTCCGGACTCACCGCCGACGTCGCCTTCCGTTTTCGTCGCGACAATGACTGGTTCGTCGCCGGTCGGCGCGGCGGCTTTTTCGTTGCGCAAGTCGGCACAAACTCCGAACGCGCCGTCGACTTGCTGCCAGCGCTTGCGCTGCATCTGGATCCGGCGGTCGACGTGTACATCGAGAGCCTCCGCGACGGGCGGGCGTGGCACGGGACGTCGCTCGCGCTGCCGGACGTACGGGAAGTGGTCGGACGATTGCGCCTTCCGCTCGCGATGCACGGCGGTGTGGAGGTTGCCATCGTCACCCCCGACGATCAGCTCACGCTGACGCCCGAGCTGCAGATCGTCGTCTATGCACGCACCGATCGCTGGTACTTCCTGCTCGAGGGCATGGGACTGGTGGAGCGCGCGTCGCCACCCGCTGCGGTGTGGACCCCGTCGCGCAGTGGGCTCAAGCCGGTGCCCGACGTGACGAATGTGCTCGAGGCAGCCGCCGACCGCCTTGGGCTCGACGTGAGTCCGCTCTCGTGACGACGTCGAAGCCGCACGCGCCCGACGGCGCACGCTAGGTCCATCGCATGCCTGTGCGCAAATCCCGACCGGACCAGCGTGACGCGTCGCTCTTCGCACAGGCGGCCGACAGCGCGCGCCCGTTGGCGGCGCGCATGCGCCCGGCGACGCTCGACGAGTTTGCAGGGCAGCGGCACCTCGTCGGTCCGGGTCGTCCACTGCGGGAGGCCGTCGAACGCGGCTCGCTGGGGTCGGTGATCTTCTGGGGTCCGCCCGGCACCGGAAAGACCACGCTCGGGCACCTCATTGCGGGCTCGAGTGACCGCGCGTTCGTGCCGTTCAGCGCGGTGACGGAAGGCGTGCCGCGGTTGCGCGAGATCATCGCCGACGCTCGCGAGCGGCTCGATGCCGGCGGACGACGCACGGTGCTCTTCGTCGACGAGTTGCACCGGCTGGCCTCCAACCAGCAGGATGCGCTGTTGCCGGCGGTGGAGAACGGCATCGTCACGATGATCGGTGCGACCACCGAGAACCCCAGTTTCGCGGTGAATGGCGCGCTGCTCTCACGCAGTCGTGTCTTCGTGCTGGAGGCGTTGTCCGCCGCCGACGTCGCCGAGGTATTGCAGCGCGCCCTGCGCGACGATGTGCGCGGCCTCGGTACGCTCGGGCTGCGCATCGACGACGACGCGCTCCGCGCCATCGCCGAGGAAGCGGACGGCGATGCGCGGCGTGCGCTGACCGTACTCGAGGCGGCATCGGATCATGTCGGCCCCGGCGGCGCGATCACGATGGAAGTCGCGCGTGAAGCCATGCAGCTGCGGTTCGCGCATCACGACAAGGCCGGCGAGTCGCACTTCAACATCCTGAGCGCCTTTCACAAGTCGCTGCGTGGCAGTGATCCGCAGGGTGCACTGTACTGGATGGCTCGGCTCATCGACGGCGGCGAGGATCCGCTGGTCATCTTCCGCCGATCCATCGCGATGTCCGCCGAGGACATCGGACTCGCCGACCCGAATGCACTCAAGCTCGCGGTGGCGGCGCGCGATGCGTATCTCATGCTCGGCCCGCCGGAAGGGTATCTGCCGCTCGCCGAGATGGTGATCTACCTCGCGACCGCGCCGAAATCGAACTCGTCGTACCGCGCGCTTCAGGCTGCGCTGGAGGCAGCGCGGAACTCGCCGGCGGCCCCGGTGCCGTTGCACATCCGGAATGCGCCCACGGGTCTCATGAAGGAACTCGGCTATGGGGCAGGGTACCAGTACGCACATACGGTTCCGGATGCCTACATCCCGCAGGAGTACCTGCCGGACAGCCTCGCGGGCAGCAGGTTCTACGAGCCGGGGCCGTTCGGATTCGAGAAGGACATCGCGAAGCGGCTGGCCTGGTGGGCCGAGCTGCGGGAGCGGGACCAGCCGTCTGGCGCCAAGCCGCCGGACGACGGGCAATCGGTGACGGAAGAACGTTCAGCACAACCTCCAACAGGCGAGTCAGCATGATGCGTGTGATCAAGTCAGGAATTCGCCGCCGCTTGGCGTACGCGGCAGTCGCGGTCACCGCGCTTGCCGGCGCGGGATGTGCGACGCTCGGGCGCAGCGTGTTCGAAGAGCCGGTCGTCGAACTGCGGCAATTCAACGTCACCGGGCTCGGCCTGACCGGCGGGAGCGTGGACATCGTGCTGTCGGTGTACAATCCGAACAACTTCAAGCTCGACGCGCTCAAGATGACGTATCGCGTCGATGTGGACAGCATTCAGCTCGGGTCGGGCTCGCTCGATGGGCGCTTCGTGGTGAACGGGAATGACAGCTCCACCGTGCGGTTGCCCGTGCAGTTCACGTACTCCGGTCTCGGTGCAGCGGGTCGCTCCCTGATCACGGCGGGTACCGTGAATTACCGGGTGCGCGGCGACTTCACCGTCGACACGCCGCTCGGGAATTTCACGCGGCCGTACGATCGCACCGGGCGGTACTCGTCGGTCTCAGGCAACGGGCGCTGAGGGTTCTCGACCAGCGCGTTTTCTTCCACACGCAGCACGCATAGGGATCGGATCATCAAGGGAGAAATCATTACGCTCAGCGCGCCGGTCGAGCGCGCCATCCTCGTGAGCGCGCCCTCCAAGCGGAGCAGCGCGCGTCATCACGTCGACGAGCACCTCGAGGAGCTGGCGCGCCTCGCCGACACGGCGGGCGCCGAGATCGCGGGTACGCTCACGCAGCAGCTCGACCGGCCCAATCCGGCGACGTATCTGGGCAAGGGCAAAGTCGATGAGCTCAAGGACCTGATCGGCCAGCTCGATGCCACGCTCGTGATCTTCGACGACGAGCTGTCGCCTGCGCAGAGCAAGAACGTCGAGCAGCACGTGGGCACTCGCGTCATGGATCGCGCGGAGCTCATCCTCGACATCTTCGCCACGCGCGCGCGGTCGAACGAGGCGCGCATGCAGGTCGAGCTCGCGCAGCTGCAGTACATGCTGCCGCGCCTGACGCGCATGTGGACCCACCTCGAGAAATTCCGCGGTGGCATCGGCGTGCGAGGCCCCGGTGAAACCCAGCTCGAAACCGACCGCCGGCTCATCCAGCATCGCATCCGCGTGCTCAAGGAGCG
>JAZKCW010000033.1:0-49770 GCA_040387895.1 Gemmatimonadota bacterium
TCGCGCTTCAGCAGCGCGAGCAGGCACAGCGGTGGTACGGCGCCATCGGCGCCGCTACGGGATGCGGGAGAGGACACGAGGCTTACTGGTGGGTCAGGCGCTGGCCACTTCAGAGGGGAGCGTGTCCCCTCGAACCATTGCATGCGCGCGGGCCAGCACCTCGCGTGCATTCGCGTACGAGACGAGCCGCTGCGCCTCGTCGAAACGCGCCCAGCGACACGCCGTGATGCCCTCGTCGCGCTGAGGCCTGGTACGACTGCTTTCCGTGTGCATCAGATAGAAATGACACACCTTGTGGACGAGCCGGCCGCGGAAGCGGAAAAACCAGTCGATCGTCTCGATCTCGCCATCGAGGAAGAGATCATCCAGCCCTGTTTCCTCCTGCACCTCGCGAATGGCGGCTGCGGCGGGCTTCTCCTCGTGCTCGAGATGGCCCTTCGGGAAGCCCCAGTTGCGGTAGCTGTCGCGAATCAGCAGGAACAACGGCTCGCCATCCTGTACCCGATAAACCACGCCCCCCGCCGACGTTTCAAGCGTCGCACGCGAGGAGGCGTTGTCGCCGCGCTGGCGGGGTGAAGGGCGAGGGTCGGTCACTGGCGATTGCCTGGACGGGGTCTGGTGATGGATCAGTCGTCGTCGTGCACGCCGGCGTGGCCCGCGCCGACGAGGGGAGCCGAACCGTCGAGCGTTGCACGCCCTTCGATGAACTGGCGCACGATCGGGTCAGTGGTCTCCTGGATCTCCTCCACCGTGCCCTCCGCGCGAATGCCGCCCTCGTACAGCATCGCGATGCGCGTCCCGACGGTGTAGGCGCTCCGCATGTCGTGCGTGATGACGATGCCCGTGACCTTGAGCTGCTCGCGCATGCGGACCATGAGCGCGTCGATGGTCGCCGAGGTGACGGGATCGAGGCCGGTCGTGGGTTCGTCGTACAGGATGTACTTCGGGCGAAGCGCGATGGCCCGCGCGATGCCGACGCGCTTGCGCATGCCGCCCGAAAGTTCGGAGGGCATCCGCTTCTGCACGTCCGGCAGGTCGACCAGCGCGAGCGCTTCATCCACGCGCTTGCTGATCTCCCCTTCACTGAGCGAGCCCTGCTTGCGCAGTCCCATGGCCACGTTCTCGCCGATGGTCATCGAGTCGAACAGCGCCGCGAACTGGAAGACGTAGCCGATGCTGCCGCGCAGCGCGTACAGCTCCTGCCGCGACAGCTGGTCGACCCGCTGCCCGTCGACCCAAACTTCGCCCAGGTCAGGTTCGAGCAGGCCAACGATGTGCTTGATGGCAACGGACTTACCCGTTCCCGAGTAGCCGATGATCACCATCGTCTGCTCGTCCTCGACCACCAGGTTGAAGCCCTTGAGTACCTGCTTCGGGCCGAAGGCCTTGTGGACGTTCTTGAACTCGATCATCGGGCGACCTGGCGGGCGGCTGTCATATCACAAATATGGGAGCGAACGCGGATCCCGGTCAGGGGAGCACGATACATACCGCCGGGTTTGGTCGCTGATATTTTCGTGATTTCCCGGCGCGCCCGGGTCGGACCCACGGAGAACCGCTGGTTCCCGCGAGGTGCGGGCGCAACGAAAAACCGGAGCGCCCGATGAGGGCGCCCCGGTCGATGACGGACGGCAGACTGGACTAGGCGGCGAAGCTCGACAGCGCGCGGCCCACATCGCCCTCGCGGAGGCGCTTGAGCGCCCGGTCGCGCAGCTGGCGGACGCGCTCGCGCGTGACGCCGAGCATGGTGCCGATCTCTTCCAGCGTGTGCTCGCGGCCGCCTTCGAGGCCGAAGTACAGGCGCAGCACCTTCGCGTCACGGGGGGGCAGCGTGGAGAGTGCCTGCTCGATCTCGTCGGTGAGGAAACGATTCATCGCCTCCTCTTCCGTGTCCGGCATCTCGTCGGCGACGAAGCGCTCTATGAGCGAGCGGTCACCATCGGGATCCATCGGGGCATCGAGGCGGACGTCGCCGGTGTTGAGCGCGGCGAGCGACTGCACGACATCGACCGACAGGCCGGTGACCTGCGCGAGCTCTTCCGGCGACGGCTCACGGCGGAGCTTCTGCCGGAGGATTTCCGACGCCTTGATGATGCGCGAGAGGTCGGCGGTGCGATTCAGGGGAACGCGCACCGTACGACCCTGCCGCGCGAGCGACGACAGGATGGCCTGACGGATCCACCACACGGCGTACGAGATGAACTTCACGCCCTGATCCGGATCGAACTTGCGGGCGGCCGTGAGGAGACCGACGTTGCCCTCGCCGATCAGGTCGATGAGCGGGAGACCACGATTCTGGTACTTCTTGGCCACGGAGATGACGAAGCGGAGGTTCCGCTTGACCAGTTCCTGCAGGGCGTCCTGATCGCCCGTACGGATCTTCTTGGCCAGCTCGATTTCTTCCGCGCCCTTGAGCAGCGGATACGTGCTGACCTCGTACAGGTACTGGTCGAGGATGTCGCGCTCGGGCTCGGTCGGCGCGATTCCGGCGGGTGCCGCACGGCGGCGCTTCCGCTTGACGTCGGTCATGATCTGCTATTGTCCTCGGGACGTGACATCGTCCACGATTTGGGTGCGGTGCTATAGAAATGCGGAGTCACGCTGGCGACGTCGCCGGGCGGTGGCTCGTTGGACTGATACGGGTATCGGGTGCGACGAACAGCGTTGGTTCCGGCAAATCCGACACTACGGCTTTGCTCACCGTAGCGCCAACATTTTGTGGCGGTCCGCCGCCGGGACTCCGGAATGGCAACAGGCAGCACCATCAGGGCAAAGCCTGGGCGCGCGGCGCATGTTCCGGGTAGCCTTGCAAGATATGACATGTGGGATAATTCGCCAGCCCGCAGTGTTGGATCTGCTTGACGAGGGACATACACCTGACTAGACTGCGCGGTTCCTGACGCCCTTGTGGGGGTGCATGCCGCAAGGCTTGCGCCGTTCTGCAGGGGTTTCGCGCCCGGGGGCGTAGCTCAGTTGGGAGAGCGCTTGAATGGCATTCAAGAGGTCAGCGGTTCGATCCCGCTCGTCTCCATCCCGGTGCGGCAGGGCGGCGGTAAGGTGGCACAGCAGGGGTTCGTGACACAGGGACGTCGTTCGGCCTGATCGGGTGTTTCCGGCTTGCTGGTTGAGGCCGTTTTGCGGGAATAGCTCAGTTGGTAGAGCACAACCTTGCCAAGGTTGGGGTCGCGGGTTCGAGTCCCGTTTCCCGCTCTTCACGATGGTGCGCTGATCGTGGAGTGTGGCGCAGTATGGGCGGTTAGCTCAGTTGGTTAGAGCACCACGTTGACATCGTGGGGGTCACAAGTTCGAGTCTTGTACCGCCCATGTGGGTCGTCGGGCCCTCGGGACGAGGGAGCAGGTGCAGGATGCAGTCGTGGGATGCAGTGCGCCTATAGCTCAATTGGATAGAGCATCTGACTACGGATCAGAAGGTTGGAGGTTCGAGTCCTTCTAGGCGCGTAGGTTTCCGTGTGCGTAGCGGTCGGGGTGCAGTTTGGGAGCAGGTGCAGGGCGCAGGAATGCAGTCCGAGTCAAACGGGGCGTAGCTTAGCCCGGTAGAGCGCGTGCTTCGGGAGCACGAGGTCGCAGGTTCGAATCCTGTCGCCCCGATTGATATGCAGGACAACGATGTAGACAAAGGGCGCTTCCACTCGGGGGCGCCCTTTTGTCGTTCAGTAACCGAAATGCTGACCGAACGCCGCTCTCGTCACGGCACTCGCACCAACCGGACATCGGCGCCACGCCACTGCACCACCAGCGAATCGGCCTTGCGTGTGAACACGAGCGTGCCGATCGGGACGCTTTCCGCGCAGCTCGGCGATCCAATATCGCGCAGCTCGACAGTGGCAGCCGTGGCAGTCAGGGTATAGAACCGATAGCAGCCCACTTGTGTCGTCGCGCCAGTTGCGACTGTGCGGGTCGCCTTTTCATCGACAATGCCCCGTTCTCCCCCGTACGTGCTCAACGTGACCAAGAGGGCATCCAAGCGCGTCGTCGCTGTGGTCACGCCCACCAGCATCGTCACCGGCAACGGTGCGCCGTCGCCTCGAACAGCCGTCCATTGACCTTCCCACCAATAGGGCGCGCGCTGCTCCGTGAGAGCCCCGCACGCGGTCAATGTCGCCAATGCAGCCAGGACCATTGCGGTAGCACGCATTCCGGCTTCCTCGGATTGTGGTGGTCTCGCCGTGCGTAGCACCGTCGCCTTGCCGCGGCACCGCTGCGCGCCCGTGATAACCTGTGCCCGGATTCACAAGTGCGCCACGCGTAACCAATGCGTTTCGCAATCCGCCGGAGAAGGCCGGCCTGGTAGGCCGGTAATGCGAGCCGCATTCAGCTGTTGGCGATTGTCGCTGGTGTGTCAGCGCGCTACCGGGCTTCAAGCTCGAACAGCAGCAGGCTGCTCGGCCATCCGCGCCTCGAGTCGGACATGGCGTAGACCAGCGTCTCGCCCCCGCGGCCCCGCCGGGCATGGATGCCTTCGATCCGGTCGGGGTGATCGGCGGAGTACAGCTCACCCAGCACGCGCGCCGACATGACGCGACCGGGCTGCACATCGGCGGCGGCCACCCGCGAGAAGCGGCTGTGCCAGCGCTCGGTCCACAGATCCTCGCGCACCTCGACGAGCAACAGGTCGCCATCAGGCAGCAACGCGATGTCGACAGGCAGCCAACGCGACTCGCCGCGCAGTGCAATCGCCTGCGGGCCGCCGTTCTGCCACAACCAGCCCCTGACGTTGCCCGCCGAGTCGTGTGCCGCTTCCGTCACCGCGAGGAGCTCACCCCGCGCCGTGAACAGTACGGACGAGAAGCCGCAGCAGTTCGGAACGCTTGCCAAGTCTTCCGGCGCGAGGTTCACTGGCACCGCTGCAGCGTCGATGGCACGGAAGAGCGCAATGCGGGTGTTCGTTTCGAACCCGACGTAATACGACCCATCCATCTCGACCAGACTCTCGGCGTCCTTCTCCGCGTCATTCGTGATCGGTTGCCCGCCGACATCGCGGATCGGATACACGCCCTCCATTTCCATCCCGCTGAGAGCACCAATCGGCCCGTGCACCGGACGTCCGACGAACCAGCTTCCCCACCCGATCGCGATCAGACTGCGCCCGTCGTCCGACACGTGCAGCCCTGAGTACGAACCGAATGACGCGTTCCGCGATTGCATGGCCACGGCACCGCGGAGACTGAGCGCTCCGAGCCGATCCAGATCCGATGACCTGATCGAAAGCGGCGTGACATGAAAATCGACGCCGTCTGGCGTCGCCGGGCGCGGTGCGTCACGACAGGCGACGGCCGCGAAACAGAGCAAGCATGCGGTACGCATCACCGTCATGCGAAAACGCATTGCGTTCCGCTCACTCGTCCCGCAACGCGTCCGTCAGCCCCATGCGCAGCACCCGGCGCGTCGGCACCAGCGACGTCGCGAGCACGAGCCCGACGATCGACACCGACACCAGCACACCCGCTGTCGCCGCCAGCCAGCCGCTGATCGGGAAGTAGTGCCTGAGCGTCAATGCCATCGCGACCATGACCGGCGCGGCGATCAGCGAACCGGTGCCAAGCTGCCGTCCGCCCTGCCGGAGCAGCAGACGGGTGATCAGCGCGTCGGATGCTCCGAGTGCGCGCCGCACACCGATCTCGCGCGTGCGATTGCCGATGGACCGCGACATGAGGCCGTAGGTACCGACCAGTGCGAGCAACAGTGCGAAGGCGAAGCACGCGCCGAACAGCTTCGTCACCGACACCGTGATCAGAGCGAGCTTGCGCAGCGACTCATCGACGGGTTGTACCTGGTCGGGCACGAGCAGCGGGTCGACCGCGGCGAACGCGGTGAACAGCGCTTGCCGTCCATCGAGTTCGCTCGTGCGGTAGCGCACGACGAATGTGGCGCTCCCGGCGTCCACCTGCTGCAGCGGCACGTAGACGGCATCCGAGCTGCGGTCGCGCGCGAGCGGGTTGCCGTACGGAACATCGCTCACGACACCGACGATGGTGCGGAACTGCAGCGAGTCGCCAAGCCCGGCGAGCCGCAACTCCTCGCCGACGGCGGAGCGTCCCGGCCACATGCGATTCGCAAACGAGCGACTGATCACGGCCACTGCGCTGCGCCCCCGCTCATCGCTGGAGTCGAACGCCCGTCCTGCAACCACGCTGATGCCAATCGTGGAGAGGTCGCCAAGCGTGGCCCGCACATGCGCGGTCGGCAGGGTTCCCATGGCGCGAGTGTCCCGCGTCGCGATGCGCCCGGCGTCGCTGTCGTGATCGGCCAGTGTGCCTCGCAGCATCACGCCGGTGAATGCATCCTGCTCGTCGAGCCGGGCGTGCACGTTCCGCAGGACAGCCGCACGGGCGTCGTGCGTGGCGTAGCGCGCAGCAGGAGGTTCGATGCCGCCCTGTAGCAGGCGTGCGGTATCGAACCCGGGATCCAGCGTGACGAGACGTCGTGCGACGTCGCCCCCCAGCACGCTGAAGAACATGAGCACGGTCACCGTCGTGACCTGCGTCGCGACCAGACGCCGGGACAGCCGCCCTTCCCGCTTCGAGCCGGCGCGTGCACTGCCATCCTGCATGATCTCCCGCACGTTCATGCGCGCAGTGCGGAGTGAGAGCACGGCGCCGAGCACCGCGATCGCCACGGTCACGAAGACGCCAGCACTCAGCAGCGTGACACCATCCATCTGCCAGACCCACCAGAACGCCAGGTTGCCCTCGAGATTGGCGCGCGTCCAGCGCGTGATGGCGGCGAGCCCCCACGCCGCGCCAGCGGTGCCGACGATCCCGCCGACGACGCAGAGGATGATCGTCTCCCACATGCCCTGCATGATCAACCGGCCGGTGGGTGCACCCAATGCCAGACGCACGGCGGTCTCACGCACACGTTCGTTCGCGCGCGCCAAGAGCAGATTCGTCACGTTGACGAGCGCGAGCAGCAGGATGAGCGCTGCGAGCGTGTTGAGGACCGTGAAGACGAGCGCACGCTCCTCGCCGAACTGCGCTGCGGGAAACGACTCGACGAGCACTGATCGCGCCGACCGTCGCCCTGTGGAGACCGGCGCCGGATCGCGTGCGCGAAGCGTGCGATCCAGCAGGAGAGTCGCCTGTGCGGCGGCCTGTTCGTGCGGAACGTCCGGCGCAAGACGCGCCACGAGCTGCACGGATTCGAGTCCTGCACTCGACGGGACGACGTCGGTTCGTGGCATCCAGGCATCCGTCGCGACCGGAAACTCGAACCGTTCCGGCATCACGCCGACGACGCGCGTGGTGGCGCCATTCAATGCAACCGGCCGGTTGACGACGGCGCTGTCGCCGCCGAAGTCCATGGTCCACGTGCGATGCGAGAGCACGACGACCGGTTCGGCGCCCGGCTCCGCATCGGACGGCACCAGTGTGCGCCCGAGCAACGCCCGCACCTGTGCGATCGTGAAGAGCGCCGCGTCGGTGACGGTGGCATCGAGCACGTGCCGGTCTCCGTCGCGCCCCACGACGACCTCGTGGCCCGTGTAGGCGCCGAGTGTCTCGACGGTCGATAACCCCGCGCGCAGCATCGGCACGTCCACCGCATCGACGCGCTGCGGCCTGCCATCCTCCATCAGGGTGAGCCGCGCGATGCGTTCCCCGTCGGCCAGTGGCAACGGCCGGATCATGGCCGTGTAGAGGAACGAGAACGTGAACGTGCTGAGCCCCAGTCCCCCGGCGAGTACGAGCACGGTGAGGAGCGTGAAGCCGGGGCTGCGACGCAGGCGGCGCAGCGCGTGGCGGATGTCCGCGACGTGGAGCATGGGCGTGGGGTGCGGGTGGAGACCTTGGCCTACGTGCCACACCCACGTGGGTTTCGGATCGTCATTCGCTGCGAGCGCACTGGCGACGCGCAACCCGCGCGCTCTATGTGATCACGGCTCCACCGCCGCCGCGTTCACCGGCGTCTCTGGGTAGACGCCGAGCAGCATGTCGGCCTCCTCGCTCGCCTCCACATCGTGCGGCACACCAGGCGCGAGCGCGAGGATCTGACCCTCGTCGAGCGTGTGCAGCCGCTCCGGTGTGCGCACCTGCAGCCTGCCGCGCACCACCTGAATGGTGACCCATCCCGGTGCCCGATGCTCCGGCATGCGCCCACGCTGGTCGAACGCGAAGAGAACCAGTCGGACCGGGCCCTCATGCACCAGTGTGATCTGCCGGTGTCCGTTTGCCCCCGCCTTTGCCTCGGCGCGCAGCGCACGAAGCGTTTCGCCCATGTCGAGCATATGCTCGGGGCCGGCAAATCGGTCGGAGGGGCGTGGCCGACGGCGTGAGTCCGGTGTGGTCATCCGCGATCCTGGTTGGTGAGATCCAGTGCAGGCCGATGCGGGAGCGATGCTGCGCGAGAACGGTTGCGCGCAAATCCCCTGCCTGATCCGGCAACGCATGGCCAAGGTCGGCAATTCGAACCCTTCCGCCGTACGCGCTGTCCAACCCGCGCCCTTCCTGTCGCCCCCGCCGACCCCGCCGACATGTCTGCCCTGCTCTTCGATCTGCGCTACGCGCTCCGCGGCCTCCGCCGCACTCCGGCCTTCACCGTGGTGGTCCTGCTGACACTCGCCCTGGGCATCGGGGCGAACAGCGCGATCTTCAGTGTCGTCAACACGGTGCTGCTGAAGCCGCTCCCCTACAAGGAGCCCGAGCGGCTCGTCACGATCTACCACGACTATCCGGCGATCAAGCTCGAGGCGCCGATCTCGGCGCCGGGATTCAGCAGCTACCGCGATCGCACCCGCTCATTCGAGCACCTCGCGGTCGGCACGGGGTGGGCGGCCAACCTGACCGGTCAGGGCGAACCGGAGCGCCTGTCGGCGACACGTGTCAGCCAGCAGTTCTTCCCGGCCCTGGGTGTCGCTCCGCTGCTGGGACGTGGATTCCTCACGACGGAAGAAGAACCCGGCAGCGACAAGGTCGTCGTGCTCTCGCACGGGCTGTGGATGCGGCTGTTCGCTGGCAGCCCAGCCGCCGTCGGGAAGTCGATCCCGCTGAACGGTGAGCCGTACCTCGTCGTCGGGGTGATGCCCGAGACGTTCGTCGATCCGTGGAATCGCACCAGCGAACTGTGGAGGCCACTGGCGTTCACGCCCGCGCAGCGCGAGTCCGACAACGAGTATCTCTCCGTCACGGCGCGCCTCAAGCCCGGGGTCAGCATCGAGGCGGCACAGGCCGACCTGACCGCGCTCGCGTTGGCGCTGCGGGCGGAGCAGGGCGAGGATGCGAGCGACTTCGGCCTGCTGGCCAAGCCCGTGACTACGGAACTCGTGGGCGACATCCGCTCGGCGCTGTTCGTGCTGCTCGGCGCCGTCGGGTTCGTGCTGCTCATCGCCTGCGCGAACGTCGCCAACCTGTTCCTCGTGCGCGCGAGCGGGCGGCAGAAGGAGATCACCCTGCGTACCGCGCTCGGCGCACAGCGGTGGCCGCTGATTCGCCAGCTGCTCGTCGAGAGCATGACGCTCTCGGTGCTCGGCGGGGCGCTCGGCCTCGCGCTCGCGTGGGGGAGCATCCGGCTGCTCGTCGCGTCCAATCCCGCGAACATCCCGCGACTGAGCGAACTGCAGATCGATACGCGGGTGGTCGCATTCACCGCACTGGTGGCGGTGATCACTGGCGTGCTGTTCGGCGTGTTTCCCGCACTCCGCACGACGCGCACCAACCTGCACGAGGGGCTCAAGGAGGGTGGCCGGGCCGGCAGCGCGGATCGCGTCGGGCAGTGGGTGCGTCGCACGCTCGTCGTCGCGGAAGTGGCGCTCGCCCTGACGCTGCTGGTCGGTGGTGGGCTGATGGTGCGCAGCTTCGCGCGCCTGTCGACCGTGGATCCGGGTTTCAAGGCGAGCAACCTGCTCACGTTCAACCTCAACCTGCCGATCACGAAGTATCCGAGCGATACCGCCCGACGCGCATTCTTCGCGGAAGCGGAGCGCAAGCTGTCGACGGTGCCGGGTGTGCAGGGCGCAGCGGTCGCTTCGGTGCTGCCCTTCAGCGGCGGTTGGTCGACCGGGACCTTCAATGTCGAAGGCTTCCAGGTGCCTCCGGATACGCCAGCACCGTGGGGTGATCAGCGCACCGTCTCGGCCGGATACTTCGAGACGATGGGCGCACCGTTGATCGCGGGACGCTTCTTCGACGAGACGGACCGCCTTGGCGGCGTGCGCGTCGCCGTGGTCGACGACGAATTCGTGAAGCGTTTCTACAAACCCGGCGAGAGCGCGATCGGCAAGCGCTTCTACTTCGGTGACGCCGAGACCACCGACAGCACGATCTTCACGACGATCGTGGGCGTGGTGAGGCATGCGCGCCATGAAGGTCTGGACGCCGAGGCGCGCGTGCAGATCTATCGCCCGTTCGCGCAGGTCGGTGGCGGTGGTGGCGGCGCGATCGTGGTGCGGACGACAGGCGATCCGGCCGCGATGGTGCCGTCGGTTCGTGCGGCGATTCACGGTATCGACCGCGACCTGCCGCTCGCGAACATCCGCACGATGGAAAAGATGATCGACGACTCCATGGGGCAGCGTCGGCTTTCCACGACACTGCTTGGCATCTTTTCGGCGATCGCGCTGCTGCTAGCGACGATCGGCATCTACGGCGTGATGGCCTACACGGTGTCCCAGCGCCAGCGCGAGCTTGGGATCCGCATGGCCCTGGGATCGACGCGCGACCGCGTGCTGCGGCTGGTGCTGCGTCAGGGCATGCAGCTGGCGATGGCGGGCGTCGTGATCGGGTTGGTCGGCGCGTACGCACTCACCCGTGTGGTGGAGTCGCAGCTGTACGGCGTGGAGGCGACAGACCCGACGACATTCGTCGTGGTGACGGCGCTGCTCACGGGTGTCGCACTGGTGGCATCCTTGGTACCGGCGATGCGCGCGACGCGGGTCGATCCGGTGGTCGCGTTGCGGGAGGAGTAGACGGCCGAGGGCGAGTGCCGGCAGCAGCCCGGCATTCGCCCTCGGGATTCACCTGCATTCACTGTGCAGTCACTCCGGGTTCACTCCGGGTTCACTCCACGTAGATCGTGCCCCCCGGCGTGACGATCACGACACGCAGCGTCTTGCCGGTGGCCTTGCTCAGCCACGTGGTCTGGGTCGGCGCGCCCGGGCGATCGAGCTCCACTTTCCACGCATCGGCAGCGACGCCGCGGGCCACGATGCGCTCGTCACCGACGACACGAAACGGCATGTGGACGGCGCCGCGGGTGATGTCGTGTGTCGCGAGCACGCCGCGAAAGCCCACTCGCAGCGGCAACCAGCCGATCACCAGCCGCGCATAGCTGTAGTCGAACGCGCCGGCCGCCACCGGAATGTCGATGGTCGTCGTCTTGCCCGTGCTGTCGACGCGAGTGCCGGTCACGCGCCCGCGCGCGTAGACCACGCGTGCCCGCCCGGAGGCCGCGCTGTCCGCATGCCAGAGCGGCGCGAACGTCTTCGAGACGGCGATGGTGTCGATGCTCATCGTCACCCCTGCCGCCGAGATGTTGCGGCCAACGATGAGGAAACCGTCAGGTGTCGGCGTGATCGACTCCACGTAGGCCGACATCGGCACCGAATCCGCCCCACGCTTCATCGAGACGCGGCTGGTGTCGGTTTCCGCATTCCTCAACGAGGACGGAACGCGTGGCGCACCGACGCGAATCGTGTCGTCCGCGACTTGCGCATCCACTCGCCCTGGGAGTGCGGCGAGAGCGACCGCCAGCACGGCGATGCGTGCACACGCGAGGCGCGCGCTGGAGACAGGGCATCGCGCTCGAGAATGCGAGCCGTTGGGCATACGGGAGTCCGTGGTCGTGGGAGAGTAGTCGAGCCGCTCGATGCGTCTCGCTGGTGTTGCGAGCATCGCACACGGCACCTTCCGCTGTACGAGGTTCGGCAGGGGAAGTTTCTCGACGCATGGAAACTCCCGGGAAGAACCTCTCGATGCTCCGGCATGCGTTACACTCCTGAGGCGGCCTGTCCGCGTGCGCCGCGACATGCACCGCGACATGCGCCGCGCGCTCGGCTTTCCGATGCGTGTGCCCGCGCACAGTTTGTGCGCTCAACGTCCCTGCACAAGGACATGCACATGCACATGCACACCGCAGCTGCACGTCGACACGCCGTCGGAGCAATGCTCGACGTCTTCGTATCCGCTGGATTGGCGTACACTGTCGGACAATTCGCTGCTCACCGTCGCCGACCTGGCGCGAATGCACACCGCGACGCAGCGGATGACGGGCAGTCACTGAGTCAATACTTCTCCCAAAACCAATGACGGACGACGCACAGCTGATTGTCACCGTGGAACGTGCCGGCGCCGCTGCTCCCGTCGTGCACGTGGACAATGTGAGCAGCGTGCCCGTACATCGCATCAGCCTGAGTGTCGTGGACCCGGTGTCCGGCCTCGGATGGACGCGGTTGCTCGCACCGCCACCAGGACGCTCGCTCGATCCCGGTGAGCGCATGACGCTGCACTATCGCCCGGTGGAAGCGCCGGAGCAGCTGGAGATGACGCTGGTGTGGGTTGGGCCATCGGGTGAAGTGGGCCGATGGATCGGCCCACTCACGCCGACCGCTGGCGGGCGCGTGCCGCCGGTGGAGTAGCCGGAGCTCCTGGCGCCCACGCGCAAGACTCACGCGTGGGGGCGACGAACGTCAGCTCGTCCAGCTACCAACCATGCGCTGCCAGGGAATCACGGCCGCCACCAGCGCGAGCGTGACGAGTGTGCCCACCAGCGCCTTTCTGGCCTTCCCCGCTGCGGTGGGTGCCTTGCGAACGAGTACGCTCGACACGGTGGCCGCGATCACCGCCAGCACCATGAGCGTGGGATGTTCCACCACCACGCGGCGAAGTGCGGGATCCTTCATGGTCGTCGCCATGCTCGCCCGTGCCGGTGCGACTGCAGGACTGACGAACCAGAGCACCAGCCCGGCCACGAGCTGCAGGTGCACGAACAGCGTGAGCCGCCGGACCCAACCCGTGTCGGCATCGGACCACGTCGCCGTCCGGGTCACGGCCAGGAACACGACGTACAGCCCCGTGAGCAGCACGATCCACGCGAGCACATTGTGAAGACGCAGGATGATTTCGTACATGACTAGCGCACCGCGCTTTCGAGCAACGCCAGCCCGCGCTTCGCTTCCGCCAATCCGTCACGCTGCGTCTTGCTCGGTGCCTGGAGGCTTCCGTGCCGCACACCGCTGCCGTTGTACGCACCCACGATGCGTCCGATGCTCGCCGCCGGGCCGCCACCACCACCGCCCCGCCCACCGCGACCGCCGCCGGCCATTCCAAGCTGTGTCGCGATGCCGTTCAGGCGTTCCGCTTCCGCGCCTGTCGCTGCCGCCAGCTTCGTGCGGAAGGCAGCCGTTGCCGTGGTGATGCGAGCCTGCACGTCGATGACCTCGAGGAGGAACGCCTCCCGGGCCTTGTGATCGGCGAGCGTCATCGGCAGGGCGGGATCGGCACGCACGTCGAACTCGCGACGTCCCGTCGTACCATCGACGTCCATCGTGACGGTATACTTGCCCGGCGAGACGTGGATGCCGCGCGCACCGATGTTGTGCACGGGAATCGGCAGTGCGGGCATCGCATTCCCGCGTCCACCTCCGCCTCCACCACCGCCGCCGCCCGCACCACGACCCGGCGCTCCTGCTGCTGCACCAGGCGCGCCCGGTGCCATGCCGGGGTTGATGTCCGGCGGGCCGCCACCCTCCTCACCACCACCGCCGCCGCCGAATCCACCACCGCCGGTCGGCGCGTAGCGCAGGTCCCAGTTGATGCGATGCACCGTTCCCGCAACCGTCGGGCCCGTGAGCTCACGAATGGTTTTTCCCGCTGCGTTGCGCACGGTGAACTTCACGCTCGTCGCCGCTCGCGGCAGGTGGTACGAGAACGTCGCGCCCTCCGCGGGATTCTCGGCTGCGTAGATCGCATGCGCGGCCGTCGAGACGTCGGCCCAGTAGAGCATCAGCGTCGCCGGACGCACCGGCATGAGCGTGGGCCCCTGCGCGGCCGCAGCGCGAGGCAGTTCGACGAACGGCGTCGCATCGTCGAGCACCCAGATGCTCCGGCCATGCGTGCCGAGTACGAGATCCTTCGTGCGCGGATGCACGACGATGTCGTCGTAGCGCGTCGGCGGAAGGTTGGCCGTCACGCGGCTCCAGTGTGCGCCACTGTCGACGGTGAAGTGCACGAAACGCTCGGTGCCGACGAACAGCACATTCGGGTGGCCCGGGAACTCCGCGATGCTGCGCACGGGGTTGCCGTCGGGCAGCCCCTCGCGCACGGGCTTCCAGGTGCGTCCGAAGTCAGTGGTGCGGAAGATGTATGGAGCGAAATCACCTGAGCGATGGTTCTCGATCGTCACGTACGCCGTGCCCTTCCCTGCACCTGATGCAACAATGCGGTCGATGAACGAGCCGTCCTTCACGCCGGTGATGTTCTGGTGCACTGCGGTGAACGTCTTGCCGCCGTCTCGCGACACCTGCACGTTGCCGTCGTCCGTGCCCGCCCACAGCACGAGCGGATCGAGCGGCGACTCGGCGATGGTCGTGATCTCGCTGAAGGTCGTCTCGCCGTCGTTGCGCGAATGCCGGATCTCCGTGTTGAGCACGCCCGCCATGCGCAGCGTGTCGCGATTGACCTTGCGCGTAAGGTCTGCCGAGGCCGTCCAGCTGGAGCCGAAATCGTTCGACATCAGCAGCTTGTTGGCGCCGAGGTAGACGGTGCCGGGCTTGTGGCGCGACGCAACGACAGGCGCGGTCCAGTCGAAGCGGTACGACTCGCCGCGCGGCGGAACCGGCTGGATGTCCCAGCGATCGCCCGATTCCACGTCGACGCGCGTGATGTTGCCGCCGCTCGACGTGGAGTACACGTAACGCGGCCCGCGCAGGTCGACCGCGTGGCCGGTGCCATCACTGAAGCCGATCTGCTTCCAGTCCTGGTTCAGGATACCAAGCCAGTGGCGTGTGCTGCTCGGTCCCATCCACGAGTGTGCGTCCTGCATGCCGCCATAGATCCAGTACGGATCGCGATCGTCGACCGCGATGCGATAGAACTGGCCGATCGCGAAGTTGTTGATGCGCGCGTAGGTGTAGCCCAGGTCGAAGCTTTCGTGCAGGCCGCCGTCGCCGCCGAGCAGGAGATGACGCGGGTTTGCCGGGTCGATCCACAGTGCGTGATGGTCGTCCTTGAGGCCGAGATCGTAGGTCGGCGAGTTCGGCATGCCCTGGAACGTCGCGCCACCGTCTTCGCTCTTGGCCGGCTGCACGCCCATCATCCAGATCCGCTTGTCGTTCGTCGGATCGATGCTCGGGTGGCTGTAGTACATCGGGCGCGGGTTGGTTGCGCTCATGCGTTTCCATGTCGCGCCGGCATCCTCACTGCGGTAGGTGCCGCCGGTACCCGTCTGCTCGATGGTCGCGACCAGCACGCGCGGATTCGACTGGGCGATAGCGATGCCGATGCGCCCTTTGTCGCCGGGCGGAACTCCGCTCTCGAGCTTCTGCCAGGTCGCACCCGCGTCGACGGACTTCCAGAGCGCGCTGCCCGGCCCGCCGCCGTTGAAGCCGAACACGCTGCGCAGGCGCTGGTAGGTGGCGGCATAGAGCGTGTTCGGGTTGCTCGGGTCCATCACCACGTCGACCGCGCCCGTGAGCGTGTCGACGTACAGCACGCGCGTCCAGTTCGTGCCGCCATCCGTGGTGCGGAACACGCCACGCTCCGTCGTCGGCTTCCAGAGATCTCCGACCGCCGCGATGTATGCGACATTGCGATCAGTGGGGTGGAGCACGACACGCCCGATGCTGCCCGACGCCTTGAGCCCCAGAAACTTCCACGTGCTGCCCGCGTCGTCGGAGCGGTAGACGCCGCCGCCCCAGGTCGAGCTCTGCCGGTTGTTCTGCTCGCCCGTGCCGGCCCAGACGACCCGCGGGTCGCCGGCGAAGATGGCAACGTCGCCGAACGAATTGTCGACCTGACCGTCGAAGATCGGCGACCACGTCACGCCCTTGTTGCCGGTCTTCCAAAGCCCTCCACCGGCCGCCGCGATGTAGATGGTCGAAGGATCACGTGGATCGACTTCGACGTCGTGGATGCGCCCGCCCATGACGGCCGGGCCGATGGAGCGGAACTTGAGCCCGTCGACGGGTGACTGGGCGGAGGCGATGGACGGGCTGATGGCAGGCGCGAGGAAAAGCGCCGCGATCCGAACGGGGAGCAGACTGCGCACGATCGAGATCCGTGTAGGAGGGATCCCGTAATCTGCCGTCCGTGACCGAGAAATCCAGTTCCGCCGGAACGGCCTGCGTAGGTAGAATTGCGCATGGAATTCGATCTCGCATCCCGTTTTCTCGAGCGCTCGCACCACTACCTCGCGGTCGAGTACCCCGCCAAGATCACCGCCGCCGTGCGCACGATGCCGGCCGACCGACTGTGGGAGCGTGCAAACGACGGCGCGAACAGCGCCGGCAACCTCGTGCTGCACCTCACCGGCAACGTGCGCCAGTGGATCGTGAGCGGCATCGGCGGCGCGCCGGACTCCCGCGATCGCGACGCCGAATTCGCGGCGAAGGATGGCCCCGGGCAGGACGAGCTGCTTGCTGGGCTGCGCCTCGCCTGCACGGACGCTGGCGCCGTGCTGCGCGGACTCGCGCCGGAGACACTGGGCGAATCACGAGTGATCCAGGGCCGCAGCACGTCGGTGTTCTCGGCCATCTACCACGTCGTGGAGCATTTCTCCGGGCACACTGGCCAGATCATCCTGCTGGCCAAGACCTTCACGCCGGGTGGAGTGCGATTCTACGACGATACCGGCGGCCTCGCGCGCCCGCTGTTCATGCCCGATGGCGAGGGCGACATCGACTGAGTGCGTGGGTGCGCGTGCGGGATGAGATTGTGGGACGCGACGGACGCTGTGCTTGCAAGGCGCGAGCGTGGACTGCAGCGTTGGGCGCATGACTACACCACCGTTGCCCCCGTTGGTCTGGCCGCTCTGGCAGCGTGTCGCGTTCCGCTTTTTCGCGACCTATTTCACGCTCTACATCGCGCCGTGGACGTGGCTTGGGTTGCTGCCAGGCAATGTCGGTGTGGTGCTCACGCCATGGTCCGCGCTGCTGCGCTGGGCCGTGGAGAAATCGAATGCCGCGATCTTCCACGTGCGCGAGACGCTCGTGATGCCGAATGGCAGCGGTGACACGTCGTGGTCGTGGGCGCAGGCGTGCCTGTACCTCACGCTCGCCGCAGCCGTCACGGTGGTGTGGAGCATTCTCGACCGGCGTCGCACCGCGTACCCTCGTGGCGCGTATTGGCTGCGAACGATCGTGCGCTACAGTCTCGCGATGGTAGCGATCCAGTACGGCGTCATCAAGGTCATCCCGTTGCAGATGCCTTTCCCCGCCCTGAGCCAGCTCTCTACGCCACTCGGCGACCTCCTGCCGATGCGGCTCTCGTGGCTCTTCATCGGCTATTCCGAGCCGTATCAGATGTTCTGCGGCGCCGTGGAGCTGATGGCAGGCGTGCTGCTGCTCTGGCGTCGCACGGTCACGCTGGGCGTGCTTCTCGCAGTCGGTGCGTTCGCGAACGTGCTGGTGGTGAACCTCAGCTACGACGTCCCGGTGAAGCTGTACGCGCTGCACCTGTTCGCGATGGCGGTGTTTCTGCTGGCATTGGATGCGCCGCGGCTCCTGCGACTGTTCGTGCTGAATGCACCGGTCGGCGGCACGACGCTGTATGACCCGCCCGCGATGGGGCGCCGCTGGCGCATCGCCGGCTACATTGTGAAGGCAGCAGCGGTGATACTGCTGCTCGTGATGCCGTTCTACAGCACGTACCAGCGTGGCCAGGCACAGCAGACGGTGCGTCCGGCGTCCCCGCTCGCGGTGGGCGTGTACGACGTGCGGCTGTTCGTGCGCAACGGGGACACGATTCCGGCGCTGACGTCGGACTCGATCCGGTGGCGCGACGTCGTCATCGACAATCCCGCAGGCGGCAGTGTCGGCTCGACCGACCCGCGATTCTGGCAGCGGTATCGTCGCGGCTATTTCCGCTACCGGGCGGACACCAGCGCGCACACCATGGCCGTGTGGCGCACGTCGTTCATGGGGGACAGCACGCACGTCTTCACCGCGCGCTACACGCTCCCCGACAGCAATTCGGCAAAGCTCTGGACCACGATGGGTTCCGACAGCCTGTACGTGGAACTGGTGCGTTCATCGCGGCACTTCCAGCTCACCGAACGACAGTTCCACTGGCTCTCGGAGTACAACCGCTGACGAGGCGTCAGCCGCGAGACTGACTGCTGCGAGTGCTAGTGCCCCGACGCGCCCGCGTCCCTGTCCCGCGGATCAGGCGCGCCACGCCGCACACCCGTCTTTGGGTCGACCGCGATGGAGTGCGCCGTCCCCTGGTTGCCGCCGAGTCGCACGTTATGGCCCATGGCCGTCAGTGCGCTCACCGTTTCCGGCGGGGTGCCGACGCGCTCCATCGTGAGCACGTTCGGCAGCCACTGGTGATGGAATCGCGGCGCGCGCACCGCCTCCTCGATCGGCATCCCGAAGTCGACGACGTTGAGCATCACTTCCATCACGGTGTTGATGATCGTGCGGCCACCCGGGCTGCCGACGACCGCGACCAGCTTTCCGTCCTTCGCCAGGATCATCGGGGTCATGCTCGACAGCATACGCTTGCCCGGCGCAGCGACATTCGGTGAGGTGCCGATAAGGCCCGTCGAATCCGTGAGCCCCGGCTTGCCGTTGAAGTCTCCCATCTCGTTGTTCAGCAGGAAGCCCGCGCCTTCCACGACGGCGCCCAGCCCGTAGCCCGCCTCGAGCGTGTACGTGACCGAGACCGCCATGCCGTTCTTGTCGACGACCGAGTAGTGCGTCGTCTCGAGACTCTCGTAGCCCTGCTGCACATCACTCGGCGACGACGGTGACGCCTTGGCGGGGTCGATGCTCTTCCTCAGTGTCGTCGCATACGCCTTGCTGGTGAGTCGCTCGACCGGCGGCTTCGTGAAATCGGGATCGCCGATGAAGCGCGCCCGGTCGGCGAATGCGCGACGCATCGACTCCGTCACCAGATGCACGTAGCGCGGCGAGTTGTGGCCAGCGCCCTTGAGGTCGAACCCTTCGAGGATGTTGAGCATCTGGATCATCGTCACGCCGCCGGAGCTGGGCGGTGGCATCGAGATGACCTCGTAGCCACGGTACGTACCGCGCACCGGTGCCCGCTCCTTCGCGGTGTAGCCGGCGAGATCCTTCTCCGTGATGAGCCCACCATGGCGCTGCATCTCCGCGGCGATCAGCTTCGCGGTCTCACCCTTGTAGAAGCCGTCACGCCCCCCATCCCGGATGCGGCCGAGCGTGCGCGCGAGATCGGGCAGCACCATGCGCTCACCCGCCGCGTAGGGCTGGCCACTCTTGTAGTACGCAGCGAGCGTGGCCGGGTACGCGCTCAACCGGGTGCGTGACCCTGCCAGCGACGATGCGAGTCCAGCCGGCGTGTCGAACCCTTCGCCGGCCAGTGTTGCAGCGGGAGCGACCAGTCCCGGCCACTTCGCCGATCCGTACTTCTGGTGCGCCAGTGCAAAGCCCGCGACTGTCCCCGGAACACCCACCGACACGTGCGAGCCATGATGGATCTTCGACGAGTAGTTGCCTGCGGAATCGAGGAAGAGCGTCGGCTTGGCTGCGGCCGGAGCTGTCTCCCGGAAATCGATCGTGGTGGCCCGACCATCGGGGAATCGGATCACCATGAAGCCGCCACCACCGATGTTGCCGGCCGTCGGATAGGTGACGGCGAGCGCGAAGCCGGTGGCGATGGCGGCGTCCACGGCGTTGCCGCCCGCTGCGAGCACGTCGCGCCCGGCTTGGCTCGCGATGGAACTGGCCGACACCACCATGCCCTGCGGCGCTTCGATCGCTGGCGCGGCGGGCGCACGCTGCGCCGGTGCGCCCTGCGGAGGAGCGGCGACGGTCTGTGCCGAAAGCGGTGCCGTCGACGAGGCGAGCAGGAGGGCAACGGCAGCGGAGCGGAACCGACTCCGCCAGGCACGAGCAGCGGCGACCTTCGCGACGTGAGACATGGCAATGCACCGGAGATGGCAGGCGGGAACAGCCGGAGAGCAGCTGGGAACGAATCGGGGCTTATCGCACGTCGATAATCCGCATCATGCCATACTGCTGTCCCTGCACGCGCTGATCAAGCACCATGACGCCGCCGTCCGGGAGGAACTCCGGGAAGCTCATGCCGCCAATCGGACGATTGCGCGTCAGGCTGACGATACGACCCGTCGCCCGCTGAAGCAGGAGTGCGTCCTTGTAGAACGTCTCGCTCGGCTTCACGAGCGTGCCCGCGGTGTCGGTGTTGACGCGGGACGTCGAGAATGCGACGGACTTGCCGTCGTAGCTGAAGGACAGCTTGCCGGACGAGAAACCGAGGTCGAGCTTGTCGACGCAGGTGCCATCCGGGCGCACTTCGATGATGCCGTTCGTCTTGCGTGCGACATCGAAGGCGCCGAACTCGCGGCCCGACTTCGCACTGATCGGCAGCGACAGCACGCGCGACTGGCACGGCACGAAAGGCTCGCCCGCCGGCGTGAATCGCGCTGGCGACTTGCCGGTGGCCAACACGACATCGTAGTCCCGAAACCGTGCGTTGTCCTGCCAGCCGGTCACGAGGCGATAGCGCAGCGTACCGCCCCCTTCGCGCAGGATGCTCGCCGTCTGGTACTCATCCGGCAGCTCCCGGTCGACGAAGATCGACGCCGTGTCGCCGCGGACCAGCGCCGGCATCGGATGCACGATGAGGCCGGGACGCGTCAGGAACCGACCGTCCGGTGTGGGCACCGGGTCGACATGCCCCGGAATGCGCGACTCGCGACGTGTCGCGAGATCGAATAGGTATGCGCGACCGTCGTCCGTGTAGGTGATGAGCGAAGTGCCCGCGACGGGCTTGAAGAAGAACCCGACGTCGCGCAGCATGGTGACCGACGACCGCGTGCTGACGCGCGCACGATGGTCGACCCACAGCTTCGGCACGTCTGGCGCAAGCGGCACGAGATCCCCCTGCGCGAGATTCGCCTGCGCGAGCTTTGCAGTTGCCAGCTTCGCCCCAGCGAGTGTCTCGTACGCGTCGCGCGACTTGTACCCGGGAATCACGCCTTCGAGCACGGCACCACCCTGGTACAGAATCACCGCAGGGTAGTGCACCGTGCCGTCGCGATAGACGATCTCGAGCGACTCCATGGGCCGCGCGTCCTCGGCGGCCACCTCGTGAAGCGGTACTCGTGCACCACCCGCGTCCGCCATGACCGCCGTGTAGGTCACGCCAAGCGCACGTGCGGAAGCGCGCGCAGCGGCGATGCCGCTGACCGACAGCGGCATGCGGGGTGACCACACGTAGATCATGCCCGCCGTGTTGCGATGCACGACGTCGCGCAGCGCCGCGTCGGTGAAGCTCTCCGCCATCACACGCGGATCGTACTCGCGCCGGACGGTGGAGGTGACGACTGTGCACGCCGAGCTCTCCGTTCGTGCGACGGTCGTCTCATGGATGCTCACGCGACGGAGCTCCGGAGACCCGCCGAGCGGCGTCCATCGTTCCAGCCAGACGCCGATGGAGTCCGTTGGCGAGGCCTCTCGTGGCACCGGGTATGGAGAGAGCCGTCGCCATGCACCGGTGCCACCCCAGCTCAGTTCGAGCGCCCGCAGAGTGTCAGCGCAGGCGGTGCCCGACGGCAGAGATGCGCGGTGGGTCGCTGCGGTCAGGATCGCAACGCCGAGCAGCCCAACCGCGGCTGGGAGTATCCGGCGTGTCACATTGAAGGAGATCCCGGAAGCCATGGATCCGTGCGTCTCGTGTTGCACTGTTGGCCCAGGCTCGCATCCGTGGCGACGACCCGCCGGGGTCCGTCAACGTTGACGCCATCAGTGCAGCGTTGCAAGCCTCAGGGACGAGCGTGCTCGGACCGCGCGTTCTTGATGGCGTACAGGGCAGTGTCCGCGCGTGCGAGCAGTGCCGCCCGAGTATCGCCCGGGCACGACTCCGCGTATCCGACGGAAAAGCCGATGTCGTACGGCCGGCCTTTCGTGGCCTGCTCCGCATTGTGCAACCGGAGCGCCTCGTGCAGGCGCGCCACCAGCGCATCGGGATTGCTCTCCGGACCGTCCCCTACAGCGTAGATGGCGAACTCGTCGCCCCCGAGTCGTCCCGCCAGGTCCGTCTGGCGGATCGTGCCCGCGATGATGCGCGCAACCGCCTGCAACGCCGCATCACCCTCAGCATGGCCATACGTGTCGTTGATCGGCTTGAAGCGATCGAGGTCGACATAGAGCAGCACGTCGTGCCGGCGGGCGCGCGCGGCCGCGAGAATGCCGTAGTCCACACGCTGCACGAAGCCACGACGGTTGAGCAGCCCCGTGAGCTCGTCCCGCTCCGACAACTCCGCGAGCCGAGCCTCGGCGGCGCGCTGGTCCGTCACGTCCTGCCCGATGCTCGCCAGACCGATGATGGTGCCGCTCGCGTCGCGCAGCACCGTGTTGTCCCAGACGATGTGCCGACGGCGCCCTTGCCGGGTGACGAGATCGCTCTCGTAGTGCGCGAGCACGTCATTACCCGCCATGATCGCGTCGAACAGGCGACGCATGGTGCTCGCGTCGGGAAGGAAGCGGCCGAACCAGTCGGCGCCGAGCACCTGCTCGCGTGTCCACCCGCTGAGGCCGACCAGCGCATCGTTCGCGAATGTCACCTTGCCTCCCGTATCGAGCGTCACGGCAATCACGCGCACGGTTTCGAGCAGGTCGCGGAACGCGGCCTCGCTCTCCCGCAGCGCCGCTTCCGTGCGCTTGCGCTCGGACACGTCGCGGACGACGGCGAGCACGCCGTGCTGGTCGTGCAGCATGATGGGCGAGCTGCTGATCTCGCAGTGCACCACGGAGCCATCAGCGCACATGAGCCGTTCCTCGATGATCGACTCGACCGAACCATCGGTGTCCACCCGTTGTACGCGTTCCGCTATCCGCTGACGGTCCGCGGGATGGGAGAAACCGAGCACCGATCGGCCGACCACCATTTCGGCCGACTCGAGACCAACAAGCCGCGCCATTGCCGCGTTCGCGAACCGGACCACTCCGCCCGAATACATCACGATGCCGTCGGGCGACAGGTCGACGAGCCGCCGGTAGCGCTCCTGGCTCTCGCGCAGCGCGGCCTCTGCCTCCCGACGCCGCGTGATGTCGGTGGTGAGGCCGAGGATGCCATACTCGTGCTCACTGAGCGGGATCCGCGACAGGGTCAGCGCCGCCCACCGCTCCGTGCCATCCGTACGCGTGAACCGCTTTTCCACGGAGGCGCTCAGGAGGGCGCCTGAGCGCAGCGACTCGACGGGACCGCGCGTGATTTCGGCGTCGGAAGCTGGCGAAAGATCCGGCGCGAAGCGTCCCTCGAGCTCCCCAGGTGCGTAGCCCAGGAATGTCTCGAACGCGCGGTTGGCCTGCACCACCATTCCCGCTTCATTCACGATGCTCACGCCGACCGCGGCGTTGTCGATGACGGCACGCAGGCGCGCCTCGCTCGCGCGGATCGCTGCGTCGGCCGCGACCTGCTTCCGCCGGTCCCACATGATGGCCGAGAAGTAGAACGAATCCCGCGGCGTGATGCCGGGATGGGCCGTCAGGGAGATCGACACCGGAATGCACTGGCCGTCGAGCGCGCGCACCTCCCCATCGCCCTGCCACTCTCCGCGTTCGCGCGCGGTCGGCATTCCGACCGTCTCGAGCAGGCGCTGCGTATCCGCGGGATGAAACGCAGTGCTGCGCAAGGCGCTGAGGTCCTGGTCCTCGCGCATGCCGAGCAGGCGTCGCCCACCACGATTCAGGTAGTCGATCTCGCCGCTCGCGGCCGCGATGTACACCAGGTCGCTGGTCGCTTCCAGCGTCGCTACCAGGCGCGCACGCGCCGCCTCCTGCTGCCGTTCGTGCGTGACGTCGCGATACACGCCGATCGTGCCCGTACACCGGAGCGTTCCGTCCTCCTGCGCGGTCATCGTCGCCCGGGCAGTTCCGCGGCACACGACGCGCCGCCCCACGTTGCCCATGGCCATGACCTCGAAATCCTCCGAGCACTCGCCCTCGTGCACGCGGCGCGCGACTTCCAGGAAACGAGCACGGTGTTCCGGTACCACGAGGTCGACGATGCGAACGCCAATCACATCCGCATCGCGGTAGCCGAAGGCACGACACCACGCCTTGTTCACGTAGGTGATGGCGCCCACAGCATCGGACGCGCACACCAGTTCGGTCGTGCTGTCGAGCAGTGCCGCGTATTCGAGGGTCGCCTTCGCCAGGTCGCCGGCAACGGTGCGACCCTGCAGGTCGGCCATCGCGGCGCGAGCGAGGTCTTCGACGACGGCAATGTCATCGGCGGTCCACTCGCGTTCCCGCGTATCGAGGACGCAGAAGCTGCCGAGCACGAATCCATCGGGCGTGCGCAGCGGCACACCCAAATACGCGCCGATGTTGAAGTCGACGACGGCCGGGTTGTCGCACACCCGCCGGTCGGAGCACGCGTCCCCGACCACGAGTTGCTCGCCGGACGTCACCACCTGCTGGCAGAGCGAGTGGGAGATCGGAATCTCCCGACGCGTTGCCTCGGGTTCCTGGAGACCGCACGCCGCCGCGAAGAACTGTCGCTCGACCTCGACCATCGTCACGAGCGCGATGGGGGCAGCCACGAGCCGGCAAGCCAGGCGGGTCAGGCTGTCGAGCGCTTCAGATGACGGCTGATCGACGAGTCGCGTCGCATGGATGGCAGCGAGCCGTCCACGGTCTGACAGGATGGAATGCACGGGGAACCAGAAGGCGGACATCGTCGAACGGCGCCATCGCCGCACGGAACGACTCCCCTAGGACGATCGAAGACCCGGCGGCGGCACGTGCCTTCCACGGCGCGCTATCGGATGGTTCGCCATGCCCAGAGCAGGCGCTGCAGCACGTTCACGAGCACCAGCGCACCCATGATCCAGAAGAGCGCCGCACGCCACTCCGCGAACCCGAGAAACAGGGCGTAGAACACCACCGTTTCGGCACCGGCGACGATGCCCGGAGGCATCGTCACGGTCGTCAGCTCGCCGCGGGCTGCCGCGCCGATCTGCCTGCGCTCGAGAATGGCGGCGAGGTACATGAGCGACGCGGCGTTGACGAAGAATGCCGCGAGCAGGAACGTCCCTGCCGGCGCGAGCTGGAAGCCCGGCGACGAGAGCACCAGCATCGACGGAATTGCAGCGTACACGATGAAGTCGAGCACGATGTCCAGATAGCCGCCGAAATCGCTCTGCTGCCCATGCACGCGCGCATGCGTGCCATCGAGACCGTCGATGATACGATTGACCAGCCAGAGCACCACGGCGACCGCGTCCTGGCCGCGAAAGGCCGCCGCGGCGGCCCCGATGCCGAACGCGAACGCCAGCACCGACAGCATGTTCGCCGACACCGAGGCGCCGAGCAGGCGGGCGATCGGCGCGAGCAGCCGATCCTTGAGCGCACGCAGGAGATGATCAAACATGCGGCGGCGCGTCTGTCGCGACGACGTGCACACGATCGGGAAAGACCTCGATTAGCAACCTTTGCCCTGGCACCGGCAGTGCGCCATCTCCAGGCAAGACCGTGAGGCTCACGTCGGTGGCCACATCAGGCCGCACGCGCAGCGTGGTTCCGCCCACCCGGTGCTGTACTGCCTCCACGCTCGCTGCAACGCGATGCGAACCTCCCTCGTGGGCCACGCGGAATGCATCCGCACGGGCGACCAGCACCGCGCGACCGGCAGGCAGCGACGAAGGAAATTGTCCCAGCACACAAGTGAAGGTGCTCGCTCCGTCACAGCTGCCCGGTACGCTGTTCGGCACGCCGAGAAATCGCGCGACAGCGAGGGAGGCTGGTCGCGACAACACCTCGGACGGCACACCGTCGTGCACGATGCGACCGCCCAGCAGCACGGCGATACGATCGCCGAGCGCAGCGGCTTCGTCGACATCGTGCGTCACCATGAGCACACTGGGACCGTCAGCGACCTGCAGTGATTCCACGACCGCCGCCCGGACGTCCGCACGCAGTGCCGGATCGAGCGCATTGAACGGCTCGTCCAGCAGGAGCACTGCCGGTTCGGCCGCAAGCGCGCGCGCGATGGCGACGCGGTGCTGCTGCCCGCCGCTCAGTGCAAGTGCCGGCCGCTCGGCGAGATCGGCAAGCTGCACGCGCTCGAGCAGCACCACGGCTCGCTCCCGTGCCTCCCGACGCGCGATGCCGCGCACCTCCATCGGAAAGCCGACGTTGTCGATCACCGAGAGATGCGGGAACATCGAAGGACGCTGGTGCAGATACACGACGCCGCGTCGTTCCGGCCGGTCGCGGGACACGAGACGCCCCCCGACGTGTACCGTCCCGCCCGCGAGCTCGTTCAGCCCCGCGATGGCGCGCAGCAGCGTCGTCTTGCCTTCGCCTGAGGGGCCGAGCAGCACGACGCGCTCGCCCGGGCCCACGGCGAGCGACACGCCCGAGAGACCGGCGCGCGCGCCGAATCGCACACTGACATCCTGCAGCACGAGGCCTGCAGTACTCATGCGCTGGCGCTCATGCGCTGGCGCCGGTGCGGCGTGCACCGCGTTGCACGACACCGAACGCGAGCGCGGGTGGAATGGACAGCAGCAACGCGGCCGCAGCAGCCAGACGGTCGTCACCCGCGCGCGTGAAGGAGAGCAGCGCCACCGGCAGCGTCTGCACCGCGCCGCCACCCACGAGCAGCGTCAATGCGAGCTGCCCCCACGACACCAGCGCGCCGAGCACCAGCGCCTCGAGCCAGCGCGCGCGCAATGCGGGGATGGTGACCCGCAGCAACGTCTGCCACGCGGACGCACCGAGCGTGCGCGCTTCGTCCTCCATCGCGCGATCGTACGCCGAGAGCACGCCGAGGAAGTACAGCGTGAGATAGCCCGCAGCCGGGATGACGTGCGCCAGTAGCACGCCAACGTCGCTGCCGCCGACACCGGCACGGATCGCCAGCACCTGGATGCCGACACCGAGCGCAATCGGCGGCGCGATGACCGGCAGGAATGCGGCGCCGGTTGCCACGCTCCGGATTCCGCTCGGCGCACGCACGAGGCCGCGGCCTGCCACGAATCCCACGACTGTCGCGAGAACGGCCGTGGCGGCGGCGAGCAGCAGACTGCGGGTGAAGGCACTCCAAAGTCCCGGAGTGCTGAACGCTTCGAGCGTCGAGCTGGCGGCGCCTTGCGACGGCAGCAGGTTCGGATAAAGCCACGAGGCAGCCGCGACGCGCAGTACGAGCAGCAGCACAGGTCCGAGCGTCACGATCGCCAGCACCGCGAGCAGCAGCGGATACCACGCGGCGACCCGTCGATCGCGGACGCGCGCGTCGTGTCGCGCGTCGTGTCGCGCGCTGTCGAACCCTGCATTCACCGGTCGCGTGCTCACGCGGCGTGTGTCCGTTCTTGCCGGACGTTGCCTGGCGCAGCATCGGACGCCTCACTGGACACATCACCCTGCACACCTCGAAGGGAGCGGCCGTGCACCACTACCAACGCGCCGCACAGCGTCATCGCGACCAGGCCGAGCACGTGCGCTTCGCCACGCCGCGCGAGGTCGGGATCCTGCGCTCGCTCGTATGTCAGCACCGACAACGGCTGCGGCGCACTCGGCGCCAGCAGCACCGCGAGCTCGTATTGGCCCACGAGATACGCGAAGCCGGCGATCGTGGCGGGCGCGATGCCGCGCCAGAGCAATGGCAGCGTGACGCGCTGGAAGGTCGCGACGGCGCCCGCGCCCAGCGTGCGCGCGGTGTCGGCGAGCTCCACGCCGCGGGTATCGAGCACCGCGAATGCGGTGAGCGCAAGAAATGGAAACTCTTTCCACGCGAACGCCAGGATCAGCGCGACGCCGGGACGATCGTATACGAGCGCCGGGAACTGCGACGGTTCGCTAATCGCGCCTGCCGCAAACGCGAGGCGCGAGAGGAAGCCACTCTGGCCAAGCAACAGCAGCGCGGCGAGCCCCGCCGCCACGTATGGTACGGCCAGTGGCAGGACCGCCAGCGCGCGCCCGATGCGACTGCGCTGCAGCACGACCGACAGGATGATCGCTGCCACCGCCGCGACGATGGTCGCCACGCCGGCAGTGTAAAGCGTCCACAGCACGCTCCACCACGTCTCGCTGCTCGCAATCACGCGCGTGATCCGTGACGTACCCCATTCACCTGCGCCTGCGCCGGCCGCTCCGAAGGCGGCGGCCAGCGAGTACAGCGTCCCGGCGAGGACAGGCGCCGATACCAGCGCGACGGCGACGAGACCGGCGCTGGAGCGACCCCTCACGGTGTGGAGGAACGACGGATGGTGCTGCGCCAGTCGGCGAACATCCGCTCATGATACATCGGATCGACTTCCGGGCGCGCGTACCGACGCAACGAATCGGCCGGCACTGCCTGCGCCTCCGCATCGAGTGCATCGAACCGTGCGCGCCATTCGGCCGGCAGCTTCGCCCGGTCGAGCACGGTGCCGTCCGCCCAGACGTCCGGACGCGCCTTCTGCAGCTGTGCCTCCGGCGAGAGGAGGAAGTCGGCCACGACCATCGCGCCCGCAGCATTCGGTGCGTTGAAGGGAATGCCCAGGAAATGTGCGTTGGCGATCGTGCCATCGCGCAGCAGCAGCGCGCGGGAAGTGGGGGGCAGGACCCCTCGCCGCACCTTCCCCATCACTTCGTTCTGGTTGTTCGACATCGTGAAGTCGATCTCGCGATTGGCGAACAGCCGGTGCATCGCCGCGACGTCCGGCGGATACGTCTCGCCCTTCCGCCAGAAGTTCGGCGCGAGACCACGCACCCATGCGAACACCGAATCCCGCCCCTGTGCGTAGCGGGCCTCGTTGAAGCCACCCTGCAGCGTTTCCACGCCGCCGGACTTCGCATACATGAGCATCTTGAGCAACGTGATGCCAGTGAAGCCCTGATCGTGCGTGAACCGGCCAGGGTTCTTCTCGATCCATGCTGCCAGCTCGTCGAACGATCGTGGCGGATTGGGTGTGCGCGCCGAATCGTAGATCAACGCGAACTGCACCGTGCCCCACGGAGACTCGAACCCTGCGGGGTCCTGCTCGAAGTCCCGTGCGATGATTGCCGACCCGCTGTCCACGTACTGTGCATTCGGCATCCGCCCCGCCCACGGCCCCGCGAGCAGGCGCTCCCGTCGCAACTGCGCAAACGTCTCGCCGTTGATCCACATCAGGCTCGCGGTCCCGTTGTTCGCACCGGCCTCACGCTCGGTGACGAGCGCGTTGACCAGCTCCGGGCCCTGCCCTTCGACTGCCTGCAGCGTGATGCCGAAACGCTCCTTCAGCTTCGGCGCGACCCACCCGTCGACGTACGCGTTGATGGCCGGATCACCTCGCCACATGCGCCAGAGGACCGTCGTCCCGCGTGCGCGTGCCACCACGCTGTCCCAAGGCAACGCGGCGACCGTCGCGGCATCCTCCGGTTGACGGTCACTCGGCCGCGAGCACGCGGTGACGGACACGCTCGCCAGCGCGACGGCCACACCGAGCGTGGCGATGCGCGTGGTGACCCACGACGTCATCAACCTCAGCATCCTCATGCGATCACCATGCGCTCACCATAGCAGAGACCATAGCGATCATCACGGGATGACCGGCTCAGGATAGTCGGATCAGAATCGCACGCCCAGCGACAGCTGCACCTGCCGCGGCGACGACGCCGTCACGTTCACGATCGGGTCACCGGGCCGACCGATCTGCGTTGCCGTGCCACCGCCGCCGACACCCGTGGCAAAGCCGGAGATGTTGACGGTGTTCAGGATGTTGAAGACGTCACCGCGCAACGTCAATGCGCGGCCCGCGATCTGGACGTCGTATGCGAGACTGCCACTCAGGAAGAATGCGCTCGGCAAACGTTCCCCATTGCGCGGCACACCGAAGAAGCGCTGACGATTGCCGATGAAGCCGTCCCCGTACGTGCCACCCGATCCCGTGAGGTCGCGATTGGCGACGCGATTGACCGGCGTGCCGGTCTGAAAGTCGGCGATGCCACTCAGCGTGAGCCCACGGAGCGCGGTGTAGGTCGCGCGCGTGGTGACCTTGTGGCGGCGGTCGTTGTTGGCGTCGCCGCGATCGAGGTCGAAGTCGTTGCCGACCGATGCGTTGAAGTTGATGTCTTCCGTGTTGCTGATGGCATGCGACCACACCCAGTTGGCGTCGATCAGCAGGCGGTCCGTAGCCCGATGGCGCACGGCCGTGTACAGGCCGGCATACGTGCTGCTGCCTCCGGTCTCGGTCGTGGTGAGGCGGCGATAGCCGCCGGCCGTCGGGCGGGTTAGCCGGGATGCGTCACCGACCGTTACCGGCAGGCCGACCGAGTCGGCGGGGCCGATCGTGCGCGTCTGCGCGTTGAGATCCCACGACCGCGGCAGGTTGCGCGTGTCGACATACACACCATCGAGGCTCAGCGCGGTGCGCTCGCCGAACTGGCGCTGGTACCCGAGGGTGAACTGTCGCGCCGAGGGCTGCTCGAGCCCGAGCGTGAACAGGCGGCGCTGCTCGCCGGGCGGCAGCGTGCTGCGATTGAGCGTCGCGGTGCGCGGGCCTTGCAGAAATGCGGGCGCCTGCGCGCCGGTGAACGTCACGGTCTGGTTGCCGTCCGGCCCGAACTGGACGGCGTCCGAGTACACGGCGTATGGCAGCTTGCCGGTGAAGACGCCCGCACCACCTCGCACCACGCTGTTGGCGCCGTTCACCCAGTTGAACGACAGGCGTGGCTGCACGTTGTCGAGGTCGGGCTTGCTCTCGCCACGACTCGTGATGTCGTCATAGTCCCATCGCACGCCGTAGCGCACGGTCAGCGATGCCGACGGGCGCCAGCGATTTTCGATGAATGCACCGTACAGGCTCTGCGTGAGGTCGACCTGCTTCTGTGCCGCATCGATGGTATAGCTGCGCACGAACACGTTCGCCGGAATATCCGCGAAGCGGTACCGGCCGTCTGCGCCGAGCGGGATGTTGCCGGTGTTCACCACCTCGTACGAGCCCGAGGGATTGGTGGACGAGCCCGTGAGCTTGAAGCTCGCCTGCGTGACGTCGACACCCGCCGAGAGGGTGTTGCGCGCGCCCAGCTGCCGTTCGAACACGTTGCGGAACTGCAGCTGCAGCTCGGCGTCGTCGAAGATGAAATTGCTCGAGCCGACCACACCCACGGCGGTCGAGTCACGGTCGAGAATCGTGACCTGCGGGCGCGTGAAGTCGCTTCGCGTCGGCGGGAAATCCCACTTGTACGTCGACAGCTGCACGGACGCACTGTTGCTCGAACGCCCGTCGTTCCAGCTGCTGCGATGCGTGAGGCCGGTGATGGTGCCGAAGCGGATCGTGGTGATATCGGCCTCCGGCGCCACGATGCCGCTCCCTTCACCCGCGCGCGCCTGCCGGCTCATCGCGAAGCGGAGCGTCGTCGTCTGCTGGTCGTTCCACCCGTGATCGAGTCGCCCGAACGCCTTGTACGTCTCGCGCAGTTCTCGCCCCAGGAAAGTCGCGCGGGCCGTGCTGCTGATGCGGTCCTCGTTCTCGTTCGTGTATTCGAGCGCGCCGAACAGGTACGTGCGTTCGCGCGCGATCGGGCCGCCGAATGATCCGCCGACCTGCGTGCGCCGGAAGCCCTCCTGCGCGCGCTCGAGATCCGAAAGTGCCCGGGCGTCCGTCGGCTTGAGCGCGGGCCGCGCGTCCAGCGGAAGCCCAGGCCGGTTGTACGCGAACACGTCGCCCTGCCAGCGGTCACCGCCAGCGCGCGTTTCGTAGTTCACGACTCCACTCGGGCTGCGACCGAACGCCGTCGAGTAGCTGTTCGCCATCACCTCGAGCCGGGCCAGTGCCGCGAGCGGAAACTCGACACGCGGACCGCCCAGGAACCCTTCGTTGTTGTCGAGGCCATCGATGGTGTACGACGTGTAGAGCGCGTTCGTCGCGTTGATGCTGAGCTTTGGCGCGTCGCCGAAGAAGGCGCGCGCCTGCGCGACGCCCGGGATGTTGAACGCCAGCGGAATCGGATCACGGGCATCCGTGGGCAGCGCGCGCAGCTCCGCGCGCTCGACCGCGCCACCCGTGGTGGCGTCGCTGGTGTTGAGCAGCGGCCGGTCGCGCTGCGCGACCACCTGCTGCACGGCCAGCGTCGCGAGCGGAGCGAGCGTGAACCCGACGGAGCGGACGCCGCCGGCCGCGAGCGGCGCCACCTCGAGCGTTTCGGCGGCGAATCCGACCTGCTGGGCGGCAACCCGCAGGCGCGCGCCGGCGCCGACGGTCAGGGTGAACCGCCCCACGCTGTCGGTGCCGGTGGAGGCGGCGCCATCGACCACGCGCACGGTGGCCGCATCGAGGGGGCGTCCGCTCTGTGCGCGAATCGTCCCACGCAGCGTTGCCGTTCCGCCGGGCTGCTGCGCCCGCAGCGATGTGGGGAGCAGAGACGCGAGGAGCGGCAGCAGGACCCGCGCGATGACGCGCGTCGAATGCGACAGGAACGAATGGTACGGCAGCATGGAAGGCAGCGAGACGGAGTGATCGCGCGGAGATCAGGCGCCGGGTGGCGCCGAATGATGAGCTGATGCTGCTACGAATGGAGTGGCGGCCCGGATGTTTCGACTCGCCGGATCGCTGCACGGTCGGGGATACAGAAACGCCCCGGGACGAGAGGTCCCGGAGCGTATGCCCCACTGGTCGTGCCACCAGGGCGTGCCGTCATGCTGGCGTGCCGTTCATGGTCAAGCCATCAGGCCCGGCGCACGCGGCGCTACGGCCGTGCGGGCCCCATGATGTTGCGGGCGAACAGCGCGATGATGATGGCGATGGCCAGAATGTGCCCGATCGGCCCGATGACACGAATGACCCAGAAGACACCGCTGATGAGCAGCAACGGAAGGCTGATGATCGGCAGGAGCCAGTCGGCGTTGATCGGACCGCTGAAGGGAGGCATGTCGGGCTGGTCGAGGGAAAGACAGTCGGCGTCCGGGAAGCCTAGCGGGTGAGGCCCACGGGCGAAAGCGGGGCGGATGCGCGCCTCCGCTTGGAGAGGCGCCGTCCGACCAGCATCGCCGGCAGCACCAGCAGCGCGCCCGCGGTGCCGAACACGGTGCCACCCGCGGTGGCCAGGGCAATCGCGCCGAACAGGCTCGTGGCCGACGTGCCCATCGACAGCGGGGCCAGGCTCGCCAGACTCGCGAGCGTGACGAAGAAGATCATGCCCGCGCGATCGAGCGACGCTCGCAGCACGGTTCCCGCGTCGAGCCGCATGTCGAGCCCCGCGTCACGACGCATACGCCGCTGCTGCAGCACGGCATCCACCAGCAGAATGGCGTGATTCACCGCCAGCCCGACCACGAGAATCACGCCGACGGCAGCCTCGCGCGTGAAGGCGACACCAAAGCCCCAGAACGCCGCCGATACGCCCGCGAGCGACAGCGGCAGGCTGAGGAACACCATCGCCGCCCCCCAGACGGAGTCGAACACCAGCGCGACGGCGAGCACCACCAGCACGAGGCCCACGGCGAAGACCTGCCAGAGTGCCTTCTCGCTCTCGTCGCGGTCGAATCCGCCATTCGACATGTCGGTGATGCTGTACCCGGCAGGCGCCGACAGCGATTTCATGAACGCGTCGTGCGTGCGACGCGCCAGTTTCGGTGGTCCGCGGAAATCGTATGCAACCTGCCGTATGTACTGCTGATCCTCGCGCACCACGGCACTCAGTGCCTCCCGCTCCACCACATTCGAGAGGTCACCGATCCGGATCGGCGTCCCGGTCGTCGTCGGCACGATCGCACTCGCGAGTTCGTCCATCGTGCGGTCGCGCGCACCGGCCGCCTTCACGGTGACGGGTACTTCGTCGCCGGCGATTTCGATGCTCTGCCGCCCGACGGCACCTCGCACCTCGCGCGCAACCGCCTCCGTGAGGGCGGTACTGGACACACCATAGCGCGCGAGCATGGCCCGGTCGGGGTCGAGCGTCACCTGTGAGCCGCGATCGTTCCCGTAGTACCCGCCCGACGTGATGCGCACGTCGTGCACGCGCGTGAACTGCTCGAGCCGCGTCTTGAGGTCGTCCGCGATCGCCCCCACGCCTTCATAGGAGTAGCCCATCACCCGCATGCGGTAGGAGGAGAAGCTTCCACCGCCGCCGCCGGATGAGAATCCCGGCCCCTCGCCCTGCACCGACACCGACGCACCACCGATCAGGACGGCGCGCTGTGTCAGCAGCTCCTGCATCTCGAGCGGCACGGAGCTCAGGCCACCCTCCCGCGTGAACAGGACACTCATCTGCGCGTTGGTGCCGCCCGACGTCGTCCGCACCTGCTCGATCTCGGGACGCCGGAGCACGATGGACTCGAACTCGCGCATGCCCGCATCGAGGCTGCCCGGGTCCGAGCCGCGGGGGAAGGAGAGGTAGACGGAGAGCGTCGTACGCCGTTCGCCCCACGACCCATACGACGACCGCGGCACCTTCTTCACGAATCCCCACGTGAGCATGCCGAGCACCGCCACGGTCGCAAGCAGCGTCACCGCGCGCCAGCGCAGCAGCATGCCCAGCGACCGCACGTACACGCGGCGTGCGCGTGGCCACACCGCCTGGCGGATGCCCGCGCCCTTGCCGAGTGCCGGCACGACGAGCAGCGCGGTGAACACACTCCACCCGAGCGCCAGGACGAATGCGACGGCGAAGGGCACGAAGGCGGCACGTGCATCGCCCTGCAGGTACAGAAAGGGAAAAAGCACCACCGCGGTAGCGAGTGTGCTGCCCATGACTGCGGGCGCGATCCGACCCGCGGCGCGCGCGCGGCCCTCCGGTGTATCCGGCTCCGTGCTGAGACGCTGCACGACGACCAGCCCGTTCTGCACGAGAATCCCGACACCCATCCCGAGGCCTGCGAGCGTCAGCAGGTTCGCCGGCACCTCGAGGAGGTACAGCGTGAGAGCGGTCGCCGCGACCGCCACGATGGTACTGCCCATGACGAGCGCGACGGGGCGCCAGCGTCGCAGCATGATCACGAGCACCACGAGCACCGCCGCGAGGGCGATCGAGCCGCGCTGTGCCAGATCCTTGAGCTCGCGCGCGAGATCCTCGCTCTCGTCCTTCACGACGCGCAGGCGCACGACGGGTGGTAATGTCGGCTGCAGCTCCGCAATGGCATGGCGCAGGGCCTTCGCCGTCTTGATCGCGTCAGCGCCGGGGTGTCGCTGGACCTCGGCCGCCACCGCCGGTGACCCATCGATCCGGAAGAACAGCCCCCGCGCATCCTCCTCGGCGCGCGCGACGGCGAAGTCTCCGAGGCGGAACAGGCGGCCTCCGGGTCCACGAATCGGCAGCTCGAGCAGGTCCTCGATCGCATGCGGCTCGTCACGCAGCACGACACCGAATGCGTTGCCGTCGCGCTCGATCGAGCCGAGCGCCTCGACGATTCGCGCGCCGCGCACCGCCTGGGTGAGCAGCAACGGCGAGATGCCGAGGCGTCGCATCAGCACGTCGTCGTACTTGATCGACACGCCGAGCGACGCGCCACCACGCACGGAGATGCTCGAGACGCCGGGCACGGAGGTGAGGCGTGGATTGATGCGCTCCTCGAGCATGCGCTGCAGCGTTCCCGCCGTGTACGGCCCATCGATCGTGAGCGACAGCAGCGGCGCCTCCTCCAGCCCTTCCGGCACATAGTTCTCGACGCGGGGCGGGTCGATGCCGGGGGGAAATTCCGTGCGCAGGAGTTCGATGCGCTCGAGCAGGGCGAGCCGTGTCATCTGCACATCGGCATTCGGTTCGAGCTCCACGGTGAGGCTCGCGCTGCCGTCGGTGGAGCGGCTCGACACTTTCTTCACACCGCGCACACCCTGGGCCGCCGCCTCGAGCGGCGACGTGAGGTACGCTTCGATCACTTCGGGCGCTGATCCGGCCCATCCGGCACTGATGGTGAGCCGTGGCAGTTCGACCGTCGTACGCGTGGCGAGTGGCAGCCGGCTGAACGCGACACCGCCTGCGAGCAGCAGTGCAACGCACGCGGCCCAGACCACCGCGGGCCGGCGAGTCGCGAAGCCGATCATGCGGACATCACGTCGTGATGCGTCATGGCTGGCAGGTCGCGATGCGTCATGTCGCGGGAACGACCGCAGCGCCTGGCGCGCCGAGCGCCGCTCGGCGACGCTCGCGGGCCTCGGCCCGGCGCTCCAGCACCGCGTACGCCGTGGGCAGCAGGAAGAACGTCACCAGCAGTGCACTTACGGAACCGCCGATCACGCCTGCCGCGAGCGGCTGGTAGAGCGCACCGCCGCTTCCCCATCCGAAGAGCAACGGCAGCACACCCGTGACCGTCGTGATGGACGTCATCGCGATGGCGCGCAGTCGCTGCTGGCCACCCAGCAGGATCGCCTCTTCCACCGTGTGTCCGGCCTCGCGGAACTTGCGGATCGCGTCGAGCTTCACGACCGCCTCGTTATCGGCCATGCCGATCATCACGACGATGCCGATCATCGAGACCGCGTTCAGCGATTGCCCTGTCGCCCAGAGGAAGATGATGGCGCCTGCGCCCGCCAACGGCACTGTGAGCATCACGACGAGCGGAATCGTGAAGCTCGCGAATTCGCCGGCGAGCACGAGAAACATGAGGACGGATGCGAGTACGGCGACGAGTGTGAGTTCGTCGCTCGTGCGCTTGCGTTCCGCATCGGCGCCGGCCACGCGCCACGTCGCCCCGACCGGCGTGGTGATCGTGGCCATGCGCGCCGTCACGTCGCTCGTCGCCTTCGCGGTGCCGCCGGATTCCACCAGTCCTTCCACGATCGCCACGGGGCGCTGGTCGACGCGCACGACTTCGAGCGGCGCACGCCGCTCGCGCACTTCGACGAATTGCCCGACGGGCACGCCCTTCACCGGTGTGGCGAGTGCCGTCGCGAGATCTTCATTGTGTGCCCCGGAGTAGCGCACCGTGATGGGCGTTCGGCGATCGGTCTCGCGGAGTTCGCTCGCGGCGACGCCGCCGAGCGCACCCTGGAGCGCACTCGACACCTGCTGCGGCGTCACGCCACGCTCGGCCAGACGCTCGCGGATCAGCGACACCTCGACCACCGGTTGCGTGGCGGCGTACGCATCGCGCACGTCGGAGAGCGACGAGAGACCACGCAGCGATCCACGCACCGTATCGGCCCACCGTTGCGACTCCGCGAGCGTCGGCGCCGAGAGCTCGACGCGCACCAGCCGGCCTTCGCGTCCGATGAGCGACCCGAATTCCGACTGCCCGGCGAGATCGATCGCCAGGGGACCCCTCGCGAGGTCCGGCACCGCCGCTCGCAGCCGCTGCGCGAATTCAGCGGCGTCCTCTCCATCGGGAATCGGCACGATCAGCTGCGCAGTGGCACTCGATCCGGGATCCGAGCCAGCAAGGATCTCCTCGTCGGTCGCCTTGCCGATCCTCGAATAGATCTCGGTCGCACCCAGCCCCTTCGCCGCCGCCTCCACCCGCGCCACCTGCTCGGCGGTCGTCTCGATGCTGGTGCCCTCGGGCAACTGCACCTGCGCGACCAGCGACCCCTCGTCCACGCGTGGCAGGATCTCCTTGGGCAACTTCCAGATCAGGTACACGGTGACCACCAGCAGCACACCCGCCATCGCGAACACCAGGCCCGCGTGCCGGAGCGACCACACCATGCCGTGCTCGTACCACGCGGAGAACTGGCGTCCCCACCCATCGAGCCGTCGGCCGATGGCCGTGGGCGCCACGCGCGGACTCTCGGGTGCGAGTGCAGGCGTCGACGTGGGCTCCCGTGTGTGCTCCATCGTACGCTCCAGCGTGCGCTCCAGCGCGCGCGCTGCCCGGCGCCGGCGGCCGACGATCATCACGGGCATGAGCGTGAGCGACAGCAGCAGCGAAGCCGCGACGGTCGTCACGACGCTCAGCGACAGGTCGCGAAAGAGCGCGGCCGCCAACCCGCGCACGAATACGATCGGGCCGAACACGAGCACCGTCGTGAGGGTGCCCGCGAAGAGTGGCGCGGCCACTTCGTCGGTCCCGGTGATCGCCGCCTGCACGAGCGGCATGCCTTCGTCGCGCCGGCGTCCCACGGATTCCGCCACCACGATCGCGGTATCGACGAGCAGGCCGGTGCCGAGTGCGAGGCCGCCCAGCGACAGCACGTTGATCGAGACGCCGAGTGCCTGCAGGCCGACGAGCGCGACGAGCACGGACAGCGGGACCACGAGCCCGATGGCGAGCGACATGCGCCAGTCGCGGAGGAACACCAGGATCACGAGCAGCGAGAGAATGCCGCCGGCGATGATCTCCTGTCCGAGGTTGCTCAGCGCATCCACGACGAAGTCGGCCTGCGCTGCGACCACCGTCATCCGGATCGCGGGGAACTCGCCCTCGAGCTGCCCGACGGCCACGCGCATGCGCTCGGTGACCGCGACGGTGTTGGCTCCGGCATCCTTGTAGACCACGAGCCCGATCGCATCGGTGCCATCGAGGCGCGTCAGCGTGAGCGGATCGGCGAGCCCGAGGCGCACCGTGCCGACGTCGCGCAACGTGATGCCGGCGCCAGGGCGTCCGATCGGCGTGGCAAGCACTTCGGCCGGCGTACGAAACTCCGTGAGTGCGCGGACAGAGAATCGAAACTGCCCGCGGCGAATGGTGCCGCCGGCCCCGTTCGGATTCTCGGACCGAATCGCGGCCGCCACCTCCTCCGGCGTCAGGTCGAGCGCACGCAGTCGCTCCGGATCGAGGTCGACGCGGATCTCATCCGTCGGAGACCCGACCACGGCGACACTCGAGACGCCCTCGATCTGCTCGAGCCGGCGTGCATGCACCTCGTCGGCGACGCGCGCGAGGCTGCGCAGGTCGCCGCCGCCTTTCGTGCGGTCGCTGCGCACCGCGAGCACCGCAATCGGTCGTTCACCGGGATCGCTCGTGAGAAGCGTCGGGCGATCGGCGCGCTCCGGCAGCCGGCCGCGCGCGGCATCGAGTCGCTCGCGCATCGTGAGCACGGTCGTGCGCATGTCCGTGCCCCACCCAAAGCGCGCTGTCGTCGTCACCTCGCCGTTGCGACTGACGGAGCGCAGCTCCACGAGGCCGGGCGTCGCCGCAATGGCCTGCTCGATGGGTTCCGCGACGAATCGCGACACTTCGGCGGCGGCCGCTCCTTTATAGACGGTGCGCACCGTGAGGACGGGGAGCGACACGTCGGGCAGGAGCGAAACGGGCAATCGGGTGAGCGAGACGGACCCGAGCAGCACGACCGCAAGGATCGCCGACACCGTCGCCACTGGCCGGCGTACTGCAAACGCGGGAATCGACACGGCGGGCGACCGGCTATCGTGAGCCGGAACGGCGCGATCGCACCGCGACGCTGTCCGTCGGTGTCCCGTCGCGCGGGGCCGTCACCCGCACCGGTGCATCGTGCGTCAGGGTGAGATGCCCTTCGACGATGATCTGGTCACCGGCCTTGACCGGAATCTCGTTGGTCGCGGAATCCGGCAGCACTTCGGTCTCGGTGCCGTTGTTGCGGCCGACATTGATGTATGTCCACTGCGCGCGCCCCTCGCGCACCACGAAGACGAGCGGGCGTCCGTCACGCTCGATCACGGCGCGCGATGGCACGATGCGGCGTCCGGTGAGCCGGGCCGCCTCGAGCTCGACATCGGCGTACATGCCGGGGCGCAGGGTGCCGTCGCCGCGCACGCGGATGACGGCACGCCCGGCGCGCGTGATGGAATCGACGAGCGGCAGCACCGCGTCGATGCGGCCGCGAATCGTGCGGCCAGGTGCGCCGACGCTGGTCACGCTCGCCTCCCCACCGACACGAATGAGCGGGAGGTCGTGCTCCAGTACCTGCGCCTCGATGCGCAGGTTGCGCATGTCCACGACGGTGAGCAGATGCACGCCGCCGCCGATGAATTCGCCCGGGCCGATGTTCACCACGTCGATCATCCCGTCTACCGGGCTGACGACGGTGGCTTTCTGCCGTTCGCGTTGCGCACGCTCGAGGCGCACACGCGCCGCCGCGAGCCCGGCCTTCATCATCAGGGATTTCCGCTGCGCGTCCGTCGGACCCACCTTGTTCACGATGGAATCCGGCAGGTAGCTCTCGAGGTACCGCTGCTCGCTCTCGTCGACCGCCGCCTGGGCCTCACGCAGCGCAAGATCGAATGGCGCGGGATCGAGCCGCACGAGCGCCTGCCCGCGCGCCACGCGCGCACCCGGCCGCACCAGCACGGTGTTCACGGTGCCCGACACTTCGGACGTGAGTCGCACGGCGGCGTCCGAGCGGACTTGTCCCGTCGTGTTCACCCGCAGTACCAGGTCGCCCTCGCGTGCGTCCTCGGCCGCCACCGGAAGCGCCAGCACAGGCTTGCCCGCATCCTCGGCCGCGCTTGCGGAGTCCGCCGCCGCTGCCGCCACGGAATCGGACGACGCCGCCGACATCTTGTCGCAACCGGATGTCGCGAGGCACAGCAGTGCCAGCGTGGCCGACGCCACGAGCCCCGGCACTCGGCGGACGTGGTGCGCGGGCACAGGCGGTCGGACGGGCGTCGGCACCGGCGGGGGAGGCGGCACGGTCACAGGGACTGGGGGGAGGGACATTCGCTGACTGGACGTCGGGGCACAGTGGAATTGCGCGCCTGATGTCACCGCATTTGGCGTCATCCTGGCGCGAGCAGCAATAAGGCGCGGACCGGCACCAAAGGGTTGCCGAGCGCCCCAATGTCGCATTGCGCCTGGGATTCGGGGAGATCGAAACGCGTGTCCGTGTGGCGAATCAGTGCACGTCCCAGGGCCCAGACGGCCTTTTTTCGTCGGACTTTCCCCAGTGTGCGGCGCTTTTCCCTGGTGTGAGGTCACCGCTGTGACCGACGTGGCAGACTCCGGCATGATCTCGTCGCCGCTGCTCACCGATCTCGTTCGGACGCTCAATAACGTCCCCGACCCCGCCGGAGGATTGGCCACCGCGATCCGCCGATTGCGTGTGTCGGAGTCCGATCTCCGGGGCGCACTGCAGGACATGCAGGAGGCACCGAATCAGCTCGAACGGCAGATCTGCGTTGCACGGCGCAACACGGCCATGCGGGAGCTGATCTCGGCGCTGGAGTCACTCCACGCGCTGCTTGTGCGGGATGCGACGTGATGATGCGCCCCGCGTTGTCGAACCGAAAAAACCGGAGGCACGACATGAATTACCTTTCATTGATTGCAATGAACCACCCTCATGCGTAGCCCGCTGACGGCCCTGCAGGCATTCTCCCGGGATGCCCGAACACACCCGACATCGCCGGACGTATCCGACGAGCTGCTCCCGGCATTCTTTGCGATCACCAAGGTCGCAGAGCGACTCAGCACGCTCGATGCTTCCGCGCGGGACGCATACCTTGCGACGCTCGAGGATGACGTGCTTCCCGCGGGCGCCGCGCGGCCCACATTGGTGCATGATGCGACGTCCCAGTCGGAAGATCCACTGTCGCGACTCTCGGAGCAGCTCCGCGTGCAGGCCGAACGCATGGAGCGCTCGGGTTGCTTCGAGATGGCCTTCACGACCGTGTCGGCCGTCTGCATGATGTCGGCACGTGCGGACGTCGTCACGCGGCTCACGGCCACCGTGCATCTCGGGCGCATCGCGCGACAGCTCGGCGATCTCGAGACGGCGACCGACTGCTATTCGACGGTCACCGATCAGGGACTGCGCGAGCGCGATGCTCCGCTCGCCGCGCTCGGATTCGTGGGGCTGGGTGTCGTCGCCACCGTGCGCGGAAATCGTCCTGCCGAACGCGCCATGTTCGAACGGGCGCTTTCGCTTGCGCATCCCGGCGGCACGGTCGAGGCGTCGGCATCGCAGGGCCTCATGAACGTCGCCATCGCGGAGAAGCGCCACATCGATGCGCTGCTGCACGGCTGGCGCGCTTTCGACCTGGCGACCGACGGCCCGGAAACGCGCGCCATGATCCTGTCTAATCTCGCGCTCACCTCGTTGCACGCGGACTTCACGGCCGCCGCACTCGGGGGCTTCATGCACGTGCTCAGCCTCACGGAAACGGCGCGCATTCGCCTGCCGGCCATCGGAGGCGCCATGCGGGCAGCAGCGCGCTTGCGGGAGGACGCGCAGGTGTCGACGCTCAATGCGGATGGTGATCGCGAGTCAGTGCGCGCGGCCCAACCGTTCGAGTCGGCGCGTTTTCTCCTGCACGCAGGTGAGGCATGGGCAACCGTCGGGGATGCAGCGTTCGCACGGCGCCGGTATGAGGACGCACTGGCCATGGCCGTGCAGCACGGCTTCTTCGAGATTCGCGTGAAGGCGGAGGACGCGTTGGATCTGCTCGCGACGCAGCGTCGCGTCGAAGAGCGGGCCAACCTGACCGCGTCGTCAATGGCTGAGGATTCCGAAGCGGTTGCGCTCGTGGCAGCCGGGATCGGCCGTCTGGAAGCGCTGTGTGGCTGACGCAGCCCCTGCTAGTTCCAGGGCAGCTGTTCGCGACGGGCGGCAGTCGTGTCGGTCTTCGTCGGCGAGGCCCCGGCATCCGGGCCTGTCGGGCTCGCGACACAGGCGGCGGCGAGCGGGGCGACGGTCAGGGCGAGGAGCAGAAGCAGGCGGCGTGAACGCATTGGGAAACTCTCCGGAAGGGGTGTGCCCATGGTTAAGTCCGCCTTGTTTTCCTGTTCTCATCACCAGGGAAAAGCAGCGCACACTGGGGAAAACGAGCTCATCTATAGGACACTGGGCCGTGCGCCCGGGGTCGAGTGGGTAGCCTCAAAGTTGCTTGCATTCCGGGTTCGCAGCTCCTGCAGGCCCGCCTTCGAGACGCTTTGGGCGGTTCGGGTGAAGTCGTGGCGTTCCCTGACACCGCGACGGCCCTGCCGAGCATCCTGCGCGGTGAAGTCCGATGCACGGTCGTGGCGGTCGACGCCAGCACCGTGGACTCGGCCCTGACGACGCTGAGGGTGCTCCAGCACGCTGTGCCCACGCATGCAGTCGTCGCCTGGTGCGACCGCCGGACGCTCTCCACGCGACAGCTGCTCGACGTCGCGCAGGCTGGGGTCGCGGAGCTCGTCCTGCGTGACATCGACGACATCCGGCATGTGCTCGGTCGCATCCTCAATTCTGCGACGCAGCGTTCGTTCGCGCTTGCGCTCGAGCGGCGGATCGGCGCCGACCTGCCGAATGCCATCCGCCCACTGTTCCGCTTCCTGCTCGAGAACGTGCATCAGTCGCTCGATGTCGACCAGGTCTCGGCGGCCTTCGGCATCACGCGACAGACATTGCGCAACCGGCTCATCGGCCATCGCATGCCGTTGCCGCGCACGTTCATGACTTGGTGCCGGCTGCTGGTGGCCGGATCGCTGCTGCAGGAGCGCGGGCACACGCTCGACACCGTTGCATGGCAGCTCGACTTCAACTCGGGCCATCATCTCGGCACGGCGCTGCGCCGCTACACCGGGTCGGGCGTCGAGGAGCTGCGTGTGACGGGGATCGCATCTGCGGTCGAGTCGGCGTTTCGCGCCGCACTCGCCAGCGCACACGCGGATCGCAAGTCGAACCGGCACCACGGTGAGCCGGACGATGATGAATCGCCTGCGGACCTGGGCGCTTCCTTGCCCGCGCACTCCGCAGGGGATTAGCTTCCCGGACTGGCCGGCACTTCGTCGCGTCAACATGGCGCCCCTGTCGCGGGCACCAGCCGCTGGACATGTCGCGCGTGTAGCTCAGTTGGATAGAGCGTCTGCCTCCGGAGCAGAAGGTCGCAGGTTCGAGTCCTGCCATGCGCATTTTTGTTGCATCGAACGCAGCGCCATGCGCGTGCGCCATCCGCGCGCGCCATCCCCGTCGCCTGTGCGCAGCGACTTATGTGTCCGTGCTCCCAATGATCGCCTGCGCCGTCCGCCGCCGGCTCCTTCACTTCCCCCCGCGTCGTGCACGTCGCTGAGCTGAAGCAGAAGTCGGTTCCCGAACTCCTGACCCTCGCCGAGTCCCTGCGGGTGTCGAACACGTCGGCGCTGCGCAAGCAGGAGCTGATCTTTCGCATCGAGCAGGCGCTGCTCGATGCGGAGACGACGCTGTACGGGGAAGGCGTGCTGGAAATCCTTCCCGAAGGCTACGGTTTTCTCCGCTCGCAGGATTTCAATTACCTGTACGGGCCGGATGACATCTACGTCTCCCCTTCCCAGGTGAAGCGGTTCGACCTCCGCACCGGCGACACGGTGATGGGGGAAGTCCGCCCGCCCAAGGAGTGGGAGCGCTACCTGGCACTGCTGAAGGTGGAGCGTATCAACAAACGCGATCCCGAACTGTCGAAGCAGCGCAGCGCGTTCGACAACCTGACCCCGAAGTATCCGGATGAACGCATCCGGCTCGAACGTGACAATGGCGAGATCGCCACGCGAGTCTGCGACATCATCGCACCGCTCGGCAAGGGCCAACGCGCGCTCATCGTTGCCCCACCGAAGGGTGGCAAGACGATCCTGATGCAGCAGATCGCCAACGCGATCGTCGAGAATCATCCGGAGATCGCGCTCATCGTGCTGCTGATCGACGAGCGTCCGGAAGAAGTCACCGACATGCAGGCGAACTGCCCCAAGGCCGAAGTCATCTGCTCCACGTTCGACGAGCCACCCGACCGGCACGTGCAGGTCGCCGACATGGTGATCGAGAAGGCCAAGCGCCTTGTCGAATCCGGCCAGGACGTGGTCATCCTGCTCGACTCGATCACCCGGCTCGCGCGCGCGCACAACGCGGTGGCCCCTTCCGGCGGCAAGATCATGTCGGGCGGCATGGAAGCCGGAGCGATGCAGAAGCCGAAGGCGTTCTTCGGTTCCGCGCGCAATCTCAAGGAAGGCGGCTCGCTCACCATCGTCGCCACGGCGCTCATCGAGACGAACTCGCGCATGGACGAGTTGATCTTCGAGGAGTTCAAGGGCACCGGCAACATGGAGCTCGTGCTCGATCGCAAGCTCGCCAACGCGCGCATCTTTCCCGCGGTCGACATCCAGAAGTCGGGCACGCGTCGCGAGGAGCTGCTGCTCACGCCGTTCGAACAGCAGCGCATCTACCTCCTCCGCGCATTCCTCGCGGACATGCCGTCCGAGGAAGCACTGACGTTCCTGCTCAAGCGCATGGAACGCGCGTCGAACAACAAGGAATTCTTCGAACAGATGGCCGAGCCGTGACCGGTCGCTTGCTCGCCATCGATTGGGGCGACAAGCGAATCGGGCTGGCGGTCAGTGACGAACTGGGCATGCTCGCATCGCCCGCCGGCACGATCATGCGCCGCGTCGGCAAGCGGCCCCCGATCGCCGAGATCATGCGGCAAGCCGATGCGCTGGGCGTCGCCGGCTACATCTTCGGGCTGCCCATCGATCCCGCCGGCAACGAAACGCCGCGCTCGCTCGAAGTGCGTGAAGTTGCCCTCAAGCTCGCTGCACGGCAGCCCTTGCCTGTTCGCCTGGTGGACGAGCGCTTCACGACCTCGGCCGCACTCCGCAGCATCAAGGCGCAGGGCGGATCCACGCGTGGGCGGAAGGACGACGTCGATTCGCTCGCCGCAGCCATCTTGCTGGAAGGCGTCCTGCGTGCATCATCACAGGGCGTGACGGTCGGTGAACTCGTGGAGCCGGCGCCGTCGGGTGGCGGTGCGGCCGACGAGTCGGAAAGTTCATGAGGAGAGTCTGATGGCGCGTCGTCGTGGTCGTACCCTGCCGCGTCTGCTCATCGGCGCCGTGGCACTCGTCGCGCTGCTCGGTGCGTGGATGTCTCGCGAGATCACCGGCGCCGGCTCGTCGACCGATCCCGTGACCGTGGTGATTCCGCGCGGCTCGAGCGTGCGCGCGATCTCCGACTCGCTCGCGAACGCCGGCATCATCGCGTCGCCGCGCGCATTTCGCCTCTATGCATCGATGGGCCAGAAGGACCGCGCCATCAAGCCGGGGCAGTACGAGTTCGTGCAGGGGCAAGGCTGGTCGTCCGTGCTCGCCACGCTCGTGAAGGGACGCGGTGCATCGCGCACGGTCGTCATCCCCGAAGGGTTCGACCTGCGCGACATCGCCCCCGTGCTCGCGAAAGCGCTCGGTGTGCCGCAGGATTCCGTGCGCGTGGCTGCATCGGATGCCGAGTGGCGGCGCAAGCTGCAGGTGCCGGCGGAAACGCTGGAAGGCTACCTGTTCCCCGCCACGTACACGTTCGCCGTGGGCACGACGGCACGCGAAGCCGTGACGGCCATGCTCGAACGCTTCGAGACCGTGTGGAAGCCGGAGTGGAATGCGCGGTTGACGGAACTCAACATCTCCCGGCACGAGGCCATGACCATGGCCTCGATCGTCGAGAAGGAAGCCCGGAAGGCGGAGGAGCGTCCGATCATCTCTGCCGTCTACTGGAACCGGGTAAAGAAGCGCATGCCGTTGCAGGCGGATCCCACGGTGCAATACGCGTTGCCCGAGCACACCGAGCGCGTGCTGTACAAGGATCTCGAGGTGGACTCGCCGTACAACACGTATCGCAATGCCGGTCTGCCGCCCGGCCCCATTGCATCGCCGGGTGAAGCCTCGATCGCCGCGGCACTCGCGCCGGCCAACGTGCCGTATCTGTACTTCGTCGCCCATCCCGACGGCCATCACGAGTTCCGCACCACGTTCGCGGAGCATGAGCGCGCCATCGCGGAGGTGCGGCGCGCCGCGCGCGCCGCCGCGGGTCGTCCCGCCACGCGCCCGAAGTGAGGGATGCGGCACTGACGGACGCCCGCGCGACGATCTCGCCGCGCGGTACCAAGCGCCTGAAGGGTGGTCACCCGTGGATCTTCCGCAGCGACGTCGTCGACCGGCCGGATGCGCCGGCGGGCATCGTGCGCGTGGAGTCCGCGCGGGCAGAACCCCTGGGCTGGGCACTCTGGAGCCCCACGTCGGAGATCTCGCTGCGCCACATCGAGGGCAATCCGGCGCGCGTGCCCGACGCCGCGTGGTGGCATGCACGACTCGGAACGGCGATCGCACGCCGCGCGGGGCTCGCGACCCACTCGAATGCCTACCGGCTGGTGCACGGTGAGGGCGACGGTCTGCCATCCGTCGTCGTCGACCGGTACGGCGACTATCTCGTCGTGCAGATCCTCTCCGCGGGCGCCGATGCGTGGACCGGCACGATCGTCGATGCGCTGGTAACGCTCACGGGTTGCAAGGGTGTGCTCGCCCGCAACGACCCGGCTGCCCGCGGCCGCGAGGGGCTCCCGCGCGAGACACGACTCCTCTTCGGTGACGTACCCCGGACTGTGGAGGTAGAAGAACATGGAGTCCGCTACATCGCGGCGCCGTGGGATGGGCAGAAGACGGGTGCGTTCCTTGACCAGCGCGAGAACCGCGTCCTGATCGGTGAAGCCACCCGGGGCGAGGCGCTCGATTGTTTCGCGTATCACGGTTCGTTCGCACTGCACATGGCCCGGCGCGCCACGCGGGTGACGGCGCTCGACGTGTCGGCACCGGCCCTCGCACGCGTCAGCGCGCACGCCGAGATGAACGGCTTCTCGAATGTGGACGCCGTGCAGGGCGATGCATTCGACATCATGCGCGACTGGAACCGCGAGGGTCGGCGCTTCGAGACGATCGTCGTCGACCCGCCGGCGTTCGCCAAGACGCGCGGGGCCCTCGACGGCGCAGTGCGCGGCTACAAGGACATCAACCTCCAGGCGATTCGCTTGCTGTCGCCGGGCGGCGTACTATTCACGGCGAGTTGCAGTTTCCACCTGTCCCGCGCGATGTTCTTCGGCGTCTTGCAGGAGGCCGTGATCGACAGCGGCCGGCGTGTTGCACTGCGGAGCATCACGGGGCAGCCGCTGGATCATCCGGAACTGCTCACGGTTCCGGAGACCGGGTACTTGAAGGGCGCGCTGCTCGAAGCGATGGACTGAACTGGCTGGCGTTTCCCCCTCGACATCGGAATGAACGACGGCGTGACTGAGAGCGCGAGCAGGGTTCGGCATGTTGCTGTCGAGGCGACGCGGCTCCTGCGGGAGAAGCGCGGCATCGGGCGCTATGTGCGCAACCTGCTGCTGCAGATGTCCCTGCAGCGCCCCGACCTGCGGTTCACGCTCCATGTGCGGCGTCCGCGAGACCAGGAGCCGCTGCGCCAGCAGGTCGCCGACATGTCGCCGGCGCTCGCCGAGCGTTGCACGATCGCGCTCGTCGCGGAGTTGCCGCGCAGTGCGGCCGATGTGGTCTGGTATCCCTGGAACTGGATCAACCCACCGGCTCGGCGCGCGACGATGGTCGCCACCATTCAGGACCTCGCGCCCATGCTGCAGTTCGACGGCCGCTGGTGGAAGGTCTGGAAACGCTTCAAGGCGCGGCATCGCTATCAGGGCACGGCAGATCACGCGACCCTCATCCTCACCATCTCGACCTTCACATCGCGCGAGGTGAAGCGACTCCTCCGCGTGGACCACTCGAAGCTGCGCGTCACCCTGCTTGCCGCCGACGATTGCCGGATCGCTGCTGGTGAGACATCGGAGACGCTCGAGCGCCTAGGTATCGAAGGGCCGTTCTTCCTGACCGTCGGTGCGCACGATGCCCGGAAGAATCTTTCGACCTTGTACCAGGCGATGGCCGTTCTCCATGCGCGCGGCGAGACGGTGCCGCTCGTGCAGTGTGGTCCCGGCGTGGAAGCGGACAGCGACGGAAGGAGTGCGCCGTGGATGCGCGCGGCGGGATACGTGAGCGACGCCGAGCTGGCAACGCTCTACCGTCGGGCGACGGCCCTGGTGTTCCCGTCGCGCTACGAGGGCTTTGGTTTACCCGTGGCAGAGGCGATGCTCGCAGGCGGCTGCGTGATCTGCGCGTCGGAAAGCTCGTTGCCGGAGGTCGGCGGCGACGCCGCGCTCTTCTTTCCGTGGAACGACGCCGAGGCACTCGCCGCGCAGATGACCCGGCTGCTGCACGAACCGGGGCTGCGCGATCGTCATGCGGAGATGGGGCCCGCGCAGGCGGCGAAATTCTCGTGGGCCAGGTGTGCTGCCGAAACGCTCGACGTCTTCGACGAGGCGCACGGCATGAAGCGTGGTGGGGGCGGCACAGCTGCCACTGCGACCAACGGTGCATCCCGCGATACGACGGGGGCGCTCCCGTCCGCGCAGACCGCCGCGGCGCCTACCGTTGGCAGCCGCTACACCAGAACGTACTCCGCCCCGCCTGCACCAGGCGCCTGATCGCGCGGCCGCAGCGGCGACACGGCTCGCCTTCCTTTCCATAGACGCGCCACGCGGCATCTTCGGCGGACGACCGCGCGTCGTCCGTCGCGTAGTACCGGCCGGCAGGCGCGCGCTCCAGCACGACGCGAATGGCCTCGTGCAGTCGGGTCACCCGTATTTTCGACAGCGTGTTCGCCGGTGTGCGCGGGTCGATGCGCGCTTCCCACACGGATTCGGCGGCGTAGATGTTTCCGAGACCGGCGACGACGCGCTGATCGAGCAGGGTCGGCTTGATCGGTCCACGCCGGGTGGACAGCGCCTCGCGGAACAGCGCCGCCGTCCACTCCGCGTCGAGCGGCTCCGGCCCGAGACTCGGCAACACCAGGCTGCCCGGCGCGTGCACCGTCAGCACGCTCAGCGCACGGCTGTCGACGAGCGAGACGCGCGTGCCGTCGGTGAAATCGAAGCGCACCCGTTCATGGCGCGGCGGCGGCTCGTGCTGCGCCGACATCGCCCAGTCGCCATTCATGCGGAAGTGCACCTCGAGCGTGTGG
>JAZKCW010000034.1:0-41380 GCA_040387895.1 Gemmatimonadota bacterium
CTGTTCTCCGCGGCTCCTTGGTCCTCCGCGCCTCCGCGTGAGGCTGTAGAAACCGGCGGTTCGCTGCGCCACTCCGTGGTCCGCCACGATCTCCGAGTGAGACGCGGTTGCTGTTGCTGTTCGCTCTCACTCCGCCCGCAGAGCGCTGCTCGGGTCCATGCGCGACGCCCGCCGCGCCGGGAGCCAGCTTGCCAGCACCGTGATCGCTCCCAGTGCCAGCGCCACCGCGGCGAATGTCAGCGGGTCCCGTGCGCTGATGCCGAACAGCAAGGACGAAAGCACACCCGCCAGCGCGAGTGCACCCCCTACTCCGAGCGCGACACCCACGACACCGAGACTCACGCCCTCGCGCAGGATCAGTGCACGCACGCCCGCCGGGTTGGCGCCCAGTGCCAGGCGTACGCCGATCTCTCGCGTCCGCTGCGCGACCGTGTAGCTCAGCACGCCGTGAATCCCGATGGCCGAGAGCACCACCGCGACGCCCGCGAACACCAGCAGCACCAGCATCATGAAGCGCTGCTGCGCCAGTGACAGCGACAGCGTGTCGCGCAACGGTTCCACGCCGAACAGCGGCAGCTGCGGGTCGAGCTCCGCCACCACCCGCCGAAGCACCGGCACGAAATTGCGCATCGCTTCACGGCTCACTTCACCACTCGTTGCTCCCGCCTCGCGCACGCGGACCAGCACTGCACTGCCGATCGGCACCTGCGCCAGTGGCAGGTAGATCGCTGGTGGCGTCTCCTCGTCCAATCCCTTGAAGTGCTCGTTGGCCACCACCGCCACCACCGTGCGTTCGGCGCCCCAGAGCTGCACGCGCTGGCCGATGGCTGGTCGCGTCCCGAAGTAGCGCTGCTGCGCGCTGGCGTTGATCGCGACCACCGTCGGGCCGTCGGCCGCATCCGTCGACGCGAACGCGCGACCCTCCGTGATGCCCACGCCCATCGTCGAGAAGTACGATGCGCTCACCGCACGGATCGAGGGCTCCGGCCAGTCCGCCCCCTCGTTCTCACGCCCCGCCACGCGAATCGAGCTCGTGAAGCCCGCGTTCAGCGGATTCGCTGCGGCTACCGCGACACCAGCAACGCCCGGCTGCGCCGCGAGACGCGTTTCGAGCTCCGCGAAGAAGCGCTGGTGTGCCGACCACGCCGGGAAAGTGCTGCGATCCTGCGGGTAGCGGCTCGCCGGAAGCTGGAACTCTGCCTTCAGCACGCCCGATGCGTCGAACCCGGGATCGACGTTCTGCAGCTGCCACAGGCTGCGCGTGAGCAGCCCCGCGCCCGTGAGCAGCATGACTGCCATCGCGAGCTCCGCCACCACGAGCGTGCTGCGCAGTCGGCGCTGGGCGCGCCCCGCCGACGCGCCGCGACCGCCGCCCTGCAACGCTCCATGCAGGTCACGCACGCGCGACTGCACCAGCGGCACGCTGCTGAACACGAGCGTCACCACCACGCAGGTGGCAAAGGTCGCGAGCAGCACACGGGGGTCCAGGCCGACTTCGTCGACGCGTGGCAAGGACGCTGGTGCGAGCGAGAGCAGCACGCGCGTGCCTGCGTACGCGACCAGGAGGCCAAGGCCCGCGCCGACCGCAGTCAGCAGCGCGCTCTCCGCGAGAAACTGCCGCGCGAGCTGCCCGGGGCGAGCGCCCAGTGCGACGCGCACACTCGTCTCCCGCACCCGCGCAGATCCTCGCACCAGCAGCAGGTTCGCGACATTGCCGCATGCCACGAGGAGCACCAGCGCCACGCTCGCCAGCAGCACGAGCAGAGCCGCGCGCACGGGGCCGAACACCGACTCGCTGATCGGCTCCAGGAATACGCCGCGCCCCCGATTCGACGGGTACGCCGCCTCGAGCTCCGCCGCAACGCGCGTCAGCTCCGATTGCGCCGCGCTCGCCGTCGCACCCGGGGCCAGGCGTCCGATCACGAAGATCGGATGGTTGTCGCGCGATGCATCCGACGAGGCGCGCAGTCCCGTCCACACATCCACCCGCGTACGGTCGCCCCGCTCGGCGAAACTGCGCCCGTACGCGGCGCGACCGAGCAGCTGCACGGTGCCGAAGTCAGCGCGCTCCGGCATCACGCCGACGATCGGCGTTTCGATGTCGTCGAGCCGGATCGTCTTGCCGACCGCGGCATCAGCGCTGCCGAAAGTGCGATCGGCGAACGCCATGCTGACCAGCGCCGCGCGCGGCCCGTTGTCGCGCGTCTCCTCGGCGGTGAGCAGCCGACCCGCGACCGGGCGGAGACCGAGCGTCGGCAGGAACGTGTGCGACACCGCGAGGATCGCGACACGGGAGGGATCCGATCCTTCGTTCGTCAGGTTGCCCTCGGTGGCGGTGAATGCCGCGAGCGCGCCGAACTGTTTGCTCCGTTGCGCGAAGTCGCCGAAGTCCGGCACCGACGCCGGCTCGCGCGTGGTGCCGCTCGTGCGGTCCGTCTGCCACACCATCATCAGGCGATCGGCGTCGGGAAACGGTGTGGGCCGCAGCAGCACTCCGTCCACGACGCTGAAGATCGCCGCCGTCGCGCCGATGCCGAGGGCCAGCGTGAGGATGGCGGGGATCGTGAACGATGGCGCGCGGCGCAGGGAACGCGCCGCATGTCGCAAGTCGTGGAGCAGGGCAGGCATGCTGGCCTCGTGGTGGGGGCACGTCGGAGCTGCGTTCGGGCGACCGAGCGCTTCTCTATTCTGCCCGAGGGCGCGGCGCTCGGCCACTGCCCTGTGCGCGAACGCGCGCGGCAGGGACGAGTTTCAACCAGCGTTGGCTTCGGGGGTCGGACGCGCGGTAGCTTGCACTCACATGCCGCATCTCCTCGCGTGAAACTCCTCGTTCGCCTGCGGAATGCATGCGCGGCCGTGCTGCTGTTCGCGTTGCTGTTTCCGCCGCTCTATGTGTTGTTCGTTCCAGAGCAGCGTGGAGCCGATCTCGCGCTGCCGCTCCCGCCCACCGGCACCTACCGCGTGTTCGTCGCCGACCTCGGCTATCACACCGCCATCATCGTGGAGCAGCCTCGTGGCTTGCGGCTTGGACCACCTGGTGAAGAAGCCGCACCGTTTCTCGAGTATGCCTGGGGTGACCGGCGGTTCTACCTGCAGTCGGACTTCCGGCCACACGCGCTCTTCGCGACGCTCGTCCTGCCCACTGAGAGCGTGCTGTACATCGACGGACGCGACGCCCCGCCGCACGCCGGCACGATGCGCAACATTCTCGAACGCACCGTCGACGCGATGACCCTGCACAGGCTACTCACGGAACTCGAACGCTCCGCACGGCGCAACCGAAGCGGCGCGCGCCAGTCTCCATTTGCGCCCGCACCGGGCTACCGCGGACGATTCTATCCCGCGCACGGCGCGTATCTCTGGACGCGCGATTGCAACTGGTGGACAGTGGCCCGGCTCGCCGAAGCCGGACTGGCGGGCGCACCGGCCGCGGTCTTCATCACACGTCAGGTGCCGGGGCGGCTGCGGGGATTCACGCGGGTCACTTCATCGGCTGCACCCGCCGTCGCACTCCCGCGCGTACCGTGACGGCGAGTCGCGCTCCTGAGCGGTCCATGCACTCACGCGTGCACACCACAGCGCCCGTCCCGCGACGGCTGCTGCTGCCGCTCTGCTGGGCGCTCGCGTACACCGCACTGTTCTTCGGCTTCACCCTCATTCAGGGCGCCCGGCGCGCGGGTTTCGACGCGTGGCACCAGGCGGTCAGTGCACTCAGCCTCGGTCCGGCGGGATGGCTCCAATCCGTCAACCTGGTGCTCTTCGGCCTCGTGCTCGCGGCGACGAGTCTTGCATGGCGTCCGATCCTGCGCGGCGGGCCGGGTGCAGTGGCCTATCCGGTACTGACCGCGCTCGCGGGCTTCGGGTTCGTGCTGACGGGCATCATTCCACAGGATCCGGCGCCCGGCTACGATCCCGCCAATCTCGGGCTCACGGCGCCGACACTGCCGGGGCTGCTGCATCTCGCCGCCGCGGCGGTTGCAGCACTCTGCTCGGTCGCCGGGCTGCTGGTCATGGCGCGACGCTTTCGCCGTGACGGCAATTGGGCCGGCTGGCCGGCCTACACGTGGATCACGGCGGTCGCCACGGTGCTGTGCGTTGCCGCCTACGGAGTCGGGAGCACGGAGCCGAGCGGATTCGCCGGCACGTTCGAACGCGCCGCGATCCTCCTGCCGGCCGTCTGGGCAGCCGTCTTCGTGAGGCGGCTCTGGCGCGGAACGCCGTTCATGCGGGTATTCTCGTGAGCGGCCGCGTGCGGCCTCCTGTCTTGCAGCACCTCTGATCGCCCTACCATTTCCATGGAGTCACCATGCGCATGATCCTCGGCCTCACGGCTGCGCTCGCCCTTGCCGGATCCGGATTCGCCGCGGGCCGCATCAGTCCTTCCGCAAAGGATGTTTCGCCGGTTGATGCCCCTGCGGCGCCTGCCGACGAGCACGCGAATCACACGACTGCCTCGGCCGCCGCGGCCGCCGCGTTCGAGCAGGAAGCAGGCATCCCCGCATCCGGCACGAAGGCCGTGGAACGCCTCGCGTCGTCCAAGCGACACGCCGAGTGGGTGGCGATCAAGGTCGGTGCGACGGACAGCGTGATGGCGTGGGTCGTGTATCCGGAACGTCGCGACAAGGCACCGGTCGTCATCGCCATTCACGAGAACACGGGCATCAATACGTGGACGCGTGGCGTGGCCGACCAGCTGGCGGCGGACGGATTCATCGGCATCGCGCCGGACCTCACGACGATGTTTCGTACCGGTGATCTGAAGGCGGACCCCGCGCAGGACCAGGGCCGCGCCGCGATCGGGCAGGTGACGCCGGAAATCGGAACCCGCATCATCGACGCCGTCGCGAAGTACGGCATGGCCCTGCCGGCCGCCCAGCCGAAGTACGGCATCATCGGTTTCTGCTGGGGCGGTGGACGCTCGTTCCTGCATGCGACGACATCACCCGCGCTCGGCGCGTCGGTCGTGTACTACGGCTCTCCGCCGAGCGCCGACGCGATGGCCGCGATCAAGGCGCCCGTGCTCGGCCTGTACGGCGGCAACGATGCGCGCATCAATGCGACGATTCCCGCCACGGATTCCGCGATGAAACGCCTCGGCAAGTCGTACGAGTATCACATCTTCGAGGGTGCCGGTCACGGCTTCCTTCGTGGGCAGGACAGCAACCCGGCGAATGCCGCGGCCGCCGTGGCGGCATGGCCGAAGACGATCGCGTTCTTCCGCGCGAAGCTCGGGAAGTAGCCGGACAATCCAATACCTTCACCTGTGGCGGACCAATGAACACCGGTTACAACTTCACCGAACGCGTGCGGAAAGTGTTGGCCATATCGCGCGAGGAGGCGCATCGCCTCGGTCACGAGTACGTCGGTACCGAGCACTTGCTGCTCGGGTTGATCAAGGAAGGTGAAGGGGTGGCGGCCGCCACATTGCAGAATCTCAACGCCGACCTCGATGCCTTGAAGGACAAAATCATCGAGACGATCACGCAGGGCATGGCGTCGCAAGCGACCGGGCCCGACTTGCCGTATACGTCGCGCGCGAAAAAGGTCCTTGAACTCTCCATGGCCGAAGCGCGCGATCTCAACCACAGCTATGTCGGCACGGAGCACCTCCTGCTCGGGCTGCTCCGTGAGGAGAAAGGCATCGCGGCGCAAACGCTCGTGCACTACGGTGTCACGCTCGAGCCCACACGCACCGAGATCTTGCGGCTGCTCGGCGGGCCGGCGGAAGCATCGTCGGACGCGCCAGCTACGCCACAGATGCCGCCCACGCGGCGCATGCCGGAAACTCCGCGAGCAGAAGGCATCGTCGGCGTGAACATCCAACTGCTGATGGCGAACGGATCGACGGCGCATGGGTCGTTCCCGAACGTCGCGAGCGCATTGAGCTTCCTCAAGCAGACCGCACACGGTGCCGCGCGTGATGCGGAGCTCTAGCACCCGATGAAACCACTCGAACGTCTTGGCGAAGCACGCACTCCCGACGGAACTGTCATCGCGCTCTACCGGCATGACGGTGCGTATCTGATTCGGGCCGACGGTGTGGAGCTCATGTCCACCCGTCGGCACCTGTCGGAAGACCGGCTCGCCGAGGTGGCGTGCGGACCGTATCGCGACGTCGCGGGTGCACGCGTGCTGATCGGCGGCCTCGGACTCGGCTTCACGCTCCGCGCTGCACTTCGCTCGCTCGGTGACGACGCGGAGGTCGTCGTCGCCGAGTTCATGGCGGAAGTGATCGCGTGGAACGCGAACGCGGAATACGAACTCTCGGCTGAAGCGATGCGTGACCCGCGCGTCCGCATCGTGCACGACGACATAGTGAACGTGCTGCAGGCAAATCCCGGTGGGTTCGACGCGATCATGCTCGACACCGACAACGGCCCCGAAGGCATGCTGATGTCCGAGAGTGCGCGCCTTTACGCGAAGCACGGCATCGGCCTCACGATGGCCGCGCTGCGCGGTCCGGGCCCGATCGTGTACTGGTCGGTAGGCGACGATCCGACATTTGCGGGCGCACTGGTGCACGGGGGGCTCGCCGTGACATCGATGCAGGTGCGGGCCCATGAGACCTCGGGTCCGATGCACACCCTGTACATGGCCACGCCGCGCCCACCGAAAGCCGCGAAGGCGCCCGCGGCAGCGACGGTGACGGCATCCAAAGGCAAGCGTGATGCGAGAAAAGGGCGACAGTCCGCGCACGGTCGGCCACGACATGGGAGAAGGTCGCGCGAAGACTGAAGAACGATGGTCATTCGCGCTCAGTCGCGCATTGAGAAGCATCATGCACTGGCCTAAGCTGCGTGAATGCCCCTGACCCATCACATCGCCCGTCACACCTCTCGTAGCGGCTACGGCCTGCCGGTAGTGGTTGCACTGCTGCTCTGCCCAGTCGCGCGGCTGCATGCGCAGGTCGCCACGTTGCCACCGGTGCGCGTCAGCGCACCGCCAGTCATCCAAGGCGACAGCATCGATCGGTACGGTGCGCTTCGCACGACCGTCGGCGCAGACCAGATTCGCGATCTCGACGCGATCGACCTCGCCGCGGCGCTGCGACGCGTGCCCGGCGTGACCATCTCGCGGTGGAATCCGGTTGGTGCATTTGGCGGTGGAAGTGGCGGCGGCGTCTTCGTCCGCGGGCACGGTACGAGTCGCCCTGGCGGAGAGCTCAAGACGTTCATCGACGACGTGCCGTTCTACATGGGTGTCTGGAACCACCCGTTGCTCGACCTGCTGCCGGTGAATGCGATGGACGCGATCACGGTGCACAAGGGTCCGCAGCCCCAGGTCGTCGGCAACACGTTCAGTGCGATTCGGCTGTCGTCGCGCGCCGCGCAGGCCGACGGGGTGCACGGCGACGTCTCGGTCGCGAGCGGCGCATTCAACACGCTGGTTCAGCAGGCCAACCTGTCACTGAAGACCGGCCGGCTGGGCATCGCGGCGGCGCAGGGGTTCGCACGCTCGGATGGCCACCGCCCCGATGCCGACGGCCAACTGGCGAATGGACTGCTTCGCGTGGATCTCGCCATCTCGTCAGCGTTGCGAGCGACCTTCACGGGAATGCTCGTCGGCAACTCCGCGCGTGATCCCGGTATCGCCGGGCAGCCATCGTCGCGCACGGGCCGCTACGACACGCGAGGGTCGCTGCTGTCGCTCGCGCTGCATCACACCGCAGGATCCGCTGCCCGTGGGTTGCGCAGCACGCTGCAGGTCTACCGTTCCGCTGGAGACGGCGACTGGTACGATCAGCCGGCACCCGACGGCAACACGCTCGCCTCCTTCGCGCTGCAGGGTCTCCGGCTGCGCGGGGAGCTCACGCCCTGGCGAGGTGGAAGCATCGTGGCAGGGCTCGACGTCGACGAGATCGATGGCGACGTGCGCTTCGATCGCGTTGCCCCAGGCGTGCGGAGCACTTTCGAGGGGCCCACGCTTCGCGTGCTGCAGCCGCATCTCGCGATCGCGAACCGCATGGGAATCCTGGGTGGCTGGGCGTGGACACCGTCGGTTGGCGTGCGCGCGTACGATCACAACACCCTGGCCGACGAGATCGCACCGCATGCGGGCCTCGTGATCGAACACGAAAACGGGCTGCGTCTGCGCGCACAGATCGCTCGCGGCATCAACTATCCTGGTCTCGATGCCGCGGCCATCTCGGCACTCGTCCCGGCACTCGGCGCCTCCTGGCAGAATCTCTCGCCCGAGCGGATGCTGCATTCCGAAGTGGGCGCGTCCTTCGGCTACGGACTCGGAAAAGCGCGACGGGTCAGCGTGGACGCCGTCGCATTCCGCGACGACGTGAGCGAGCGCTACCTGTTTGCGTTTACGCCGGCTTCGGTGCCCCCGAGCTTCCGCAATCTGGGGGCGTATCGCATGCGTGGCATCGAGACGTCGGTACGTCTGGACGCCGGCGCCGGTGTCGCGCTTTTCGGCAGCGGCACGTGGCTCGAGCCATCGCTCGCATCGCTGCCGAGCGCGCCCGCGCGCTCCTTCAGTGGTGGCGCCGTGTGGGATGCACGGCGGTGGCGCTTGAGCGTCGACGCCAATGGGCAGACGGGCATGTTCGTCAACACGCTCGGGCGCGCGGCCAGCGCCACCAACACCCAGCGGGTGAATGGGTTCAGCGTCTGGCACGGCCGTCTTGCCGTGCCGGTATCACGGCGTGGAGCGCGTACGGAACTTTTTGTGAGCGCGGACAACCTTCTCGACCGCGCGTACACCTACCTGCCGGGCTATCCGATGCCCGGGCGCTGGTTCACGTTTGGTGCGCGCGCGGAGTTCTGAAGGCTATAGCGGGCGCATTCACCTGCTTGCCTATTGCCAATCATGCCCAATTCATCCATGTCGTCGCGCTACGGCAAGAATCCGCTGCTCGTTGTCCTGCTGATGCTGAGCATTGCCGTGGTGGCGCATCTCGTGGCTGGGGATTCGACGGTGGGCATCCTCACCCGTTCGGTCGCGTCGGCCTGGGCACTCGGGGCTGCATGGCGTTGGTACGCGCCGAGGGCCACACGACGCGGCATGCTGCTGGCGAGTGCGTCAGGCGTGTTGCTGGCGGTCGCGGTGCTGGGGATCTACGCGCGCTGGCTGATGCAATCGCCGCCGGAAGGCATCCTGCAGACAGTCGTGGTGGCGATGATCGTGCTGCTGCCGTTCGTGCTGCTCTGGCTGTCGGCGACGATGTTCCGCGACGTGTGGCACAACGGATGGCGCAACGAGGAGACGACAGCGGGGCGCGCACGCGCGGAGTGACTCCGCCGGGCACGCCCCGCTCGAGGGTCCGTGTGCGCGCTAGCGCGGCGGCAGCCAGTCCATCCACCACCGCCGTTCGAGCTTGCGCGGCTGCGGCCACACCTCGTCCAGCGTCTCCGAGTCGAACAGCGTCCCGTTCCGCATCACGTACTTCACCTTGAGGATGTTGCGGAGGTCGGCCAGCGGATTCGCGTCGAACACGATGAGGTCCGCGAGCTTGCCGACTTCCACGGATCCCAGATCACGCGCGAGCCCGATCGACCGCGCACCGAAGATCGTGCCCACACGCAGTACGTCGTGCGCCGGCATGCCGCCCGACCCGATCAGCAGCAGGTCCCACGGTGTGCCGATGCCCTGGACCTCGTGGTGCGCGCCCACGCCGACGGCGCCGCCGTGCGCGACGATCTTCGCGGCCGCCGTCGCGACGCCCTTGAAGATGAAGTCGTCCTCGGGCGCCCAGACCCCCTGCCGTGTGCGCCGGTTGAGGTCGGGCTGGAATGTGAAGTTGCGCAGCCGCGGCTCCTCGTACGCATTCTCCTTCGCGATCATGTAGTACTTGTTCTCGGGGCCGCCGTACGCGACGAGCATGGTCGGCGTGTACGTGATCTCGCTCGCGGCCGACAGCAGCGCGACATCCTTGTACAGCGGCCAGATCTCGTAGGCATGCTCGTGCCCCGCATAGCCGTCGAGCATCTCGGTGATGCTCATCTTGAAGTCGCCCGCACCTTCGGTCGTCGGCGTCAACTTGTTCTCGTACGTCGCTGCCACCACGAGCTGCCGCGTGCGCCGGTTGCCCGCGAGGTACTGCTTGATCGTCTGCGTCTGGTAATACTCGGCGTACCGCCGGATCACTTCGCGCGCACGCTGCAGCGTGTTGATGCCTTCACCACTGAAGATGCCCTGGCCCGTACCGAGCAGCCGGGGCCCGAGCAGGTCGCCGGAGCGGAGGCGGTCGCCGTAGGTGATCACCGCGCTGGTGTTCGTCTGCGGGTCACGCATCGTTGTCACGCCGAACGCGAGGTTCGAGTGGAACGCAGGCACGGCGGTCTTGTGCACGTCGGGTGACGGCCACGTGTGCGCGTGCACGTCGACATAGCCCGGGATGATCGTCTTGCCCGCCACATCGATGCTCGTGGCGCCCGCGGGTACGGTGACGCTCCCCGATGGCCCGACCGCGGTGATGCGATTGTTCGTCACCACGATGTCGCCGCGCTCGATGATCTCGTCACCCTTCATGCTGATGATGCGCGCACCCCGGAGCACTACCAAGCCCGTCGGCTTCTGCGCCGCGACGTCGATCTTCATCTCGAACCGCGCGGGCGTGTACACCGCACGGAATGGCAGCGTATCGGCACCCGGCACCGGGAGCGTGTCACCGGCCAAGCGCTTGGCCCACGCCTCGCGCAACGAGTCACCGCGCGCACGGGTCGCGGCCGCGATGTCGTACAGGAAGAACGAGCGCCCGAGCGAGAAGTATAGGTACTTGCCGTCCTTGCTCCAGCCCGGGAACTCCGCGCCTACTTCGATGGCGGTCTGCGATGGCACGAGCGGGCGGTCCGTGCGCGCATTGAGCGCGATCGCACTGCCCACCGACGGCGTCGGGAAGACGGACACACGCTTGGTGCTCGCGTTCATCGCGAAGCCGTGCGTGCCCGTCGGTGACAGCATGACGGGATCGCCGGTGTACACGGTGCGTCGGTCGGAGCCGTCCCACCGGACGGACTGCAGGCCGCCCTGCGCCGTGTAGAGTATGCGGCTCGTGTCCGGCCCGAAGTGCGCCAGCGGTCCATCCGGCATCGACGACACACCGCCGATGTCGACGATCTCGTGCAGCTCGCCACCTTCTGCGTTCATCCATGACAGGCTCAACGGCGCCTCGTCCATCGCACCACTCAACCGGTCGACGTAGTTGCGGCGCGGCACCCATGGTCCGGTCGCGAGTACGATGCGCTTGCCGTCCGGCGAGAACACTGGGCGGTAGTAGTACGACGACACACTCGTGAGCTTCCGGAGCCCCGTACCGTCGGCGTTCACGCGATAGAGATCGCCGCCGGCTTCATCCGTCCACGTGGCGAACACCACCTGCCGCCCATCCGGCGACCACGCGGGCGAATGCTCCACGACGTTCGTCGCCGGCGTCACGCGCTTGGGCGTCCCACCCGTCAGGTCGGACAGGTACAGCTTGTCGAGCACCGTGAACGCGAGGCGCTTCACGTCGGGAGATGGCGCGGCATCGCGGATCTGTCGCGCGATGAACGTATCGGCGATCGGATACTCGAACCGTGAGAGCGGCCCCATGTACTGCTCGACGTCTGCGCTGAACGGAATGGTCGTCGCTCGGCCCGTCACCGCGTCCACCCGCTGGATCTTGCCGCCGAAGGACGTGAGTATCGCGCTCCCGTCCGGCAACCATGCGGGATTCGGCATCACGCCCAGGCTCGCCGATCGCTGGCTGGCGTCGTGCTGCACGTTGCCCTGCAGGATCCGCTCGTCGCCGCTCTCGAGGTCGCGCAGCACAAGTGCCGTGTGGCTGTCGTGGCGGGTGAAGTACGCGATCTTTTTTCCGTTCGGGCTCAGCGCCGACTGCATCGCGCCGCCCGGGTTGCTCACCACGACATGACTGCGTCCGGTGCCGCGATCGTACAGGGTGATCTGGCCCGTTCGGTTGGACGTGTATGCACGCTTCCCATCGGGCGAGAACGTCGTGACGCCCGCGCCGAACGGCACGCGCACCCCTTCGCCGCCCGTCAAGTGATACAGGTTCTGCGCGCCGAGGATGTACTCTCCGTCTGGTGTCCACACGGGGAACGACATCGAGCCCGCTTCGAGCCTGGAGAGTCGCACCGGGTTGCTGCCGTCGGCGTTTGCGGTCCATAGCTGGTCGCTGCCGGAACGGTCGGAGATGAACGCGATGCGCTTGCCGTCCGGCGAGAACGTCGGGTGCACGTCCATCTGGTTGCCGCCGAGGATGCGCTTCGCCTTGCCGCCGGCGATCGGGATCGTGTACACGTCGCCGAGCAGGTCGAACATCACCGTGCGGCCGTCGGGCGAGACCGAGAGCGACATCCACGTGCCTTCGTCTACTGTGAAGCGCGCGATGCGCGTCGTCTTGAGCGGCAGGGTGTTGGTGAGGTCACGCGGCGCTGACCCCGCGATGACTGTGTACTCAGGCGTCCTGGCGGCCGAGTTGGACTGTGCGCCGAGAGCGGGCACGATCACCAGTGCGGGCAGTGCAGCGGAGAGTGCAACGCGTGCACCAGTCATTGTGAGCGCGCGCATCAGCGATCCTCCTCGTCGGGATCCAATGCACTCCACCAGAGCGGTGCCATCCGCTGGCGCGTCGGCGCGACCTGGTCGAGCGTGTTCGCGTCGTACAGTCGTCCATTCTTCATGACGTAGCGCACGGAGTTGGTGTTCCGGATATCGGTGAGTGGGTTGGCATCGAGCACCTGCAGGTCCGCGAGCTTGCCCGTCTCGAGCGTCCCGAGCTGCGCGCCGGCACCAATGGATTCCGCGCCGGACGCTGTGGCCGATCGCAGGATGTCGTGGTTGGACATGCCGCCCTTCGCGAGCAGCCACATCTCCCAGTGCAGCGCGAGTCCCTGCACGCGTCCGTTCGAGCCGAGTGCGACCTTGCCGCCGTTGGCGACGACCCGCGCGGCGCCCTGCGCGACGAGGTCGAACGGATATTCATCCGCCGCGATCCACGTGATGCGGCCGCGTGTCATCCGGTCGAGGTCCCGATGGTATGCGAACCGCCGCACCTTGGGGTCGCTGTGCGGCGATTCCGTGGCGACGATGTGCTCCATGCCGTTCCGCGCCCCCACTCGGCCGAGCAGGAGCGGCGTGTAGGTGAGGCCCGATTCGGCGATCAGCTTCGCGACGTCGTTCTGCAGCGGAAAGATCTCGTACGCACCCTGATGATCGGCGTAACCATCGAGGATGGCGCTGAGGCTCTTCCGGAAGTCCGGCGAACCGTTCTCCACGGCAGTGAGGCCGAACTCGCGGCTTACCGTAAGGAATCGCTGCCGGTCCGCGCGCGTCGCGGAGAGATCGCCGCGGATCGTGCCGGTGCGATAGCTGCTCGCGTACGGGCCGATGAACGTGCGAGCGTCGCCATTGGTGCGCAGGATCGACTCCGCGTCCAGCATCGTGGGCCCCGTCGCGAACACGCGTGGCCCGAGCAGCTCGCCGAGGTCGACGCGCTCGCCGTACGTGAAGATGTCCGTGGTCTGCGCTTCCGGGTCGCGCGTGCTGGTCACGCCGAAGGCGAGGTTTGCGAGATACTGCGGGATGAGCGTGCGATGTACCTGGCCTGGCGCCGACAGCTGCGCGTGCACGTCGACATAGCCGGGAAGGATCGTCTTGCCCTTCACGTCGATCACCGTGGCGCCCTTGGGCACCACGACGGCACCGCGCGCACCGACGGCCGTGATGCGATTGCCGGTGATGACGACGTCACCGTCCTCGATGATCTCGCTGCCCTTCATCGTGACGACGCGCGCGCCGCGCAGCACGACGGACCCAGCCGGCTTGTCTGCGGCGACGGCAATGCGGACATCGTGACGCGTGGCCTCGTAGGCGGGTGCCCAGCGTGTGCCGGAATCCGTTGCAGCAGCGGGGGGTCGCCGCGTGGTGTCGGCCGCCGCAGGGGCTCCGGGCGGAGCGGGTGGTTGAACTGGCGGCTGCACCGGTGGCGCGACGGGCGGGGTGACCGGTGGCGCTGCCTGTGGGGTCGCTCCGGGCGCTTGCGGGCGGTTCAGCGCTGCGGCGAGTGAATCCGCCGTGATGCGGTCGGCCTGCGCGATGTCGTACACGTAGAGGGTGGCGCCGTAGCTCCACACCGCCTTGCTGCCGTCGCGCGAGAACGATGGGAAGTCGCCACCGGCGCGCGTGAGGCGACGGATGGGAACGACGGGTTGCGCGATCGTCGGGTCGACGGTCACCGAATCCGTGACCTGTGGGCGCTCGAACATGTAGATGTGCCGGCGCGCACCGGCCTTGGCGAGCACACGGACGCCGTCCGGCGCGAGCACCGTCTGTGGCGTCGCACGCGAGAGCACCACCTTGCGGTCGGAGCCATCCCACGCGACCGAAACGAGTCCGGTGCCATCGTGAAAGAACACGCGGCTCGTATCGGTGGTGAAGTGCGGGTATCCCCCGAGCGGGAGCACGCCGACATCGGCGACCATCGTGATTGGTGTCTGCGCTCCACCGCCGGGCGACATCCAGCGCAGCTCGAAGTTGAGCTCAGTGCCGGCACCGTTGGCCGTACGCGGCTGTACGCCGCTCTCGTTCACCGCCGTCGTCCATGCATGGCGCGGTGCGCGTGCGAAGAGGAGACGCCCGCCGTCCGGTGTGTAGTTGATGCGCGTGTACATGGCCGGCGCACGGGTGAGGTTGCGTGGCACGCCACCAGCCACGTTGACCTGATGAATGTCCCCACCCGCGGCGTCGGTCCACGTGGCGTACGTGACGGCGCGTCCATCCGGCGTGAACGTCGGCGACATTTCGACGACCCCCGCCGTGTTCGTGAGCCGTCGCGGCGCGCCGTTCGGCAGGTCCATGAGCCAGACCTTGCCGAGTGCGGTGAACGCCACGCGGCGCCCGTCGGGCGAGAGCGCGGGCTCGCGGATCTCGCGCGCCATCACCGAGTCACCGATCGCGTGTGTACCACGAACGAGCGCGCCCAGCGACTGCTCGACGTCGGCGGTGAAGGGAATCGCCGTGCGTCGTCCGGAGGGCACGTCAACCCGCCACAGCTTGCCTCCGAAGGCGGTGACGATCGCGCGCTCGTCAGGCATCCACGCCGATGAGGGAAGCGGACCGATGCCCGTTGGTGCCGGTGTGGGTGGCGGAGGCGCACCCGGTGGCAGCTGACCCTGGAAGGCTGGTGGTGGCACGTACGATTCCGGCTGCGTGCCGAGTGTTACCCACTGCTCTCCGCCAGTCGCAAGATCGCGCACGACGAGCGCCGATTTCGCCTCGTAGCGCGTGAAGTACGCGAGGCGCTTGCCGTCCTTCGTGACCATCGGGCGCAGCGCGCCGCCGGGCAGGTTCGTGCGACTCGACACGGTACCCGTGGTGCGGTCGTACTTCGCGGCCTGCGTGCCCGTCTGGAACCAGATGTATCGGCCATCGGCGGTGAAGCTGGCCGCGGTGCCGACGCCCGCGAGCGGAATGCCCGCGCCACCGCGCACGTCGACGAGCCGGTTGCCCGTGATGACCTGTCGGCCATCCGGCGTGAACACGGGATGCATGCCGCCGGGAGCCAGCAGCCGCAGGTTGCGCCCGTCGACACCCGCCAGCCACGTCGCGTCCGCGCCGTTCCGGTCCGAGGTGAACACCAGCGTCTTCCCGTCGGGCGAGAAGCGGGGCTGCGCATCCACGGACGTGCCGCCGATGACCCGCGTCGCCTTGCCACCCGCCACCGGCAGCGTGTAGATGTCGCCCAGCAGGTCGAAGACGAGGGTGCCACCGTCGGGCGAAACGTCGACCGATATCCACGTGCCCTCGTCCGTCGTGAACCGCGCGGTGCGGCTCGTGACGAGCGGGAGGGTGTTGGTGGGATCGCGTCGCGCGGCCGGCGGGGCTGCGGGAGGTGCCGTGGGCGTGGAGTCGGCCCGTGGCGGGTTCTGGGCGGCCGCGTGGGCCCCCGGGAGCGCGGCAAGCGATGCCGCTGCTATGAGTCGCGAGAGCGTGCGCATCAGGTGATGCTACGCGGCGATGCAGAGGGCGACAAGATTGCTGGGCGCGAACCCGCGCCCCGGGGACGAAGCGCTTCTCCGGTTTTCCGGCATCGCCGGTCACTTCACCAGGAACGCACCATGAGCTGGGCACGGATGTTCATGCTGGGCAACATCGGGCAGCAACTCGACATCGACGACATCGAGAGCGACATGGGCTCCATGCGTGCGCGCCTCGCCTCGCAGTCGCTTCGTGACGAAACCCAGGAGCAGGCGCTGCTCACCCTGCGGGCCGAGATCACGGAGCTCAAGCTCGTGGTCGGTGAGCTCACGCGGCTCCTCGTGCAGAACGGAACGCTTCCCGCAGCGGCGGCCGAACGGACGGCGCGAGCGGTAGACAAACCCGCATGATCGAGCCTGGTACGCCATCACTTTCAACACTTGTCACGGCAACAGCATGAACAGCCAGCTCTGGGTGGAACCGGTCGGCGAAGCCTGCCGACTGAAGCGCTGCTGCAGGAATGCCAGGACCGCGTCGTGCAGATCGCCCGCGATACGCGGGAGACACGCGTGCATCGCGTGCTGTACGATGCATTGGAGATGATCTCGCCGACGGTCGACGTGCCGCTCGAGCAGCGTCGGCTCGATGAATCGCTGGAGGGGCTGCAACTGCGCCGTGCGATCGTCGTGCCGAACACTCGGCTCGCCTACCTGGCCCGGCTCGCATTCGGCGAGGGGGACTACCGCGTGTTTTACAACGACGTGACGGCGGCGATCACCTGGCTGTCACAAGCCCCGCTCGCATCGTCCGGTGCTACGGCAGCGCCAGAGCAATGAGCTCCGACGGCCGTCGCGCCCGTGCGTCGTCGACCCAGAACGCGATGTACTGCTTGCCCTGATGCCGGAACGTCATCGGTGAACTGCTCACCGATCCCGGAATCGTCATGCGCCACACTTCCGCGCCGGTGCGCTTGTCGAGCGCGCGAATCACCGGCGCGCCGTTGTAGCCTTCGGCGGTGAAGAGCAGCGTTTTCGTCGCCATCATCACGGGGCGCGCGAAGCCGCCGGTGTTGGGAATGGTGATACCGCGCAGAGCCGGGTTGTCGCGCACCGATGCCGGAGTGTCGCCACTCGGCTTCATCCATGCGTGATCGCCGGTGCGCAGGTCGATGGCGGTGATGCGGCTGTAGGGGGGCTTCACGAGTGGCAGTCCATCGACGGTCGGCACGGTGCCACGATCGAGGATGTAGTTCATGTCCGACACGCGTGGGTTCTGCGTCATCGCGAGCACCGCGGGCGCCGTGTGCGAGCCGATGTACAGCATGCCCGTTTCCGGATCCATCGCGCCGTGCTCCCAGTTCGCACCGCCGAGCGAGCCGGGAATCGCCAGCATGCCCTTGGTGCCATCGGGTGCGGCCGTGAGTGATGCCGGAGCGAAGAGCGGCCCGAAGCGATACGGCTTCACGAGTTCAACGGCCTTCGCGCGCAACGCGGGCGTGAAGTCGATGAGGTCATCCGCGGTGAATCCCTGCCGGTCAAACGCGGCCGGCTTCGTGGGGATCGGCTGCGTCGGCGAGGAGACTTCACCCGGCACGTCGGACACCGGCACCGGACGTTCGACAATCGGCCACACCGGCACGCCTGTCGTGCGATCGAGCACGTATGCGAACGACTGCTTCGTGAGCTGCACCAGCATCGGCACGGTGCGATTGCCCACGCGCACGTCGGCTAAAATCGGCGCCGTGGTGACGTCGAGGTCCCAGATGTCGTGGTGCACGATCTGGTAGTGCCACTTCCGCCTGCCGTTGCGGATGTCGAGGCAGACGACCGACGACGAGAAGAGATTGTTGCCGGGGCGATGCCCGCCGTAGTAGTCGCCCGTCGCCGCTTCGACGGGCAGGTAGAGCAGGCCACGCGCCGCGTCGAGCGAGAGTGGTGCCCACGCACCGGTGTTGCCGGTGAAGGCCCACGAGCTGTCCTTCCACGTGTCGTTGCCGAATTCGCCGGGCTGCGGAATCGTGTTGAAGCGCCACTGCATCGCGCCGCTGCGCGCGTCGATCGCGAGGATGCGTCCCGGCACGTTGCGGCGCGACGCGGGGCGCAGGCCGACTTCGAGCGCCGGCCCGATGACGATCGTGTTCTCGAAGATCAGCGGCGGAGAGCTCGAGCCGATCGCGGCAGTGTTCACGTCGATCGGAACGCCGAGCAGCGTCTTGAGGTCGACGACACCATTCACGCCGAATGACGTGATCGGCTTGCCCGTGCTCGCCAGAAGTGCGACGAGCTGGAAGCCTGGCGTGACGTAATAGATGCGGCGATTCGCGCCGCTCCCCCACGTCGACACGCCGCGCCCGCTGCCACGCCGCGGTGCGACGGATGCGCGCGCGCGTTCATCGAGCTCGAACCGCCAGAGGCTCTTGCCCGTCACGGGATCGGCCCGCACGACCGCGCGATTGATGCCCGTCGTGAAGTAGAGCGCACCGTCCACCATGAGCGGTGTGCTCTCGTTCTTGTACTCGGGTGTCGCGGCACCGCTGTCGGGGCGCCATGTCCATGCCACCTGCAGGCCGGAGACGTTGTCCGCGGTGATGTCGGCCAGCGGCGAGTAGCGTGTGCCGGCGAGATCACGATGGTACGCCGTCCAGTCGCCGTCGGCGGCGCGGGTTGCAGCAGTCGCGGGCGCGGTGCGCTGGCCGTGCAACGCTGCGGGGAGGAGTGCGCTCCACAATGCGAGGCAAACGGCATGGCGACAGGCAGGAGATGCGGCTGGGCGTGTCATGCGGGAGTCTTGAATGGGACGGGAACCGACACACAGGAGGAGCGGGCGCAACATTGGCCTTCTGCACTGCATGTGCAAGCAATGGGCACGCAAGTCGGACAGGAGGTCGCTTCCGAAGCCGTCGCGAGCGCACTGGCGCTTCCCGTCGGGAACCGTACCGGAGGTCGACCGCCTGCGGTACATTTGCCGGCGTCGTCGGGCGCCACGCCGGCCAGCAGTTCGTGCGGTCTCACCGTCACCGTCACTCCAATGCGCATTCGTGAAATGCTGTGCTGCCTGATGTTCGTCGCCTCCGGCGAACTCGCCGTGGTGAACTCGCTGCACGCGCAGCCCATCGCGTCGTCGCCGGTGCTTCCACTCCATTCCATTCCCAAGCCGAAGCTCGGCGAGCTCGACGTACTCAGCCATGCCGCCAACGCATTCGACCGGGCGCCGCAATGGTCGCTGGCACCGGCACCGGTCGCTACAGCAGGCGGCGCACATGCACCGAACCACGACCTCACGAATGCCTGGGAGGTGGAGCTGCTGTCGGATGGCCGGCTCGTGACGCTCGCGTCGATCGGTAACCGATTGCTGCTCTTCGCGCCGGACGGAAAGGGCGGGAAATCCCTTGGTCGGCAAGGCAAGGGACCTGGCGAAATCATGGCGCCCGGGGGAATGTCGCGCACGCGCGGTGACACCATCATCATCACGGATGCTGCAAACGCGCGCATCAACTGGATCGTGGTGGACAAGGGCTTCGTGATCACCAAGCCGCTGCCCGCGATGACGAACGGCAGCTTCGTGAAGCCGGTGGGCATGCTGCGCGGCGGTGAGCTCGTGTTGTCCACGAGTGGCCTGGTTCAGAACGGTGCCGCGGATGGTGTCACCCGTCCCACGGCCGCCGTCATGGTGGTCGCGCCGACGACGGGCTACACCAGCACCGTCGCCTCGCTCCCGGACCTCGAGTTGATGAAGGTGGAGATGCGCTACGGTGGACGCCAATCGTTCAACACCACCGTGCTCGGGTTCTCGCGCAGTGCCATGGCCGTGGCGTGGGACACGGTGGTTGCCACCGGGACGGGTGACGGCTACCGCATCGACCTACGCAACTCCAAGGGCGCGGTGCTGTCGTCGATCCGGGTGGCGGTGAAGCGCCGACCGGTGACGCAGGCAATGCGGGATTCCTCGATAGCGCTGGGGCTTCGGCGATTCGACGACCCGGGGCGCGAACGCATGGTCGACCCGGAGGAGTCGCGACGTCTCGAGCGATCGAAGCCATTCGCCGATTCGATGCCACCATACGGTCAGTGGTTCGTCTCCCCGAACAACACGCTCTGGGTGGTCGACGCGATCGCGCCTGGCGACATCGGCGGGAGTGCGACTGCATTTCGCCAGGACGGTGCCATCCTCGGCCGCCTGCGCTGGACGCGGCCCGGCACCCCGGTCGCATTCGGCAACGACCGGCTCGTGTTGCGCGAAGCGGACGACGATGGGGTGATCTCGCTGGGAGTCTATCGCATCCAGCCAGCACGGCGCTGACGACTCATCCGATCATCGTTCTCGCGCCGCTCCACTTCCCACGCGTGAAATCGGGAAACCGGACCGGCATGCTGCCCTTCGCTGCCGAGAGTTCACTGAGCTGCCCGGGCGCGCTCCACGCCGCGGCGTCATACACGTCCATGTCAGGCGCGAGTCCTTCGCGCATCAGCTGCACCAGGCGGTACACCATTACGTAGTCCATGCCGCCATGACCGCCGGAGCGCGCCTTCTCGCCCAGCTCGCGCCACAGGGCATGCTCATACCTGGCCTTGTAGCCGTCGATCGCGGTCCAGCGGTGGGCGGCACCGTCGCCTTCGATGTAGATCCGCGCGGTGTAGTCCTCGAAAATTCCCTTCGTGCCCTGGATCGAGTTGATGCGCGAGTACGGACGCGGGCTCGATACGTCGTGCTCGAGCCGAATCGTGCGGCCGTTCGCCGTCTTGATCAACGAGCTGCTGAGATCACCGGCGACGTACTTCTCCTTCCACTTCGGTGATTCCTTCGGCTCGTGATCGGCGCGCCACTTGGCGAGACCCATCGCCGGTGTGCTCATGGACACGATGTAGTCGAACCGGTCACCGCGATTGATGTTCATGTACGCCGCCACTGGTCCGAGCCCGTGCGTCGGGTACAGGTTCGCATTGCGCCGCGTGTGATGCGCACGCCGCCAGAGGCCCTCGTCGCGATTCTCGAACAGGATCGCGCGCAGGTCGTGATTGTATGCGGCACCACCATGAAGCAGATCGCCGAACGCACCGGCACGCACCATGTTGAGCACGAGCAGTTCGTTGTAGCCGTAGCTGCAGTTCTCCATCATGATGCAGTGCCTGCGCGCGCGCTCCGAGGCATCGACGAGCTTCCAGCAGTCGTCGATCGTGTACGCGGCCGGCACCTCCGTAGCCGCATGCTTCCCGGCCTTGAGTGCAGCGAGGCACACCGGCACGTGAAATTCCCAGGGCGTCGCGGTATACACGAGATCGATGTCCTCGCGCTGCACGAGCTGCTGGTACGCGGCCTCACTGCCGGTGAACCGCGCTGGCTCGTAGTCGTGCCCGCTCGCTTTCATCTGCTTGACTGCGGCATCGATCTTGGCCGGCACCGTATCACACAGCGCCGTGATGCGCACATTGTCGACGCCGCACAGCTCGTGGAGCACCGACCTGCCCCGGAGACCGGTGCCCACGATGGCCACGCGCACCGTGCCATGCTTCTCGAACGGCACGCCGATCATCGATGACGCGGTGGGTGCAGGTTCGACGAGCGTGATTGGCCCGGTGTGCGGTGCCTCCGCGGCATTCGCCTGATCGGTAGTGCCGAGCAGGGTGCCCGCACCGGCGAGTACAACACCCTTCAGCAGGTCGCGACGTGCGGGGTCGAACGCGCGATCATTCGACGAATCGGCCATGGGGAGCGCGGACGAGTTGAGAGTGGTGGCGCAGCGGCGGGGGAGGAAGCGTACCGTGCGAAGAACTTCGCGCGCGCACGCAGAAGTGACAGGTCCGCAGGCCAACGTTAACGCACAAAGGACTTGACGCAATGCACCCAAATTCCTGGGCGTTCAGTGCAACCGTCCGGGAAGTGAGTCGCTCTAACGGATGCCACCAGGACAGGCGAACTTCAGCTGTCCCACGACTCCCGACCCGCCCCACGCCACCATGCGCTCCCGACTCCCGTTCACCGCTGCACTCGCTTGCGCCACCCTGATCGGCGGTGCGCTCGTTTCTCCCGCCGTGCTCGCGCCGCTCGACGCCCAGGCGCCCGCGCGGTGGCGACTGCAGCCGGTTGCCACGATCGAGGGGCTGGCTGACGACCCGTTCGGGACGCTTCGCGGCATCGCGCTGCACGCGGACGGACGCCTGGTGGTCACCGAGTCCAAGCCAGCGCGCGTGTCCATGTTCGACGGCACTGGCAAGTCACTCGGTGTGGTGGGGCGCACCGGTGGCGGGCCGGGCGAGTATCGTAGCCCGTACTCCGCCGTATGGCTCGCCGACACGCTCGCGATCTACGACCCGGGCGAATCCCGCGTCGCATTTCTCGCCAACGGCAGGACGCCGCTGCGCACGGAGCGCACGGTGCGTCTGACCGGTGGCCCGGACGTGCGCTTCTTTCCCGTCTCGCGCACGCGGGCGTATCTGCGACAGTCGCTGCGCGTCGGAAATCGCGCAGAGGGAATCTTCGTGGCGTTCGGCAGCGGGAAGCGAGACACGGTGATGCAGCCGACCCAGGCGCCGGTGCCGAGCGGGACTGCATGCCGGATCAAGGACGGGATCACATTCTTCAGCTGGCCCGAGGCGCCGATGCGCGTCGCGTTTCCCGTCCGACCCGACGGCGCGCTCGCCGTCGGCAACACCGGCCGCTTCGATATCGCGATCCAGGCGCGCGATCGCACGATCGCGAGGGTGGTGCGGGAGGATTTCGTGCCCGAGCCGTTGCCGGATGCGATGTGGAACAGCGGGAACGCGGACTACCGGAAGCACGTCGGCGAGTACGGCGCCGCGAGCTGTGATGCGACGCCGGTGCGACCACCGCACCGCGCGCCGGTTCGTGCCATCGCCGTGGCCGACAACGGCGATCTTTGGCTCGCTGTGCACGGAAAGAGCGGGAAGGCGCTCAACGTGTTCTCGCCGGACGGGCGACTGCGTGCGACACTCGACGGGCTGCCGGCGGCTGTGGAATCCCTGCCGTTCGCGATCGCCGGCGACCGGCTCGCGGTGGTCGAAGCGGATAGCGACGGCGTGCAGACCGTCCGCATATTACGCATCGTGAAGCAGTAGCAGCGCGCACGACCCGACCCGCTACACCCTACTGGAGCCCGCTTGCCCAACCTGCCGGTGTACGAAGACGGCGACACCGACTCCGGCAACGGCGGGTCCGGTCTCCAGAACATCCTCGCCATCGATCGCACCACGCTCGCGAACGAGCGCACCCTGCTCGCGTACGTGCGCACGGCGCTGCAGTGCATGGTGGGCGGTGTCTCGCTCCTCAAGTTCTTCTTCGATCAGCGCGCCGCCGTCATCATGGGCTGGGTCTTTCTCCTGGCGGGCGCCGTGCTCATGATCGTCGGCATCGTCCTGTTCTTCCGCCGCCGGTCGGCGCTCCAGCAGATGCATGGTCCGGGGACAAACCATCTCGGCATCCAGCACTAGCATCAGGTCGAGCCAGCGGCGCCAGACCGTCGGCTCGCTCTCCGCACTCGCCGGCCGCTAGTTTCCGGTCGAGCCTGCCCGCACACCCCACTGATGTCCGCGGGGCCGACACGTCGTCGGCCCCGTTCCCGCCCGCGCTCCCCGCGCACTCCAGAGGCCATTCGATGCTGCATCGCGTTCCGCGATCCATCCGTCCGCTCCGCCGGTCACTCCCGCAGTCCCTCCAGCAGTCCTTCCACCGCGCGCTGCAGCTGGCATCCGCCGCCGCACTGATCACCGCCACACCACTCGCGCTTGCGGCCCAGGGGCCGACGGGCGGGAAGAAGCCGCTCACCGTCACGGATTATGCGAAGTGGCGCAACATCGAAGGCGCGTCGATCTCGGGCGACGCCGGTTGGGTCGCCTACGGTCTGCGCTTCGCCAACACGCTGGCCGCCGACGGCAAGCCTGTCCTCAAGCTGCGCAACCTGCGCACGGGGCAGGACGTCGAGATCGCGCATGCGTCGCAGGCCCAGTTCTCTCCCGATTCACGATGGGTCGCGTATCTCGTCGAGCCGCCACCGCCGGCACGGGGCGGCGCTCGCCCAGGCGACTCAACCGCAACCACGCCGGCCGGAGCTGCCACTCCGCCTGCGGCCGCTCCACCGGTCACACCGCCGGGAGCGAATCCACCTGGCACACCGCCGGTCTCGATGCCACCCGCGACACCGCCAGTGCCGCCCGCCATCACCCCGCCAGGAACGACGCCGGCCCCCGCAACGCAACCCGGCACTCAGCCGCCCGCCGGCGCACCCGGTGCACGCGCGGTCCAGCAGCCACGCCGCTACGAGCTGCGTGAGCTCGCGACCGGCCGCACGCTCACGTTCCAGGACGTGCAGGGCGCGGTATTCTCTCCCACCTCGAAGCACGTGATGTTCCGCCGTCGTCCGGCAACCGGCGGTGCCGCCGGCGCGCAGGGCACCGGTGGCGGCGGTGGCGCACCCGGAGGCCCCGGCGGCGGTGGCGCTGGTGCCGCAGCGGGCGGCAATGCACCCCGTGGCACCGACGTCCTCGTGCACTCGCTCGAAACCGGCCGCACGCACTTCCTCGGCAGTGTCGGCGACATCGCCTTCAACAAGAGCGGTGCGCTGCTCGCATACACGGTCGACGCGACGGTGCGCGATGGCAACGGCCTCTTCGTGCTCGACCTGCCGTCGGGCCGCACCGACATTCTCGACAACGACTCACTCCGCTACACACGCCTTACGTGGAACGATCGCGGTACCGGCATGGCCGTGATCAAGGGACGCGAGGTGGAGCGCATGCGCGAGCGCGACAATCGCCTGCTCGTGGTTCCCGACGTCGCGACACGTACCGCCGTCGTGCTCGATGCGTCGAAGGCAGCGGGTTTTCCGAAGGGCTTCATGGTGAGCGACCGTGCACCGCTCGCGATCAGTGACGATGGCGCACGCGTGTTCTTCGGCATCATCGGCCAGTCGGCGGCACCGGACACGGGACGTCGCCGCAGCACCGATTCCATCGCCGACGTAGACGTGTGGCGCACGCAGGACGAACGCGTGCAGTCGCTGCAGATGAACACGGCCGACGCCGATCGCAACCGCACACTCCGCCAGGCGTTCGACATCGGTGCAGCGCGCTACATCACGCTCAGCGATTCGGGCATGCGTGATCTCGAGCTGCCGATCAATGGCCCGTGGGCAGTTGGACGTGACGGTCGCGCGTACATCTCGGACTACAAGCAGCCCGCGTACGACTTCTATCGCGTCGACACGCGCACCGGCCAGCGCACGCCGATGTTCAAGGCGCAACTGAGTGGCGGCAACAGCTTCACGCCGGATGGCCGCTACTACCTGTTCTGGAAGGATCGCAAGTGGAGCGCCTACGACATGGCCTCCGGCGCCACGCGGGTCCTCGGCGGCGGCACCGCGCCGGACTTCTCCGACATGGAAGAGGATCATGTCGTCGCGCGCCCCGCATACGGCATTGCCGGCTTCACGATCGACAGCAGCGCCGTGGTGGTGCAGAATCGCTTCGACCTGTGGGTGCTGCCACTCGACGGATCGAAGGCGCGCAACCTCACGAACGGCGCAGGCGCACGCGACCGCGTCGTCTACCGCTACGTTCGCGTCGGCCCGATCGACTCGACGGTCAAGCGCGGCGCCCGGGTCGCGCGCGAGATCGACCTGGCGCAGCCGATCACGCTGTCGATGTTCGGCGAGTTCACCAAGAAGTCAGGCTTCGCCCGGCTCGCCAACGGTGAGCTCAAGACGCTCGTCTTCGGCGATGCGTCGTACTCCACCCCGGCGCGTGCCACCAACGCCGATACGTACCTCTTCACGCGGCAGACGTTCGCCGAGTATCCCGACCTGCAGGTCGCCGGCGCCGACTTCGCCGACCCGAAGAAGCTGTCGAACGCGAATCCGCAGCAGGCGGAGTACATGTGGGGTCGTCGCGTGCTGTTCGACTACACGACGCGTCGTGGGGACAAGCTGCAGGGCATTCTCGCGCTGCCGGACGACTACGTGCAGGGCCAGAAGCGCCCGATGCTCGTGACGTTCTACGAGAAGAACTCGGGGACGATGCACCGCTACGCGATGCCGTCGTTCCTGACGGGCATGGGCGGGATGCCGGTCGAGGCGCTGAGCCGCGGCTACATCACGATGCTGCCGGACGTGTTCTTCCACACGGGCTCGTCGCACACCGACATGCTCGATGCCGTGGAAGCCGCGACGCGGAAGGTGATCGCGCTCGGCTACGCGGACCCGAAGAAGATCGGCGTGCACGGCCACAGCTATGGTGGAGAGGGCGCGGCGTTCATCGCGACCAAGTCGAAGCTGTTCGCCGCCGTCGGCATGGGCGCCGGTGTGACCGACCTGTTCACGGACTTCAGCCAGAGCTGGGGCTGGACGTACCAGGTGACCGGCGGCAGCGGCCAGAACGCGCACGGTTACTACATGACCGGGCAGGGCCGCTGGGGCTTCTCGCCGTGGGACAAGCCCGACGTGTATCGCTCGGAGTCGGCGCTCGTGAATGCACCGAACGTCTCGATGCCGGTGCTCATCATGCACGGTACCGCCGACCCGACGGTGTCGTTCACGGAAGGCATGAACTTCTACAGCGCGCTCCGCTACCTGAAGAAGGACGCGTACATGCTCGCCTATCCGAATGAAGGACACGGCCTGCGTGGCTTGGCGAACCGCAAGGATCTCACGATCCGCTACTTCCAGTTCTTCGACCACTTCCTCAAGGGTGCGCCGGCGCCGAACTGGATGACGAGCGGCGTGCCGTACACGGTGAAGGACCTGATCAAGGAACCGAAGTAGGGTTCACAGACCACAACACAGATTTAGCAACCGCCCCTGACAGCCACCCGTTTGTCAGGGGCGGGTGCGATTCCGACGTGCACGATCATGGTGTACGTCGAGTCGCCGATCAGGCGGTGCAGTACAAATGAGACAACGCCGTCGCTGGGCACGAGCTTGAGCCAGGCCAGTCTGGACGACGGATTGTCGAGGTCGTAGGCGACCCGCAAGCTCCGGCCCTCGATGCTCAGCGAATCCACGAGCCGGAAGCGTGTCGGCATGTTCTTGAAGCGACCAGCCGCTTCGGCGGGCGACAGGCGGAGCATGTAGCAGCCCTCGAGCGACGGCGAGCCAGCAGCCGCGAAACTCTTGGCTTGCAGCTGCGCCTCGGGAGCGGCAACCGGTGGCGCGGGGGCTGGAGCGGACGCCATCGCCCGCTGCTCCGCCGCCGCAGCGACACTGCTGCGCGCGGAGATGCCACCACCACCTCCAGCACCAGCACCAGCACCAGCACCAGGACGGCCACCTGCAACGTTGCCCGTCGCGCCGGTCGTGGCTTGCGCGAGGGGAACCACAACGGTCTCTGCCCGCTGCGATGTGACGGTCGCGGACGGTGGCGTAGCAGGAGCGGCGACGGCGAGGTCGGCCGCCGCATTCCCTGCAGGGGCGGCATCCCGCACACTCGCTTTGCTCGTTGCACGCGCTGCACTCGCGGCACCACCAACCGCCGCCTGTCGCTCCAACGCGCGCGGAGCCGCCACCTTGCCCGCCACGCGCTCCGATGCCGCGGTCGCATTCTCCGCCAGCTCGCGCTGCACGGACGGGCCGGCGATCCGTGGAGCGGGCGCGGCGCCATCCATCAGCGGAGACGCCGCTTCGGACACATCGCTCTGCGAAACTTCCGTTGCGACGACATCGTCACCCACGCCCAAGCCACGGACGATCACGCCGCCAGCCATCACGAACACCAGCGCGGCCGCGGCCAGCTGCGGCCGGCTCCACCACACGCGCTTCGTGGCGACGGGCGCTGCAGGACGCAGCGATGGCACCGCTTTCGGCTCAGGCTTCGGTATCACACCGCGTGGCACGTCGTCGAGCGACGACACCACACGCGATGCCGCCGCGACGAATCCACGCGCCTCCGCCACCGCCGCGCGACACGCGGCGCACGATGCCACGTGCGTCTCTAAAGTCGCAGCCTCGGCCTCGCTCAGCTGGCCGTCCAGCCACGTGTGAATCAGTCCTTCGTCAGGATGCTCCATGGGTCCCCTCCGCGCGCGTGGCTCCAGCCTGGAGCGCCTCATACGACTCGGTCAACCGGCGACGTGCGCGGGCCAGCGTCGTGCCGACGGACCCGAACGACAGGCCAAGCGCGTCGGCGATCTCGTGATAGTCCAACCCTTCCTCCCGCATGAGAAGCGCCAGCCGATCCCGCTCGGCCAGCGCATCCACAGCCTTGCGCGCCATCGCCATCTCGGCGGCGCGCTTCGCATCGTACTCGGCAGCGTACTCGGGCTCGTCGACCCGCTCCTCCTCGCGCGCGCGTTCCTCTGCCGCAAGCAGTTGCAGCCGGCCCCGGCGCCGTTCGTCCTTGCGCGCTTCGTCACGCACGAGATTCGTCGCCACCGCAAAGAGCCATGAACGTTCGCTCGTGATCGACTCCTGACGGAGGGCGCGCAGGAACGTCTCCTGCGCGACCTCCTCGGCCCAGTCACGATCCCCCAGCCGGCGCGTGAGATAGCGCACCAGTGGCGTGTGATAGAGCCGGAACAGTCGTTCGAGCGCCTCGTCGTTCATGGGCGTGGGCTCACCAGTCCCGCACGACGCCCGCGAGCGCCGGATCGTCGGCCCGTTCGAGCCCGCTCGGATACAGCTCGAGCGCGACACGCCGCCCTGCGACGATCACGCGGTCGCCGAGTGCGAAGACGGGCTGCAGGGAGGAGATCTGCTTCATGAGTTCGAAATAGAGCGGAGAGAACGGCTTCACGCGAACCGTACGGAGCGAGTCGGCGAAGTTCGCGTCCCGCCACACACCGTTCACCAGGGTGAAGCGACGGTTTTCCACGGTGCGGGCGCTGCCGCCACTCGAGGCGTCGTCGAGCGACTGGAGCGATCGTGCATCCCGCTGCTCCGCTGCGGCACGTGCCGCCTCGAAGCGAACGTCCTGCGCGGCCGGTGCGCTTGCGGCGGCTGCACTCACGGTCGGTGCGACGGCGCGGTTGGCAGTCTTGCCCTGCACGCTCCCACCCCCCGCGCCACGGCCGATCTGAGCCTGCTGCTGTACCGTCGGTGCTGCCGTGGTGAAGCTGTTCGCGTTCATGCCCGGCTCGAGCACGAGATACGACGAGAATTCCGTCGGGATGCCGTACCGCTCGCCGAGCGACCGGATCTCGCCGTCGAGTTCACGCGTGCCGCCGTTGCGACGATTCTCCGCGGCGAGCCAGCCGATGCGCTGCGCCGCCCACAACCGCGCGACGAACGGATTCGCGCGCGTCTCCTCCGCGAAGCGGGCACGCGTGCTCCATGTGACCGGCCCGTTCGGCCCCTTGCCCTCGAGCCGCACCGTGGCGTCGCCGCTGCCGTCGTAGCGCGCGAGAATCACGACGTCCTGGCCGGCGAACACGTCGATCGGGCCGGCTGGCAGCACCCGCGAGAGCCGCACGCCGTTCGCGGTGATGCGCACGTCCGTGAGCACCGGCTCCGAGAGCCGCCGCGCAAGGAGCGACACCGACGACTCGACCGACTCCTCGTCGCGCACGAAATGCGCGGTGCCATGCCCCTGCAGCGCGAGCTGTTCGACGAGCGCCGCATTCACGCCGGTCGACACGCCGACGCTGAACACGCGGGTCTCACCACGCGAGTTGGCCGCGATCGCCGCGATCGCATCCGGGTTGCGCTCACCGACCGTGGGCTCGCCGTCCGTGACGAACACGACGAGCGGCAGGCGCCCGGCCGTATTGCGCGGCTCGAGCGCCGTGCGAAGCGCTTCACTGATGTTCGTCGACCCTTCGGCCTTGAGATCGCGCAGGTAGCGCCGCGCGGCACGCAGATTCTCGGCGCTCGCGTCCGTCCACTCGTCGCGGAACGCACGCACGTCCGTGCTGAAGTCGATCACGCGAAAGCGATCGATCGGGCGCAGCGTCGCAAGCAGAGCCTCACCCGCTGACTTGGCCTGCTCGAGCTTTCGCCCCTGCATCGATCCGGACACGTCGAGCACGAACGTCAGGTCGCGCGGGGTCGCGCGGCCCGTCACGGCCGGCGGCGTGAGTGTGATCAGCGCGAATCCGGGCTCGCGGCCGACGGCATGCGTGAGTACGCTCATCGACGCGACGTCGGTGCGGCGGAGTGGCAGCAGCACCGTGACATCACCGGCGGTGCCACGCGCCTCGACACGATTCAGGCGACCGTCTTCGCGCGTCCGCAGCGAGTGGGTGGGCGAGTACGGCGTGCCGTAGCTGTCGCCACGCGGATAGACGAGCGTGAAGCGCGACCAGGTTGCGCCTCGCTCCTCCTCCTCGAGCATGTCGCTTCGGCTGACCGGCCGAGGCATCGGCATCGGCGCAGGTGCAGTGCGTCCGGCTGCGGGATCCGTCCCACGGCGATAGTCGATGCGGAGCGCATCGCCCTCACGCGTGGCGACACTCTGGAACCGCACGATCACCTTCTTCTCCTCGCCGGGCGCGATCGGGAAGATGCGCGCGCGCAGCATGCCGCTCCCCATCCACTCGACGAGCGCGGGGTCGCGCTGACGGCGCACGATCTCCTCGTAGATGCCGCGAGCCTTGTCGGCGCTCATCGTCTCGCCCGCGACCATCTCGCCGTTGATCGACAGCTTGAGATCCTCGAACGCGGCGCCGGCGGGCAGCGGGAAGACATAATCTGCCTCCGCGACGGCACCACCCTCGTTGCGGAAGACCTCCGTGATCTCGTAGCGGAGCACCCGGTCCGCCAGCGTGACCGTCGTGGCGCTGGAGACGCGGATCAGCGTGCCGCAGGCGAGCGGCATCGCGCAGCGGGCATTCGGCGGGCAGGGTGGGGCGCCACAGAGCCGCCCGATGATGCGGCCCTGCGCTTCCACGAGCGCGGCGGGCGCCAGGAGCGACAGGAACAGGGCGATCTGGGAGCGGATCAGACGGGAACGGGACATGGTCTTCCTGGTGCGAGGCACCGTGCGAGGTTCGGCCCTTCTGACAGGAGACGTCAGGCCCGGCTTTTCTTGCACAGCCCCCTCGCCGGGGGGCACATTGGGCGGGCTCTCAGCCTCAGGCCAACCCCAGCGCCCTCCATGCTCCCTCTGATCGGCATCCTCGTCGTCGTCGTCGGTTTCGCGCTGCGACTCAACCCGCTGCTGGTGGTCACGGTGGCCGGTCTCGCCACCGGCGTCGCGAGTGGCAAGCCGCTGCTCGAGGTGGTCGACGCCTTCGGGCGCGCGTTCATCGAGAGCCGCTACGTCGCGATCGTCTGGCTGGTGCTTCCCGTGATCGGGCTGCTGGAGCGGTCCGGCCTCAAGGAACGGGCGCGCGACCTGATCGGCGACCTGCGCGTTGCGACCACCGGCCGTGTGCTGCTCGCGTACATGACGTTGCGGCAGGTCAGCGCTGCGCTCGGTCTCACCTCACTGGGCGGCCACGCGCAGATGGTGCGGCCGCTGATAGCGCCGATGGCGGAAGGCGCGGCCGAGGTGCGTCATGGCGAGCTCTCACCGGATGTGCGGGACTTCATTCGCTCGCATTCCGCGGCCTCGGACAATGTCGGCTACTTCTTCGGCGAGGACATCTTCATCGCCATCGGTTCGATCCTGCTCATTCGCGGGTTTCTCGACCAGAACGGCATCTCGGTCGAACCGCTGGCGCTCGCGCTCTGGGCCATTCCAACAGCGATCTGTGCCTTCATCATCCATGGCGTGCGCCTGCTGCTCCTCGACCGGAACATTGCGGCGCGTGTGAAACGGAGTGCACCCGGGGCCGAAAGTGCGTCGGCGAGCGTCCCGCCAGGGACGGCTCCCGCAGACGCCACCGAGGTGCGCTCATGATCGGTCTGGAGCTGCTGTACCGGTTGATGGGTGTGCTCGTCGGAGGGGTCGCGATCGTGAACATGCTCGATCGCAGCAATCCGCGCCGATGGCGAAACAGTGCGTTCTGGGGCATTTACGCGGTCACGTTTCTCGTGGGCTCGTATCTCACCGATCGCGCGAACGGATTCCTGGTGATCGCGATGGTCGGGGTGGCGAGCCTTGGGATGGGGCAGGGCAAGGACGCGGGCGCGAGTATCGCCGAGCGTGTGGCGAGTGCGGCGCGGTGGGGCAATCGCCTGTTCATTCCCGTGCTCGTGATTCCCATCGGTACGCTGCTCGGGACATTCATCTTCAAGGGCGGGACAATCGGCGTTTACACCGTCATGGATCCGAAGCAGGTCACGCCGATCTCGCTCGGGCTGTCCACGCTGCTGGCGCTGCTCACTGGTGTGCTCATGCTGCGTCCCAGGCTGTCGACGCCGATTGTCGAAGCGCGCCGCCTCATGGATTCGGTGGGGTGGGCCGCCGTGCTGCCGCAGTCGCTCGCCGCACTGGGCGCCGTGTTCGCGGCCGCTGGTGTCGGTACGGCAATCTCGACGCTCGCCGGCGAGTACCTGCCACTCGGCAGCCCCTTCGCGGTGGTCGCGGCATACGGTGTCGGCATGGCGATCTTCACGATGATCATGGGCAACGCGTTCGCCGCATTTCCGGTGATGACGGCCGGCATTGGCTTGCCGCTGGTGGTCGGGCAGTTCGGCGGCGATGTCGTCGCGATGTCCGCCATCGGCATGCTGTCGGGATTCTGCGGCACGCTCATGACGCCCATGGCCGCCAACTTCAACATCGTTCCCGCCGCATTGCTCGAGCTGCGCGACCGGTACGGCGTGATCAAGGCGCAGATCCCGACCGCGTTGATGCTCCTCGTCGCGAACATCGTGCTCATGTACGTGTTCGTGTATCGCGCCCGATGAGTGAGAATCACCGGATGTCGCCAACCCGGGCAGCCGCGCCGTACGCGGAAAAGTTCGCCGGGCTCGCACTGTCCCACGTGGGCCGTGAGTATCCCAACAAGCTCGATCACATCATGCTGGGCGCGGACGATGTGCGGGGCCCACGCGCGCTGCATCCGGTCTTCTACGGCAGTTTCGACTGGCATTCGTGCGTGCACGGGTACTGGACCATGGCCCGTCTGCTCCGCCGCTACCCGGACATTCCGCAGGCTGCGGCCATTCGCGCGCTGTTCGACGAGCGGCTCACGGCTGACAACATCGCCGTGGAAACCACCTACGCAGCGCATCCATCACGCGCGAGCTTCGAGCGTCCGTACGGCTGGGCATGGCTGCTGATGCTCGCCGCCGAACTCCGGATGCAGGAGGGCGAGGAGGGGAAGCGATGGGCGGCCACAGTCGCGCCGCTGGCCGACGTGTTCGTCGCACGCTTCCTGGCGTTCCTGCCCAAGGCCACGTACCCGATCCGCGTCGGCACGCACTTCAACAGTGCATTCGCCGTGACACTGGCCCACGAGTACGCACACGTGACGGGACACGACACGCTGCGGGATGCGCTGCACGACGCGGCACATCGGTGGTTCGCGCATGACATCGGTTGCCAGGCGTGGGAGCCGGGCGGCGACGATTTTCTGTCGTCGGCGCTGATGGAGGCCGAGTGCATGCGACGGTTGATGGATCCGGACGCATTCGCGACCTGGTTCGATGCATTCCTGCCCGGCATCGCGCATCGCCGTCCCGCGAGCCTGTTCACACCGGCCACGGTGAGCGACCGGAGTGACGGCAAGATCGCGCACCTGGACGGGCTCAATCTCAGTCGGGCATGGTGCTGGCGCATGCTGGCGCGTGGCTGGGCTGCCGGTGACGATCGCGCCGGTGTCGTTGCAGAGACGATCGCGCGGCATCTCGACGCGAGCCTGCCGCATGTGGCCGGCGACTACGCGGGCGAGCACTGGCTGGCGACGTTCGCCCTGCTCGCGCTCGATGACGGCCTGTCGTAGCGTCGCCCTGTCATCTGTTGACACCGCAGCACCGTTCTTTCCGCCCCAGCACACTCCCCCTCCACCGGAGCACTCCCATGGGTCGCAGCATCCTCGCCATCGTCATCGGCTTTCTCGTCATCGGCGCAGCATCGTTCGGTACCGACGCGCTGGTCCGGAGCCGGATGCCGGAAATGTTCGACGCCGCGGGCGCCGTCACGAACACCGGCATGCTCCTCTTCACGATGTTCTACGTGGGCGTGTTCGCGGTCGCCGGCTGCTACCTCGCCGCCGTCATCGCCGGCCGCGCACCGATGAAGCATGCGCTCATTCTGGGTGCCCTCGGTCTCGTCTTCAACATCGCAGGCACGGTCGCGATGTGGAACACGGCGCCGGCGTGGTATCATGTGGTCTCGCTGCTGCTCGTCATGCCGTTTGCCTGGCTTGGCGGGCGAATTCGCGAAGGGCAGGTTGGGCAGCGCACCCCCCTCGCGGCCCGCGCCTGATCGCCTTCACCTGAACTGCTGCCCGCCTCGAATTCGATGCCGCACGATACCGCACTCCTGCTGACACTCGCCGCGGCGTTCGCTGCCGCGTTCGTGTTCGGGTTCGGTGCATCGAAGCTTGGGCTGCCGCCACTCGTTGGCTATCTGGTGGCGGGCATGTTCCTCGGCCCCCATTCGCCGGGGTTCGTGGCGGACGTCGCGCTGGCTCAGCAGCTCGCCGAGATCGGTGTCATCCTGCTGATGTTCGGCGTCGGGTTGCACTTCTCACCCGGCGACTTCATGCGCGTGCGGCGCATCGCGCTGCCCGGCGCGTCGGTGCAGATGCTCATCGCCGGCGCGCTCGGCATGCTGCTCGCGCGATCGTGGGCGTGGTCGTGGCCCGCAGCCACTGTATTCGGACTGACGCTCTCGGTCGCGAGTACGGTCGTCGTGCTCAAGACGCTGGAGAGCCGCGGCCTGCTCGACTCGCTCGATGGGCGGGTGGCCGTCGGCTGGCTCGTCGTCGAGGATCTGGGTGTCATCATCGCGCTGGTGCTGCTGCCAGTGGTGCTGGGCGGCATGGGTGCGATCACGGGGAGCACGGCAGGCACCGGTGGCCTCGCGCTCCAGATCGGATTGACGCTGCTCAAGGTCGTCGCGTTCGTCGTGCTCATGGGTGTGATCGGGCGACGCGCGGTGCCGTGGCTGCTGACGCGCGTCGCGAAGAGCGGATCGCGCGAGCTGTTCACGTTGTCGGTGCTCGCGGTTTCGCTCGGTGTCGCCGTCGTCGCCGCGTCGATCTTCGGTGTCTCGTTCGCGCTCGGCGCCTTCGTCGCCGGTGTGGTCATCAGCGAGTCCGATCTCAGCCATCGTGCCGGTGCGGACGCACTCCCGATGCAGGACGCCTTCGCCGTGCTCTTCTTCGTCTCGATCGGCATGCTCATCGACCCGACCATCCTGCTGTCGCAACCACTCAGGGTGGCGGCGACGGCGGGAGTCGTCTGGATCGGCAATGGTGTCGCCGCGGCCGTGCTGATGGTGCTGCTGCGCCACCCCCTGCGTCCGTCGTTGCGACTTGGTGCGAGCCTCGGACAGATCGGCGAATTCTCGTTCATCCTCGCCGGGCTGGGCGTGTCCATCGGTGTGCTGTCGGAAGAAGAACGGAGCCTGGTGCTCGCGGCGGCACTCGTCACGATCGTGCTCAATCCGCTGTTCTTCCGCCTGCTCGACGGAGTCGGCGGCGCCATCGCCCGCACGCCCGGATTGCTCGCGCGTCTGGAGCGACAGCGCGAGCCGCGCATGATGGCCACCGATGTCTACGCGGCGATGCAGCCCAATCATGCGATTCTCATCGGATACGGCCGTGTCGGGCGCACGATTGGTGATGCCCTGCAGCGCATGGGCGTGCCGTTCGTCGCCATCGAGAGCGAGCGACGGGTCGTCGAAGCCATGCGCACCATCGGCGTGCCGGCCATCTACGGCGACGCCACGCAGTCGGCGGTGTTCGAGCAGGCACACGCCGAGTATGCGAAGCTGCTCGTGATCGCCACGCCGGAGCCCTACCACGCGCGACACATCATCAGCATGGCGCGCAGCCGCAATCCCGAGATCGACATCATCGTGCGCACGCACAGCGACGAGGAGCAGACGCTGTTCGAACGACTCGGGGTGTCGCGTGCGATGATGGGCGAGCGCGAGCTCGCGTTCGGCATGGCATACCACAGCCTGCGGTCCCTGGGCTGCGACGATGATCGCGCCGACGACATCATCTCGGGGCTGCGCGGTGGCGGGCGCATGCCCACGCGTGAGTTCAGCACGCTCATGCCTCCCCCGAACGCCCGCGTGTAAGCGTCACCATCATGCCCCCTGCCGACGCATCGCACGACCGCGGCCCCGCCGTGCCGTTCCCGCCACCGATCGTCTACGTGTTGGGCTTCGGCCTCGGCGCACTGCTCGAGCGGTGGGCGCCATTGCCAGTGCGCTTACCGACGCACTCCTGGTGGGCACTCAACGCTGGTCTCGGGCTCATGGTGGTCGGATTGATCGTGCTGTACACGGGGATCATGACGTTCCGCCGAGCGGACACGCCGGTGTATCCCCACAGCCCGGCCAGGCTGGTGGTGTCGCACGGTATCTATGCGCATACACGCAACCCGATGTATCTGGGACTCGCCACATTCTACCTGGGTGGCGTGATGGCGACGGGGATGCTGTGGCCGCTGTTGCTCTTCCCGCTGGTGATCTTCGTGGTGCGGACGCAGGTGATCGCCCGCGAGGAGCGACATCTCACGGAGAAGTTCGGCGACGACTACCGCGACTACGCGACGCGCGTCAGACGCTGGCTCTAGACGCGCTGTTGCCTCGCCGGCCACGGCAAGCTGCAACTGCGGCTTACGCAGGGCTTGCGCAGAGAACGGCGCATTTCCATCGCGCGTCACGCACAGGGGCGTCGCGGGCAGCGGGTTTCTACAGCGTGACGCGGAGGCGCGGAGGACCAAAGAGCCGCGGAGCGGGGCACACCGGCAGGATCGCGGCGGGCTCCGCTTTTTCTTTTCTTGATGAGGTCTGTGGCATGCCACGGAGCCACCCAAAAAGGGTCGCTGCACGGAGTTCGCCGCCTGCACCCCTCCGCGCCTCCGTGCGCTGTCCTCCGCGCCTCCGCGTGACGCTGTAGAAACCGGCGGTTCGCTGCGCCACTCCGTGGTCCGCCGCGATCGCCGCGCGAAGCGCTGTTGCTGTTCGCCGTTCTCCGCGTCCCTCCTCCCCTTCGCAGGAGACGCGGTTGCTGCTCGGTTTTACCGCTCCCTCTCCGATAGCCGCGGCGGCGCCGGGTGAGGAATCGAGACCACTCCGCCCACCTGTTCGTCTTGCCAATGTTGCGTTTTAGCGTCAACTAATACAAGGTTACGCATGTACTAGCCGACTCGTCGAACATCTGACCGTGTCCGATCGCACGTTCGCGTCACCCAATGCACTCGTACGACTAACTGGCGCCATCATGACACGATACACCCTTTATGGAGTCGCCTTCAGAAGTTTCGCCGTCCTACTCTGCGCCGGCGCGATCGCACTCCCCGCCATCCCGCTGGTCGCGCAGCGGCCGGTGCACGCCCTTCGCGGGCAGGTAACGGACTCCGCCGGAAACCCCCTTTCTGGTTCGCGCGTCGCCATCGTGACCCTCGGACGCCGCCAGTCCACCGGCCCAGACGGACGCTTCGCATTCACCGGCCTTCTCGCCGGCTCGCACACGCTCACCGTCTCGCAGGTCGGCTACGCCCCCGTCACGCGGCAGCTGACCGTACCCGACTCAGGCGCCCTGCTCGTGATCCGGCTGCAGCGCACCGGCGTCCAGCTCGTCGCCGTGCAGGTCACAGCTACACCCGCCGCATCCCTCGCCAAGGACTCCCCGCAGCCCACCGCCGTCCTCGAGGGCGCCGAACTGCGCCGCTCCCAAGGCGCGGCGCTCGGTGAGACGCTGGAGCTCGTGCCCGGCATCCGAAGCCTCAGCATGTCGACCGGCATCGGGAAACCCGTCATCCGCGGCATGACCCACTATCGCGTCGTCACCCTCGACAACGGGCAGCGCTCGGAGACCCAGTCCTGGGGCCACGACCACTCGCCGAATGTGGAGACGGCGACCGCCGAACGCGTCGAGGTCATCAAGGGGCCCGCCAGTGTGCTGTACGGCTCCGATGCGCTGGGCGGCGTGATCAACGTGATCGCGCAACCCGTGCCCGACGCACTCGACACGCCGGCCTTCATGCGCGGCCTGTTCACCACGGGCTACAACCACGCAGTGCGTGGCGCCAACGGCACGCTCTCCGGCGAAGGTGCACGCGGCGGCTTCGGCGCGCGGGGCGCGGTCACGCTGCGCCGCAGTGGTGACATGCGCACACCAGATGGCCCACTTGGCAACACGAACAACCGCGCCACCGCGCTCGAAGGTGCAGCGGGATACCGCGCGCCGTGGGGTACGCTGTCCGCCCGCTACGCAGGCCGCGACGAACGCATCGAGATCTTCGACGACCCGGTCTCCGCACCCGGCTACTCGGGCTTCCAGCTCATCGACACGCAGCGCGGTGCGCTCGAGTTCACTGCACCCGTCGGTGGGTCGCGTGTGCAGGTGAATGTCGGACACGAACGCAACCTGCGGCAGGAGTTCGCGGATGCGGGGGCCTCGACGCCCGATCTCGGACTCTTCGTGAGCAACTGGACCGGCTTCGCGCACCTGCATCATGCGAAGACGGGCCCGTTCACCGGCACGGTCGGCGCGTCGGCAATGTCGAGCGACTTCGAGAATCAAGGCACGCAGCAGCTGATTCCCGCCAGCCGCACACGGAGCGCCGGTGTGTACGTCTTCGAGCAGGCGGATGCAGGCCCGCTGCGCACGACATTCGGCCTTCGCTACGACTATCGCACGCTCACCACGGATGGTGAGAGCCGCATCGGCATCGCTCCCGCACGTCGCAGCTTCTCGGCCGTCACCGGAAGTGCGGGCCTGCTGCTGCACGTGAACGACGCGCTGTCGCTGGTCACGAACGTCGCGCGTGGCTTTCGCGCGCCCGCCGCGCCGGACCTGTTCGCGAACGGCTTCCACGAGGGCACGCGCGCCTTCGAGCGTGGCAACCCGGAACTTGGTGTCGAGACGTCGCTCAACACGGAGATCGGCGCACGCCTTTCGAGCCGGAACCTCACGGCCGAGGTGACGGCATATCGCAACGTCATCAGCGACTACATCTATCACCGGCCTTTCGGCACGAGCCGCAACGTGTTCGACTCGCTGCAGGTAGTGCAGGGGAATGCGCGCCTGGTGGGCGTGGAGGCCAGCGTCGCCTATCGTCCGGTGCGCTACGCGACGCTGCAGCTCTCGGGCGACTTCGTGCGCGGCGACAACACCACGGCACGGGTGCCACTGACGTTCATCCCACCGATGCGCGTGCTCTACGGCGTGCGCTTCGGGGACAACGAGCGTCGGGGCACGGTGCGGATGCCGTTCCTGTCCTTCTCCGGCGAAACGCACGCGCGGCAATCCCGCCTCGACCCGCGCGACGTCGCACCGCCGGGCTACACGCTGCTCTCGGCAGGCACGGGAGTGACGATCATGGTGCCGCGCGGCGCGCTCACCGTGGACCTGTCGATGCGCAACCTCGGCAACACCCGCTACCGCGATTTCATGAGCCGCTACAAGGAGTTCGCACTGAGCCTGGGCCGCGCGCTGGTGCTGCGGGTGACGACGCCACTCTGACCGGAGCGTTCGTCCTCAACTGCAACTACAACTGCAGGTAAACGGATAAAAACAGAAACAAAACACAAACGAAACGGATCTGTCCGATGCACAGGACAGATCCGTTTCGTTTCAGCTTGAATCTGTTTCTATCCGTTTACCTGCTGTTCCAGGCGGCATGCACGGACGTTTGTGAACTACGGCTTCTTTTTGCCCGAGCCCGCGAGGGAGCGGTAGTACTCGTCGACCAGTGCGCGATATTCGGCCGGCACCGTTGCACGAGCGCCGAGCGCCGGCTTGCCTTCGGCACCGAGGCCCATGGCGCGGGCCAGGCCGAACTCGAAGCTCTTCACGCCCTCGATCACCTGCGCCTGCAGCGCGTCGAGCCCCTTCGGGTCGCCGAATGCGCGACCGCGCTCGAGCTGGCGCAGGCCTTCGATCGCCTGGTCGAGCTCTCGGGTGTCGAGCCCCTGCTTCACCATCTCGCCGCGCAGCGCCTCCGCGTTCTCACGGCGTGCACGGAACTCACGCGCGAACTGCGCGTCGCTCGACGGAGCGCCGTCATCGAAGCCCGCTCGCGCACTCAGCTGCGGCGAGCCGCTCGAGTTGTTGCGCGCGCCACCGGCATTGTTGGCTTCCTGCCCCTGCTGACGGCCACCCTGCTGTCCTTGCTGTCCTTGCTGTCCTTGCTGTCCTTGCTGTCCTTGCTGTCCTTGCTGTCCTTGCTGCCCCTGCTGGCCGCCTTGCCCTTGCTGGCCCTGCTGGCCCTGCTGGCCCTGCTGGCCTTGCTGGCCTTGCTGACCCTGTTGACCCTGTTGACCCTGTTGACCCTGTTGACCCTGTTGACCCTGTTGACCGCGCTGTCCCTGTTGACCCTGCTGGCCGTTTTGCCCCTGCTGTCCTTGCTGTCCTTGCTGTCCTTGCTGTCCTTGCTGCCCTTGCTGTCCTTGCTGTCCTTGCTGCCCTTGCTGCCCCTGTTGTCCTTGCTGGCCCTGCTGACCACGCTGGCCTTGCTGCCCGTTCTGACCCTGCTGCTGGCCCTGCTGTTGGCCGTTCTGACCTTGCTGGCCCTGTTGGCCGCGCTGCTGACCCTGTTGCCCCTGCTGTTGTCCGTTCTGCCCCTGCTGGCCCTGCTGGCCCTGCTGGCCCTCACGGCCCTCGGCCGTCCGCTCACGTAGCGACTCCAGGCCGCGCACCAAGTCGCGCGTCTTGTCGAGCGCACGCTCCTGCTGCCGGCCGGCTCCCTCACCCTGCAACGACTTCGCAGCCTCACCAGCGCGCGCCGCAACATCCTTCAAATTGTCGCTGATCTGCTGCTCGAAGCCGTTCGCATACTCCGGCGACCCGCCGCGGATCACGCTCTTCGAGAATTCGATCTTCTCGCCGAGGCGCGCATCGCGGATGGCGTCGGCCGCCTCGCCGGCCTTGCCCGCTGCCTTCGGCTGCTCGCGACGTGCATCACGCGCAAGGCGATCCGCATCCGCCTCGAGCTTCTGCACGTCGTTCTTCAGCACGTCCTTCTTCTCCGCGAGTCGGCGCATCTGCTCGTCCTTCGACGCGCCGCTCTGACCGAGGGCCGACTGCACACCCTCGGCGATCTCGCGCTGGCGTGACTCGAGATCGCGCGCACGCTCGGCGAGCTTCTCGATGCCTTCCTTCGTGCCCGATGCGCGCTGACCTTCGAGGTTGCGCGTCGCGCGATTGAGCTCTTCGAGCGCCGCGCTGCCCTGCGCCGCCGAACCCGTGGCTGCGCGGCGCATCGCGTCGGCCGCCTGCTGCATGCGCTGCGCGGCGTTCGCGAGCTCCGGGTTGTTCTGCTCACGGGAGAGCCGCTCGAGACGACGCGCCTCTTCTTCGGCCTGGCGCGCCAGTTCACGCTGCGCACCGCTGCCGCCACCACTCGATGCATTCGCCGGCATCTTCTCGCGCAGCGCGTCCGCCATGCGCTGCATGCGCTCGTTCTCCTGCTGCTGGCGATTCGCGAGCTGCTTCA
>JAZKCW010000035.1:0-49000 GCA_040387895.1 Gemmatimonadota bacterium
TTCTTCTCGGCGACATTGAATGCGCGCCACTTGCTGAACATGATGCCCCACGACAGCAGCGAGAGCACCACGAGCAGCACCAGCACGATCTTGGTGATGAGGTCACTGTTCACGATCAGCGACACCATCGACATCGATTCCGCAGCTCCTCCACCTTCGACAGGCGTGAGCTGCAACAGCATCAGCGGCGTCACCAGCACACCCGGCACGCTCACGCCTTCGAGCCCGCGCCGGCCGCTGCACGACGGTCGGCGAAGAAGCGGAACGTGCGCTCGAGCCCTTCAGCCAGCGACGTCTTCGGCGTCCATCCGAGCACGTCCTTCGCCTTGGCCGTGTTCAGCGCAGACCGGGCGAGCTCACCGGCGCGCGCCGGCGCATACTCGATCTCCGACTTCGAGCCCGACACCTGCTTCAGCGTGCCGGCGACGGTGTTCACCGACGTCTCGATGCCGGTGCCGATGTTGAACGCGCGGGCGTCGAGACGGCCGGCTGGCGGCAGTGAACCCGTGGCGGCCGCGAAGTTGGCGGCGGCGACGTCACCAGCGTACACGTAGTCGCGCGTCTGTTCGCCGTTGCCGAAGACGGTCAACGCGCGTTCGTCGAGCAACCGGTTGCAGAAGATGGCCACCACGCCTGCCTCGCCATGCGGATCCTGCCGCGGGCCGTACACGTTGCCGTAGCGCAACGCGACGGTGGTGAGTCCGTGGACTCGACCGTAGTACGCGAGATAGTACTCGACAGACAGCTTGGCGATCCCGTACGGCGCCTCGGGATCCTTGGAGTTCGTCTCCGCACTTGGCGGTGGATCGAAGTCGCCGTACAGCGCACCTCCGGTCGATGAGAACACGACGCGGGTGTCGTGGCCGCTCGCCTTGACCGCTTCCATCAGGTTGAGCGTGCCGAGCACATTGCGCGTCGCGTCGTACGCCGGATCGAGCACGCTGCGCCGAACGTCGATCTGCGCAGCCAGATGGCACATCACGTCGAAGCGCCCATCGCGTACCAGTGTTGCCGCCTCCGGTGTCGTGATGTCGCCCCGCACGAAGCGGACGCCGTCCGCGATGTTCTCCTCGCGACCGCTGGACAGGTCGTCGAGCACCGTCACGTTCCAGCCATCGGCGAGGAAGCGATCGGCCACGTGTGACCCGATGAACCCCGCTCCGCCCGTCACCAGCACCGTCTTGGCCATGCCCCGTCGTCCTCAGCCGTAGAAGTAGTTTGGCTCGGCCCGAGGGCCGGTTTGCCACGGCCGGAATGTACTCACGCGCCGGCGATTCGTGGTCGCCGGCGCGTGAATGCGTCGAGTGAGGAACTGTCTGTTATCCCTGATCAGGGAATCCTGGCCACCAGCTTCGCGGTCAGGCCCTGCCCGATTTCTCCCTTGTCCTGCTTGACCACGATCGCGGTGCTGGCGGCGGCGTCGCTGCGTACGACACGCACGACGGCAATCCGCTCTTCGATCCCGGTGTTCACGCTGCCGCGGGCGCGAACCAGCGCAAACTCGTCGCCGGCCTTCACTCCCTTCGACGTGCCGGCGTCCAGCAGTACGTAGCTCTGCAACGTGGGCAGGAGCGACTGGCCGTCTACCCACACCACGCTCGCGCGCAGCGGATCGCTCGAGGGGGTCGCGGGCGCCACCGGTGCCGGCTGTCCGACGATCGACAGGACGCGATGCCCCTGCTCGATCAGTCCGGACTGCGTCCTTACGCGGGCCACCACGGGCTTTCCGGCATCCGCACTCACGACCTGCAGCACACCGCCCGGCAACACGACGCGTGCACCGCTCGGCAGCGCGCCGAAATCCTGCACGGCGACGACCCGGTCACCCACCGAGAGCGAGACCCCCATGGGCGCCGTGATCTCCACCTCATCGGCGATCAGGACGCGCTGCGCACCTTCGATGGAACCGACTGCTGCGGATCCGACGCGTCGCACGATCCGGCCACCGCGATTCAGTGCCTCGAGGGAGAGGGTGAACGGGGCCGCGTCGTACTCGCCGCGCCGGGGTGCCGTCGTCTCGCGCGGCATCGCGGCCTGCGCCGCCGCTCGCGCCTCTTCGACGGTGGGAACTTCCCGCAGGAAGATCGTCGGCGCATCCTTGGCGCGCGCCGCACGCACCGCGTCGCCATCGGTGATCCCGATGCGAATGGCGCCGCGATCGATGGGCGTTTCCGTCTTCATCGTCGTGCCGAGCGCCACGCGCGTCGCGGCGGAAAGCGCCGTCGGACTCGAGTCGGGCCTCGGCTGGTTTCCAGTGGTGAGGGCGATGGCGGCACCGGCCGGCTTGGGGCCGGCGGCGTTTCGTGCTGCAGATGCTGTCCTGCCACTTGCAGCGGCACCCCGCGGGGCCGGGCGCGATGCGGACCGCGGCGTCACGGCCGGTGCGTCGCTCTTTCCCGCTGTCTGCGACGCCAGGGACGACGAACCGGCCGATGCGCCCGGCGCCGTGGCGGCGACCAAGGCGGTGCGCGGGGTGCTCGCTGGTGGCTTCGCGGCCGCATTGGTGGCCGCAGCGCCGGCTGGCTTGGCCGACGGCACCTTGAGGCGCATGCCGACCACCAGCGGCCGTGCCGCTGTCAGCGCGATGCTGTTGCTGCTGGCCAGCTCGGTCCAGGCCGCGCCGGTGCCGTAGTACCGCTGCGCGATGCTCCAGAGGGACTCGCCCGCGCGCACGACATGCGACGTCGTGGCCGGCTGGACCTGTTCCGCCTTGCTCTTTACCGCAGTTCCGGCGGCCGTCGGCGCCTTGGGGGGCGCACCCTGGGCACCAATCGCGGTCAGGCCCCACGCGAGCAGCAGCGCCGATGTCGTGGCCGCGGCGGCGAGAAATCGCAGCAGGTTGGCACTCTGCTCACGCTCGTGTGTCGGCAGCGTGGCGGTGTCCGTCGGGTGCGGCCGAGTTGCAGCGCGCATCGGTGTGCCTCAGAGTTGAATGAACTGGACGGCCCGCCGAGCGGGCGCGTTCGGGTGTGGAGCATCGCACGAATTGGGCTACCCCGGAAGACGCGCGGGTTGATTCGCTTGTAACCTGCAATGGGTCACGGTGGAGGCTGTCACCGTTTCATTGCGCGTCGCATGAATGCCGTGCGCGCGGAACACGTCGGACACACGAACGCCCCGACCAGACGGTCGGGGCGTTCGTGAAATCTGCGGAGCTGCGTTCGGAGCGACGGCTCAGAACGGCAGATCGTCGTCCTCGTCCTCGAGTGCACCCGGGAAGTCGCTGAAGTCCTCTCCGCCGGCCGCGGGCGCTGCAGCTGCCTTGCCTCGCGCCGGTGCCGTGTTGCGACGCGGTGCGCCACCACCGTCGGAGTCGTCACCACCACCGCCACCCGCGCGGCCTCCGAGCAGCATCAGTTCGCGCACCTTGATCTCGGTCGTGTAGCGCGTCTGGCCCTCCTTGTCCTGCCACTGGCGATACTCGATCTCGCCTTCGACGTACACGCGCTCACCCTTCTTCACGTACTTCTCGACCACGTCCGCCAGGGACCCGGCCTTGCTGTTCCAGACGACACACTTGTGCCATTCGGTCTTCTCCTGCTTCGCGCCACTGGCATCGTTCCATGTGCGCCCGGTGGCGAGCGAGAACGACGCGACCTTGCTGCCGTTGCCCACGGTACGTACTTCGGGATCGCTCCCGACGTTGCCGATAAGAATGGCCTTGTTCAAGCTGCGACTCACGGGTGCCTCCTCGCTGAGCGAAAGTTGTTGGTGTGCGGACAAGCTAGAAGCGATTGCGGAGGGTCCATCACCCTACCATCGCAGAGCAGAAAGTTCGAACGCATCATAAGCGTGCACTCATCAGCGTGCACTCATCAGCGTGCACGCATCAGCGTGCACTCGTCATGGGGATACCAGTGGCGACGTTACGTCGTCCCGGCGCAACACGAGTGCGTCTTCCAGCGGGTTCCGATAGTACGCCTGCCGGCGTCCCACCGCCACGAAGCCGCGCGATGCATACAGGTCACGCGCGGCATGATTCGACGTCCGCACTTCGAGATACACCGAACGGATGCCGACGTGCTGCGCCGACTGCAGCGCATGGTCCAGCAGGCGCGCGCCCACGCCTTGCCCGCGCAGCGAGGGCACGACCGCGATATTCGCAATCTCGCCCTCATCCGCTGCCGCGAGCAGCACGCAGTAGCCGACGGGTTCGTCGCGCGCGTCCACGGCGACCGTGATCATGGCGTGCGCCACATCGAGCAGACCGGAGAACGCGGACGCAGGCCAGGGATCGCTGAAGGCCTCCCCTTCGATGCGGGCCATCGATCCCACGTCGGCCGCGCATGCCGGTCGAAGCGACACGGCCTCAGACGCTCGGTAGCGCGTGGCCATGCGTCCGTTCCCACACCACCTGCGCTTCCGCCAGTCGTCCATATGCAGGCTCCCACGTCTCGAGGGAGACGGCGGACAGGTCGTGCCATCCACGTATGCGCACGATCGCCGCAGCGGACGGCAGCACCACTGTCCCTTCCAGCGCGGGGTCGGGCGACGACCCCACCGCAACCCGCAGTGCGCCTCGGCTGTACCCGTCGAGGTCGACGAATGCCACGCGCTCGACTGGACCACCCGCGTCCACCATGCGTGCGCCGTCGACGCGCATGCGTTGCACGTATCGCTCGCCTCGCAATGCATCCGCGTGCACGACGATGTCCGTCACAGTATCAGGCAGGATGTCCACTGCAACGGCTGCCGACAGTGCAAGCGACGATACGGCGGAGAGCGTCGCGCCGCTGCCGTGCGCCAGGCCCTTGGCCAGCGATGCCGCGATGCGCAGCGACGTGAAGCTGCCCGGGCCGGCGCCGCAGACGACACGTGCAATCGCCGATGGCTCGAGGTCGCTGTCCATCAGCAACGCCTGGATCGCGGGAAACAGCCCGTCGTCTCGCGACACGCCCATCGCAACCGCGTTCTGCGCAGCAACCTTGCCGTCACGCACAATGGCAAGTGATCCGGCCGACGTCGACGCTTCGATGACCAGCGTGGCGTCGGCTGGCTGCGAGGCGAGGTCAATTCCGCGATCCTTCATCGCGGCGCCGCCGTGACGCGCAGCAGGCGCCGGTCCGGGTTGCCACCATCATGCGAGAGCGTGATGGCGATGGTGTCGCGCGGCAACGTGGACGCAGCGCGCTCGGGCCACTCCACCAGCAACAGCGACGCGTTGTCGACGATCTCATCCCACCCCAGCGCATCGAGTTCGGCGGCGCTGCGCAGCCGGTACAGATCGACGTGCACGATCGGCCCTCGTGGCGCGTCGTACTGCTGCACCAGCGAGAAGGTGGGACTCGTGACGACCGAGAGGTCGGCCACGCCGGCCCCGGCGCAAATTGCGCGCGCGAGTGACGTCTTCCCCGAGCCCAGTTCACCGTCGAGGGTGACCACGGATGGCCGCGGCAGCGCCGCTCCGAGCAGTCGCCCCCATGCGTCGAGCGACGCACGGTCCGGCGAACGTGGAGCGCCGCGCCCGAGCAGCTGGGCGAGTGAGACCGCCTCGTGCGCCCCACCCGATGCGCTAGCGTCCACGTTTCCCTCCCGCACGTCGCATCGGTGCACTGCCGGGCGGCCGCTTCGGCGCGGTTTCGCTGCCGCGCGCCTGCGACGGCTTGTCGCCCAGCGCAGTGCGCACCTCGAACAACTGGTCACGCAGGCGCGCTGCGGCCTCGAAGTCGAGCGCGATCGCCGCTTCCCGCATCGCGATCTCGAGCTCTCCCACGAGCGCGGTGAGCTCCTCCCGCGACCGCGGCGCAGCCTCCCCACCGATCTTCCGTGTGGCCGGCGCCTCACCAGGGCTCTTCTCCACGCGCGCGTCCGCGACCCGCGTGATGAATCGCACCTCGTCGATGCTCTTCTGCACGCCGTGCGGGGTGATCCCGTGCGCCAGGTTGTGCTCGTGCTGGATGGTGCGGCGACGCTCGGTCTCGTCGATCGCGCGCTGCATCGAACCCGTGATGCGATCCGCATAGAGGATCGCCATGCCATTCATGTGGCGCGCGGCGCGTCCGATGGTCTGGATCAGCGAGCGGTCACTTCGGAGGAACCCCTCCTGGTCGGCATCGAGAATCGCCACCAGTGACACCTCCGGCATGTCGAGCCCTTCGCGCAGCAGGTTGATGCCCACCAGCACGTCGAATTCACCGAGTCGCAGACCGCGCACGATTTCCACCCGTTCGATCGCGTCGATGTCGGAGTGCATGTAGCGCACGCGCACGCCCATCTGCTGCAGATAATCCGTGAGATCCTCCGACATGCGCTTCGTGAGCGTGGTGACCAGCACGCGTTCACCGCGTCGCTCGCGCAGCCGGATCTCGTGCAGCAGGTCGTCGACCTGACCCTTCACCGGACGGATGTCCAGCACAGGATCGAGCAGACCAGTGGGGCGGATGACCTGCTCCACCACCACGCCCTCGGACAACTGCAGCTCCAACTCACCGGGCGTGGCCGAGACGTTGATGAGCCGAGGCACGAGGCTCATGAACTCCTCGAATACCAGCGGGCGGTTGTCCAGCGCACTCGGCAGCCGAAACCCGTAATCGACGAGCGTGAGCTTGCGTGCGCGGTCTCCGTTGTACATCCCGCGGATCTGCGGCAAGGTCACATGCGACTCGTCCGCAACCACGAGAAAGTCGTCAGGGAAATAGTCCAGCAAGCACGCGGGACGTTCACCGGCGACGCGTCCGCTGATGTGCCGCGAATAGTTCTCGATGCCCGCGCACGTGCCGATTTCGGCGAGCATCTCCAGATCGAACTGCGTGCGCTGCTCGAGCCGTTGCGCTTCCAGCAGCTTGCCGGCCTCGCGCAGCTCGGCCAGGCGCGCGCCAAGCTCCTCGCGGATCGCGACCGACGCGCGCTCGATGGTCGGACGATTGGTGATGAAATGCTTCGCCGGGTACACCGCCGTCCGCTGCAGGGCGGCAATCGTCTCGCCGGTGAGTGGATCGATCTTGGAGATCCGCTCGATCTCGTCGCCCCACAGTTCGAGCCGCACCGCCTGTTCCTCGTAGGCGGGATAGATCTCCACCGTGTCACCGCGTACGCGGAAGGTGCCCCGATCGAAGGCCACGTCGTTTCGCGTGTACTGGATGCCCACGAGGGCGCGCAGGATGTCGTCGCGCGCGATCTGTTGCCCGGCGGAAAGGGACACCATGCGCTCGCGGTACGACACCGGATCGCCCAGGCCATAGATCGCGGATACCGTCGACACGATCACGACGTCGTCGCGCTCCATCAGCGATGACGTGGCGCGGAGACGCAGCCGGTCGATGTCCTCGTTGATCGACGCGTCCTTCTCGATGAACGTATCGCTCGAGGGGACGTACGCCTCGGGCTGGTAGTAGTCGTAGTACGAGATGAAGTACTCGACGGCGTTGTTCGGGAAAAAGCTCTTGAGCTCTCCGTACAGCTGCGCCGCGAGCGTCTTGTTGTGCGACAGCACCAGCGTCGGCTTGCCCCAATGCTCGATGACGTTGGCGATCGTCATCGTCTTTCCGGAGCCGGTCACGCCGAGCAGCGTCTGGATTCGGTCGCCGCGCGCCAGGCCGGCGTTCAGTTCCTGAATCGCGCGTGGCTGATCGCCGGCGGGCGAGAACGGGGCCTGAAGTCGAAAGGGGGCAGACATGCGTGAAATATAGCCAACCGGCGGTTCATTGTCGGCATTTCTTCGGGAGGCTCGGCATCCCCAACGTGAGTGACGAGCTCTTCTGTATCGCCGAGTCGGCGCGACCGCTACTCCTCGGTCGTGATGCGTTCTCGGCGGCTCACCGCCGCGATTCCTTTCACCCGACGGGCCGCCTTCATGATGCGCTCTAGGTGCGCCAGGTTCTCCACCTCGACCATGGCGGCGCCCGTCACCTTGCCGTCGATCGTCTTGAGCTCGAGGCTCTTGATGTCCGTGCCGGTGGCACTCACGGCGGCGGCAACGTCGGCGTAGAGCCCCCGACGATCGGTCCCTTCCATTGCCAGCCGCACGACGAAGCGCTCGCCCGCCATCTCCTGCCAGTCGATATCGAGCCGGCGCTCCGGTTCGTGCACCAGGAACAGGAGGTTCGGGCAATCGCCACGGTGGATGCTCACCCCTCGGCCGCGCGTGACGTAGCCGACCACCTTGTCGCCCGGCACCGGCTGGCAGCACTGCGCATAGCGCACGAGCAGGCCATCCGCTCCCTGGATTCGGACGCCCTTGCCGGTGCCGCGCACCCGATCGACCAGCCGCTCGAGCGTGCTGGGCTTCTCGACCACATCAGCGGCGCCCTCGAGCTGCGGGTGCAGCGCCTTGAGCACCTGCATCACGTGTACATCGCCCTGGCCGATCGAGGCGACGAGGTGATTCGCGTCCTTCAGCTTGAGCAGGCGTGCGACCGGCGTGAGTGCCGGATCGTCGACCTTGGGGAGCCGCCGGCGACGCAACTCGCGCTCGAGGATCTCCCGCCCGAGACGCATGGCGGACGTGCGCTCCTCGAGGCGCAGGTGCTGCCGGATCTTGTGCCGCGCGCGTCCCGTGCGCACATGCGCGAGCCAGTCCCGGCTCGGCTTCGCATTCGGATTGGTGAGGATCTCCACCGTTTCCGAGTTCTTGAGCTCGCGCGAGAGCGGAGCGATGCGGCCATTGATCTTCGCACCGGCGCAATGCGCGCCCACCTGCGTATGCACCGCGAACGCGAAGTCGATCGGCGTCGCATTCTTCGGCAGCTGAATGACGTCGCCGGTCGGCGTGAAGACGAAGATCTCGTCCTGGTACAGGTCGAGCTTGAGGAACTCGAGAAACTCGCCCGGCGTCTCCGCATCGAGCTGCAGCTCGAGCACCTGGCGGAACCAGGCAAGATGCCGGTCGAGTTCATCCGTGCCCTTCGCACTCTCCTTGTACAGCCAGTGCGCGGCGATGCCGTGATCGGCCGTGCGGTGCATGTCGCGAGTGCGGATCTGGATCTCGAACAGCTGCCGTCCGGGCCCGAACACGGTCGTGTGCAGCGACTGGTACCCGTTCGACTTGGGCTGCGCGATGTAGTCCTTGATGCGCTCCTGCACGGGTGTCCAGCCATCGTGGATCACGCCGAGCGCGTGATAGCACTCGAGCACGTTGGGCACGATCACGCGAATCGCGAGCAGGTCGTAGATGTCCTCGTACGGCCGGTCGCGCTGCTGCATCTTCTTGTAGATCGACCAGAGATGCTTCGGGCGCCCCGTGACTTCGACGTCGGCGATGCCGGCATCCGCCAGCCGCTTCTCGAGCGGCTCCTTCATCTGCGCGATCAGTCCCTCGCGCTCGGCGCGCTTGGCGGCGACCAGCTTCGCCAGCGTCTTGTAGGCCTCCGGCTCGAGGTGCTTGAAGGCGAGATCCTCGAGCTCCCACCGGACCTTCGCCATGCCGAAGCGGTGCGCGAGCGGCGCATACAGGTCGCGTGTCTCCTGCGCGATGCGACGCCGCTTCTCCGGTGCAAGCCAGTCGAGCGTGCGCATGTTGTGCAGACGATCGGCCAGCTTGATCAGGATGACGCGCGCATCCTTGGCAATCGACAGCAGCAGCTTGCGGTAGTTCTCGACCTGTCGCTCTTCGCGGGAGGACAACGGCAGGTTCGCGATCTTCGTCAGGCCATCGACGATCTGCGCGACCTCCTTGCCGAACTCGCGCTCGACATCGTCCACGGTGATGTCCGTGTCCTCGACGATGTCGTGCAGGAGGCCGCAGGCGACGGTAGTCGTGTCGAGCTGCAGGTCGGCGAGGATGCGGGCGACTTCCACGCAATGCGACACATACGGCTCACCGGAATGCCGCACCTGTCCCGCATGCGCGACATCGGAGAACCGGTAGGCGCGCACGAGCAGGTCGTGGTCGAGCCGGTCGTAGGCGCCATCCGCCCCCGGCCCGAACCCTGGGATGATCTCGTGCAGCGCGATCGTCGTCACAGCAGTCCTGCCTCCGCAAAGCTCACGTACCGTCCCCGCCCCACGATGATGTGGTCATGCACGGGAATGTCCAACAGACGTCCCGCCGCCACCAGTTGTTCCGTGACTGCCCGGTCCTCCGCGGACGGTGTCGGGTCCCCACTGGGATGATTGTGCACCAATATGACCGCCGCCGCCCGCTCGGCGATCGCTTCCCGGAAGACCTCGCGGGGGTGCACCAGCGACGAGTTGAGCAGCCCTCGCGTGATCAGCACGTCGCGCTCCAGCCGGTGCTGCGCATCGAGAATCGCGACATGAAACTCCTCAACGGGAAGATCCTGCAGTCTCGGTGAAAATGCCGCTGCGACATCACGCGGCCCCCGCAATGGCACGCCGGACTCCCGGGCCTCCGCCGACATGCGCCGCCCGATCTCGAGCGCGGCATGCACCGCCGATGCCCTTGCACTTCCTACCCCACGCACCCGCGTCAGCGCCGCCAACGGCGCGCCCGCCAGCCGGCCAAGCGAACCTCCTGCAGTCTCCAGAATCGAGCGGGCGCATTCCAGTGAGGACAGCCCTGCACCACCGGTCCCCAGCACGACCGCCATCAACTCCGTGGTACTCAGCGCCGCCGCTCCCAGTGTCCGCATGCGTTCGCGCGGTCGCTCCGTCGAGGGTAGCTCCCGGATAGTAAGCGCACGAACCGCGGACTGGCTAGCTGAATCGGTCACAAAGATGCTCCCCCGACTGGACGTCTCACGCTGCCGGCGCACGGGTCTCGGAGCGAGGAACGCTCCGGCCTCGCCAAGGTGCACGATCGCGTCCACCGGCCTGTCATCCGCGGAACGCAGCTGGTGCGCGATTCCGCTTCCGCCCTGATATCATGGGGCTTCCCTTACCGCGCGCATGATCGACGACCTCCCTGCCGACCCGACCCAGTTCACCTTCGATCCCGAATCGTCCGCCGAATGGGCCGCGCTGGGCGCGTTGGGCCACCAGATGCTCAAGGACATGCTGAGGGCCCAACGCGGGCTGCATGGCGAGGCTGCGTGGACCGAGATGCCACCCGCGACACGTACCGCACTGGCCGAGCCGGTGCCGTTCGAGGGTGTCGGCGCGCAGGCCGCCTACGAGCACTTCGTCGCGCATGTCCTGCCCTATCCCAACGGAAGCTGGCACCCGCGCTTCTTCGGCTGGGTGCAGGGGAACGGGACGCCGCTCGCGATGCTATCGGACATGCTGGCCTCCGGGCTCAACGCGCATCTGGGCGGCTTCAATCACGCACCGGCGGTCGTGGAGCGTCAGACCGTCGCCTGGCTTGCCGAGCTGCTCGGCATGCCCGGGGCGACCGGCCTGTTCGTCAGCGGCGGCACGATGGCCAACACGCTGGGGATCGCGGTCGCTCGTTTCGCGAGAGCCCGCGCCGATGGGCGCGACACCCGTCGTGACGGCGTGCAGCAGTGGCCGGGAGAGTCGGCGCCTGCTCCGATGGTGTTGTACGGGTCCGAAGAGACGCACGGCTGGGCTCGCAAGGCGGTGGAGCTACTGGGGCTGGGCGATCGCGCATTCCGTCGCGTGCCGTGCGGTGGCGATCATCGCATCGACGTCGACGCATTGGCGCGGATGATCGCGGATGACCGCCGGGCGGGCCTGTTGCCGTTCTGCATCATCGGCACGGCCGGCACGGTGAACATCGGGGCAACGGACGACCTCACGGCGCTCGCCGCGCTGGCCCGTCGCGAGGCCATGTGGTTCCATGTCGACGGCGCATTCGGCGCACTCGCGTACCTGAGCCCGACACTGCGACCGCGGGTGGCAGGAATGGAGCTGGCGGACTCGATCGGGTTCGACCTGCACAAGTGGGGTTCGATGCCGTTCGACTGTGCGTGCATGCTGGTGCGCGACGCGGAGGCACATCACGCCACGTTCCGCACGACGGCAAGCTACCTGTCTCCGCTCTCCCGCGGCGTAAGTGCGACCGACGACACCGGCGGCATGGCCTACTTCGCGGAGCGCGGCATCGACCTGACGCGCGGCTTCAAGGCGCTCAAGGTATGGATGTCACTCAAGGCCGACGGCGTGCACAAGCTCGCGCGCATCATCGAGCAGAACGTGGCGCAGTGCGCGTGCCTGGCCGCGCGGATCGAGGGACATCCGGAACTCGAGCTCCTGGCGCCGGTGCCGCTCAACATCGTGAACTTCCGCTACGTGGCTCCGGGGCTCGACGAAACGGCGCTGAACGCGCTCAATCAGGAAGTGCTGCTGCGATTGCAGGAGCGGGGCATCGCCGTGCCGTCGAGCACGACACTGGGCGGGCGATTCGCGATCCGCGTCGCGAACGTCAATCATCGCGCGCGGACGGCGGATTTCGATCTGCTGGCGGACAGTGTCGTGGCGCTCGGCCGCGAGATCGTGGCGGAGACTAACTGCAGGTAAGCGGATTTAAGCGGATACAAACAGATTTCAGCGGATTCATACCTCGCGGTCCGCGGCCTCCTCCCGCTGAGGCAAAACTTTCTTGCCAGGTAGAATGAGGCGGCGAAACTGTGCCTTCGGTCCGAAGTTCAACAATAGACCGACCCGGAGCCTTGCAATCTTCAGGTAGTTGTACACCTGTGCCTCATGGTCGCTCGTCAGCTTTTCCACTGCCTTTGTTTCAACGAGTACGCAGTTCGCGACGATCAGATCTGCCCGGTACCGGCCGACAACATGTCCCTCGAAGCGCACAGTCAGGGACACTTCACGTGCGCAGGGCACCGCTCGAAGACTCAGTGCGATGTCCATCGCTGATTGGTATACAGATTCCGCGAGCCCGAAGCCCAATTGGTTGTATACATGAAAAAACGCACCAATGACCTCTTCCGAAACATTCGAATGAGCCAAGACGATCGACCGTTTGAAATCGCGCGTCCCATCTGCATCGTCCACGGGATAATCCGTTTAAATCTGTTTATATCCGCTGAGATCCGCTTACCTGCTGTTTAGCGGCACGCACCGAACCGAGCGTCATCATTCCACCGCGCAGCAACGACAAAGGGCCGGCAATCCATGCCGGCCCTTCGCACTCACAGCGTACCCACAGCGAACTACAGGTTCGCTCCGTGGCACTTCTTGAACTTCTTGCCCGAGCCGCATGGGCACGGGTTGTTGCGTGGCGTGTTTTCCCAGCCGGCTGGCAGTGCGCCGCCGCCTGCTTCGAGTGAGCGCACGCTGCCGGCGCCGACCACCTGTGGTGTGCCGCGTGCGACCACGCGTGCCGGTTCCGCCTCGACCGCCGCCATCGAGGCGCCCTCGGCCTCGACGTCCGCTTCGACCTCCTCGTACGGGATGTCCTCGAGAATGCCGAGCGCGTTGTAGCGCTTCGTCGGCCGTCCGTCCGCGGGGCGGCCCACGCCGTTCCCGTCGCCATCCGTGCCATCACCCAGTGCGCCGAACTGCGGCGGGAAATCGTCGAACTGCGGCTCCGGTGCCGGCTCGAAGACCAGCTGTGCCTTGAGGAACCGTTCCGTGAAGGTGTTCGCCAGGTCGTGCATCAGCTCCACGAACATGCTGTATGCATCCTGCTTGTACTCGACCAGCGGATCTTTCTGGCCCCAAGAGCGATAGTGGATCGACGCGCGCAGCTGGTCGAGATCGTAGAGATGATCCTTCCACTTCTCGTCCAGCACATTCAGCATAACAAGTGACAGCAGGCGGTCCGCGAACCCCTGCCCGCTCTCGTCCGAGACTGCATTGAGCGTTTGCTGCTTCTGGTCGAACGCCACGCGCGCCGCTGCCACCGCCAGCCGCTGTGCCTCCTCGACTGACGCCGGACGCGACCCGTCCGTGAACTCGGGCACCTGCAGCATGTAGTGGATCAGCAGGTCCTGCTGGACATACTCGAAGTCCCACTCCTCCGCGCTGTCGAACGTAGCGAGCGCCTGCTCCACGCGACGCTCGACGCCGCGGTCGATCATCTTGAGCGCCTCGCCCTTGAGCTCCTCGCCACCTTCCAGTGCGAATGCACGCAGCGAGTAGATCACCTCGCGCTGCTGGTTCATCACGTCGTCGTACTCCAGCAGGCGCTTGCGCGACTGGAAGTTCTGGAGCTCGACGCGCTTCTGCGCCTGCTCGATCGACCGGGTGATGAGCGGATGCGTGAGCACCTCGCCGTCCTGCGCGCCCATGCGGTCCATGAGCTTCGCGATGCGCTCCGACCCGAAGAGACGCATCAGGTCATCCTCGAGCGACAGGAAGAACTGCGACGCGCCCGGGTCACCCTGACGGCCGGCGCGGCCGCGCAACTGCCGGTCGATGCGGCGCGACTCGTGACGCTCCGATCCGACGATGTGCAGGCCGCCGATCTCCATGATGTCGACGTCGTTGTTGTCGGCGTCCTTCACGCGCGATGGCTTCGAGTCGGTGACGTCGTGACCGAGCTTGATGTCGGTGCCGCGACCGGCCATGTTCGTCGCGATCGTGATGGCGCCGGGCTGCCCTGCGCCCGCCACGATCTCGGCTTCGCGCTGGTGATACTTGGCGTTGAGCACGTTGTGCTTGAGCCCCGCGCGGGCGAACAGGCGCGCCAGCGTCTCCGACGACTCGACGCTCGCCGTGCCGACGAGCACCGGATAGCCCAGCTCGTGCAGGCGCTTCGTCTCGTCGACGATCGCGTTGTACTTCTCGCGACGCGTCTTGAACACGAGGTCCTGGCGATCATCGCGCGCGATCGGGCGGTTGGTCGGGATGACCGACACCGCGAGGCCGTAGATCGTGTGGAACTCCGTCTCTTCCGTCTCGGCCGTACCGGTCATGCCGGCCAGCTTCTCGTACATTCGGAAGTAGTTCTGGATGGTGATCGTCGCCATCGTCTGTGTCTCGCCCTTCACCTGCACGCCTTCCTTCGCCTCGACCGCCTGGTGCAAGCCCTCGCTCCAGCGACGTCCCGGCATCGTGCGCCCGGTGAACTCGTCGACGATGAGCACCTGCCCTTCCTGCACGACGTAGTTGACGTCCTTCTCGTACAGCGCGTGCGCGCGCAGCAGCTGGTGCACGATGTTCAGGCGCTCGCTCTTGAGCGCGTACTCGCGCTCGATGAGCGCGCGACGCTCGAGACGTTCCGGCGCCGTGAGCTCGTGATCCTTGTCGAGCTGGCCAATCATCGTCGCGATGTCCGGCAGCACGAAGGCATCGTGCGAATCCGGCGACAGCCAGTCGACGCCCTGCTCCGTGAGATGGACGGTATGGCCCTTCTCGTCGAGCACGTAGAGCAGCTGGTCCTCGAGATCACGGAACTCCTGCTTGCTGGCGGGCAGCTTGCGGTCCGCGATGTGCCGAAGCTCCATCGCCTGCACCATCTGCTTCACGCCAGGTTCCTGCAGCGCCTTCATCAGCCGCTTGTTCTTCGGACCGCCAAGGCGCGCCTTGTAGAACTGCAGCGCCGCGGTGTCCTTGTCGCCGGCTTCCATCGCACGTTCGGCTTCGCCGACGAGCGTGTTCACCAGATCCGACTGCCGACGCACGAGGCGCACGACACCCATGTTGAATTCCGCATACTGGCTGTCGCCCTCGTTGCCCACGGGGCCCGAGATGATGAGCGGTGTGCGCGCCTCGTCGATGAGGATCGAGTCGACCTCGTCGATGATGGCGTAGACGTGCTGACGCTGCACGCGCTGCTCGAGCGACACCACCATGTTGTCACGGAGGTAGTCGAACCCGAACTCGTTGTTCGTCCCGTACGTGATGTCCGCGAGGTACACCTCGCGTCGGTCGTACGAGCCCGCCTCCGTATCGTCGAGACACCCGACCGTGAGCCCGAGCCACTGGTAGAGATGGCCCATCCACTGCGAATCGCGACGCGCGAGGTAGTTGTTGACCGTGACGAGCTGCGCGCCCCGACCCGGTAACGCGTTCAGGTACAGCGGCAGCGTGGCCACCAGCGTCTTGCCCTCACCCGTCGCCATTTCCGCGATGCGTCCCAGATGCAGCTGAATTCCGCCGATCAGCTGGACCTCGTACGGCACCATGTCCCACGTGAGCTCGTTGCCGAGCACGTTGACCTTCGATCCGACGAGGCGACGGCAGGCTTCACGCACCGTGGCGAACGCTTCCGGCAGCAGTTCGTCGAGCGTGTCGGCGATCGCCGTGCGGAACTCCGCTTCCGCGCCGCCACGGCCGTCATTGCCCTGCAGCTCGGTGTCGAGGCGGTCGCGTTCGGCCGCATCGGCCGCGCTGCGCTTGGCGGTCTTGAGCTCCGTGATGCGCGCCTCGATCGGCGCCGTCCGCTCAGCCAGGATACCGCGGAACTTGGCGGTCTGCCCCTGGATTTCCTCGTCGCTCAGCGTGGCGAGCCGCGCCTCGATCTCGATGATCTCCGAGATGATCGGCTGCACCCGCTTCCGCTCGCGGTCATGCCGCGTCCCAAACACACGGCCAATCAGCTTGTTCAACATGGTACGAACCTCGATGGCATATGGAGCCGGTTGCGACCGCGCCAGCGGACGTCCGGCTCGCCTCAGGCGCGCACGGGATCGACCTCTGTCAAACGTTCGCCCAGATAGAGCGCAGTGGACGCGATATAGGAAGCGACAGCGTCCGGAACGAAGCCCCTGAGGGAGCGGCCGGCCCCGACGCGTGCCCTGATCTCGGTTGACGACACGTCGACCCGGCGTGTCGCCAGATGACGTGCCGACACGACTCCCGGGGGAATCGCGTCGGGCCAGCCCTGCGTGTCGGTGTGTGACAGCGCCGCGGCATTTCCGTCGTCGGGCTGGTCGGCCCGGTCGAGAATCACCAGCGATACCATCTCCAGCAGTCGTTCCGGATCCCGCCAGCGTGGCAGGGTGGGAACGACGTCCTCACCGATCAGCAGGAGGAGCTCCGCCAGCGGATACTGCCGCTGGAGGTGCTCCACGGTGTCAACCATGAAAGATAACCCACCCCGGTCGACTTCGATGGAGTCGACCTCGGCCTTCGGCACTCCCTCGAAGCACTGCCGCACCATGGCAAGCCGGTGGGCGGCTGCGGTACGGTGCTCCCGCTTGAGCGGCTGCGTGCCGGTGGGCACGATGATCAGCAGGTCGAGCGCGAGTGCTTCGATGGCGTCCTGGGCGACGAGCAGATGCCCGACATGTGGCGGATCGAAGCTTCCGCCGAAGATCCCAAGACGCACCGGTGACCGGGTAGGCGCGTTCAGCGCGGCGCTGGCCGGGCGTACCCCTGCGGTGGGACGATTTCGCCCACGGGCAGCTTCGCGGTGTCCGTCGCGGCCGCCGCTTTCGGCGCGCCGCACTTGGCGCGCACCTCGACGTCCGCGGGATACGCGGTCCACATCGCCTGACACGTCTCCGCGGCGTCCTCCTTCCAGCGGATCTTCGTGTACAGCTCGTGCAGCCGAAGCCAGGCGAGACGGGCCACCTTCGTATTGGGATACGTGGTGACGACGTCCTTGAAGTAGATGATCGCCGGATCGGTTGCCTTGCGCACGCGGATGTAGTGCATGCCCGTCTCGTAATCCTTCCGGGCAAACCACTCCTCGAGCTCCGCGATCCGCGCCTTGGCCTCGGTCGTCTCCTTGGCGTCTGGATACGACGAGAGCAACGCGCGCAGGATCGAGATCGCCTTCTCGCCATCCTGCGGATCGAGCGCGGGCTTCCTCCACTGTCGCTGATAGCTGCGGCCGACGCCGAGCATCGCGCGCGGTGCGAGCGTGTCGTCCGGGAAACCGTCCGTCACGCGCTCGTACGCCTGGGCCGCCAGCAGGAATTCCTTCCGCTGTTCGTGCGTCAGGCCGAGGTAGTAGTACGTCGAGGCGAGGAGCGGGTCGCGCGCGGAGAGATCATTGGCCAGACTCTCGAATCCGATGCGCGCGTTGTTCCAGTGCTTGAGCTGGAACTCCAGCACGGACGCCCGGAAGAGGGCTTCCGGGTTGGCAAAATTGCGCGGCTTGAAGTCCGGCGAGCAGCCCGCGATGGCGGCGGCCACGCCGAGCCACATCAGGACGCGCCATTCGACGTGAGAGGGACGAGAGTTCATGCTGTGGCTCGTACCCGCGCGCTGGGCCGCGGATCCGCTGGAACCCGGCTCATGCTGCGGCACCAGGAGGAGCGGACTCCTCGTCGGACTGGGAGGCGGAAGGCGTGATGGTCGGCGATGAGCGCGGGGTTCCTGTGGGAGCCCGCCTATCGAGGGCACGAGCCCCAGACGCTAGCCCGATCACGCGGGCCCGCCCGCCGGTCGTCCCGGCCATCACGTTGCGCGTGTCCACCACGAGCGTGGCGTGATCGACCACTCGCTGGTAATCCACGGACTGGTGGTCGGTGACAACCACGACCGCGTCGGCCCAGCGCAGCATCTCGTCAGACAGCTCGACGCCCTTCCGGAGGTGACCCTCCTCGCGGAATTCGGCGACGAACGGGTCGTGATACTCGACGTGGGCGCCGCGAGCTTCCAGCAGCCGGATCACGTCGAGCGCAGGGCTCTCGCGCACGTCGTCGATGTCGCGCTTGTAGGCCACACCCAGCACGAGGACCCGGCTGCCGCGTACGGCCTTGCGGACCTCGTTGAGTGCCGACGCGACCTTCTCGACCACGTACTCCGGCATGTTGGAGTTGATGTCGCTGGCCAGGTCGATGAAACGCGTCTTGTAGTTCAGGGTCCGCATCTTCCAGGCAAGGTAGTGCGGATCGAGCGGGATGCAGTGGCCACCGATGCCCGGGCCCGGCGTGAACTTCATGAAGCCGAACGGCTTCGTGGCAGCGGCGTTGATGACTTCCCACACGTCCACACCGAGCTTGTCACAGACGATGGCAATTTCGTTCACGAGCCCGATGTTAACGGCCCGGAACGTGTTCTCGAGCAGCTTGACCAGTTCGGCAGCCTCGGGCGACGTCACCGGCACGACGGTGTCGATGCAGCTTGCGTAGAGCGCACTGGCGACCTCGACGCAGGCCGGCGTGATGCCGCCGACGACCTTGGGCGTGTTCTTGGTGTGATAGACGGCGTTGCCCGGGTCGACACGCTCCGGGCTGAATGCCACGAAAACGTCCTTGCCGACCACGAGCCCCTGCGCTTCCAGGCGGGGCTGCAGTAGCTCGCGTGTGGTGCCCGGATACGTGGTGCTCTCCAGTACCACACAGCATCCCGGCCGCACCTGTCGGGCGATTGCGTCGGCCGCAGACAGCACGAATGCCATATCCGGGTCGCGCGTCTTCGACAGCGGGGTGGGCACCGCGATGGAGATCGCGTCGCACTCCTGAAGCCGGGTCTCGACCGTCGTCGCCGTGAACAGGCCGGCCTGCACGACGCGCTGGATGTCGGCGCTCGCGATGTCCTGGATGTGCGACTTCCCGGACATCAGCTGGTCGACCACCCGCTGGCTGACGTCGTAGCCCACGACCCGGAATCCGACGTTGGCGAACTCCATCGCCAACGGAAGGCCTACGTAGCCCAGACCCACGACGCCGATCACGGCGGAGCGGTCCTCGATCTTCGCCAGCAGTTGCTCTTTCATGTCGGACTTCTCCACGTGCGAACGCTCAGCGGCCATAGTATGAACGCACAGCGCCGACGACTTCATCGAGCTGCGACGTGGTCAGTTCAGGATAGATGGGCAACGACAGGACTTCCTTCGCCGCCCGTTCCGATTCAGGGCACTGCCCTTCCTGGTAGCCCAGATACGCGAAACAGGGCTGCAGGTGCAGGGGCAATGGATAATACACGGACGACCCGATGCCCCTGGACGTCAGATGTGCCTTGAGCCCATCGCGATCGGCCACCCGGATCGTGTACTGGTTGAAGATCGACGTGTTCTCCGGTTCCACATAGGGGACCGTGATCGCATCGATCCCCTCGAACGCTGCATCGTAGTACGCCGCATTGTGGCGGCGTCCGGCGCTCCACCCCTCTAGATGCGGGAGCTTGGCCAGCAACACGGCGGCCTGCAACGCATCGAGCCGGCTGTTGTAGCCCACGATCTCGTGGTAGTACGTGCGCCGGCTGCCATGGGTGCGAAGCTTCATCAATCGCTCGAAGACGTCCTCGTCCTGAGCGACCATCATGCCACCGTCGCCGTACCCGCCGAGGTTCTTGCTCGGGAAGAAACTGAACGTGCCGATGGTCGCGGTTTCGCCGGCCATGGTCTTGCGGCCGTCGATGGTGCGGCTCGCACCGATAGACTGGGCAGCGTCCTCGATCACCGGCAGCCCGCGTGCCGCGGCGGCTATCTGCTCGATGGCCGCCATCTGGCCGAACAGGTCCACGGCGATGACGGCTTTCGTGCGCGGGGTGATCGCGGCGGCGACCGCGTCAGGGCGGATGTTGAATGTGCGCGGGTCGATGTCGACGAAGACCGGTCGTGCGCCGACGTTGTGCACTGCGCCGCCGGTTGCGAAGAACGTGAACGGGGTCGTGACCACCTCGTCACCGGCGCCCACACCGAGCGCGCGCAGCGCCAGGAGGATCGCGTCGGTCCCATTTGCGCAGCCGACGGCGTACTTGGTCTGCGAGAGTCCGGCAATGTCGCATTCCAGCTTCGCGACCGGGTCACCAAGGATGAACGCCTGATTGTCCACGACATCCATCATCGCGCCGACCACGTCGTCACGAATCGTCGCGTACTGTGCCTTGAGGTCGAGCAGTGGGACGGCCATGATGTCTGCGGTCAGAGATTCACGCGGAGCGGAAGCGGTACTTCGCGTCCCGTCTTCGCCGATTCGTAGATGCCGAGGATGAGTTCGAGCGACTTGCGTCCCGCGCGACCGTCCGTGTCCGGGCGCGCTTCACCGCGCAGCACCGCCTCGACGTTCCGGTAGTACGCCTCGTGCCCGAACCCGTACACGGATGTCGGATTGGTGTTGGACTGCTCCACCAGCTTGTCGTCGTCGTCGTAGTCCGCGAACGTCCAGTGCTCCACCTTGTTCACGGCCGTGCCGCCGATCTTCACGGATCCCTTCTCACCGAGGATCGTGATCGACCCCTCGAGGTTGCGCGGGAACGTGAGCATCGTGACTTCGATGGTGCCAAGCGCGCCGGAGCGGAACTTCAGCACGGCGACGCCCGTGTCCTCCGCCTCGATACGCCGCGCGAGCGTTGCGGTCTTCGCCATCACGCTCTCCACCGGGCCGACCAGCCACTGAATCAGGTCGACGTAGTGCGACGCCTGATTCATGAACGCGCCGCCGTCGAACTCCCACGTGCCGCGCCATGGCGCCTGGTCGTAGTACTCCTGCGGCCGGGTCCAGCGCACGGTGCAATTGGCCATGTAGATGCGGCCGAACCGGCCGCGATCGATGGCGCGCTTGAGCAACTGGATCGGCGGGTTGAGCCGATTCTGCTTGACCACGAAGAGCTGCACGTGGTGGTCGTCGCACGCCTGCACGAGCGCGTCGGCCGCCGCGAGCGAGATGCCCATCGGCTTCTCCGAGATCACGTGGCGACTGGCGCGAGCCGCGAGGATGCCATGCTGCGGGTGCATCCCGGAGGGCGTGGCAATCACGACCGCATCACTGGGTACCGCCGACAGCATGCTCTCCATGCTCGTGAACCACGGCACGCCGATCGAGTCACCGGTGGCCTGTGCACGCGCGGAATCGACATCGCACACCGACACGAACTCGAGCCCGTCGATCTTGGCGACCGATTCGAGATGGTTGCGGCTGATGCGGCCGCAGCCGACCAGGGCGAGGCGGATCGTGCGTCCGGCGGGAATGGGTGTGGTCACGCAGTCGGTCCAGTGGATGCATCGTCCAAGCGCTCGACGTGCTCGCCACGCCGAAGGTAGCGGATGCTGCTGCCGGGGCAGCGCAGGACTTCGCCCTCGGTGAACGCATGGTCGCCGTCGCGAAGTGGCCCCACGGGCTCGAGGCGGAAGCCCTGCTCCGACATCCAGCCGATCCGTTTCGCGGGCACCCCCGCCATCAGCGCATAGTCAGGCACGTCACGGTTGATCACGGCGCCGGCGCCGACGAAGGCGAAGCGGCCGATGGTGACACCGCAGACGATCGTTGCGTTGGCGCCGATGCTGGAACCGGCGCGCACGAGAGTGCGACGATACTCGTCCTTGCGCGAGACGAAGCTCCGGGGATTGTACACGTTCGTGAACACCATCGACGGCCCGAGAAAGACGTCGTCCTCGATCTCGACGCCCTCGTAGACCGACACGTTGTTCTGGATCTTCACGTTCGTGCCGATGCGGACCCCGTTCATCACGACAACGTTCTGTCCGAGGGAGCACCTGGCCCCGATCGTCGCGCCGCCGAGCACGTGACAGAAATGCCAGACGCGCGTGCTGTCGCCGATGGTGGCCCCATCGTCGACGTACGCCGACGGGTGCACGGCAGCACCGGCGCCGAGCGTCACACCCGTGCCGACGTGCCCCTGCCCCGGAGCCGTGATCATGACCTCAGCCAACCGTCGTCACCGGGCATGTGCCGCGAGTACCTCGTGCCGCTCCTGCAGGGACATCACGTCCGGTTCCTGCTGCTTGCGGGACGCGATGGCTTCGCATGCCGCACTCGCGGCGGAGAGCGTCGTCGTGTAGGGCACACGATTCGAGATCGCGGCCTGACGCAGGCGCTCGTCGTCGACCTGCGCATGCTTGCCGAGCGGCGTGTTCACGAGCAGACCCACATCACCATTGAGAATCAGGTCGACGCCGTTCGGACGCCCCTCGTGGACCTTGAGCACCGTCTGCACGGTCACGCCCTTCGTGCGCAGGAATGCTGCGGTGCCGCTCGTCGCGAGCACGCGGAACCCGAGATCCTGGAAGCGCTGCGCCAGCGCGGCGGCACTCGACTTGTCCGCATCGTTCACCGTCATGAACACGGCGCCTTCGCGCGGCAATGCATTGTCCGCCGCGAGCTGAGACTTGAGGAACGCCGCGCCGAAGGATTCGTCGATGCCCATGACTTCGCCCGTGGAGCGCATCTCCGGCCCAAGCACCGGATCGAACTCACGGAATTTGTTGAACGGGAAGACCGCTTCCTTGACGCTGAAATACGGCGGGATGATCTCGCTCGTGAACCCGATGTCCGCGAGCTTCTCGCCGAGCATGAGGCGCGCGGCGATGCTCGCGAGCGGCACCCCGATCGCCTTGGAGACGAACGGCACGGTGCGGGACGCGCGGGGATTCACCTCGATCACGTATACTACGCCGTCCTTGTACGCGTACTGCACGTTGATCAGGCCGACCACACCGAGCGCCTTCGCGAAGGCCACGGTGTGCGCCTTCATCTGCTCCACCGCGTCGGCGGGAATGAGATACGACGGCAGTACGCAGGCGGAATCGCCGGAGTGGATGCCGGCGCTCTCGATGTGCTCCATGACCGCGCCGATCACGACATCCGTGCCGTCGGACAGTGCGTCCACATCGGCCTCGAACGCATCCTCCAGGAAGCGGTCGACGAGCACCGGGCGCTCCTCGCTGACGCGCGCGGCGCGCTCGAAATAGTCGCGCAGCGATTCACCGTCGTGCACGATCTCCATGGCGCGGCCACCGAGCACGTACGACGGACGCACGAGCACGGGATAGCCGATGCGCCCCGCGATGGTGACGGCCTCGTCGACGCTCGTCGCCGTGCCGTTCTCGGGCTGCATGATGCCGAGCTCGCGCGTGATCTTCTCGAAGCGACGACGATCCTCGGCGGTGTCGATCGCATCCGGCGACGTGCCCAGGATGCGAACGCCGGCGGCTTCGAGCGGACGCGTGAGCTTGAGCGGCGTCTGCCCGCCCAGCTGCACGATCACGCCGACCGGCTGCTCACGATCGACGATCTCCAGCACGTCCTCGAGCGTGAGTGGCTCGAAGAAGAGCTTGTCGGAGATGTCGAAGTCGGTGGAGACCGTTTCGGGATTCGAGTTGACCATGATGGTCTCGTACCCACGCTCACGCAGGGCAAGCGCCGCGCGCACGCAGCAGTAGTCGAACTCCACGCCCTGCCCGATGCGGTTCGGGCCGGAACCCAGGATTACCACCTTGGGCCGGCCGCTGGTCAGCGCCTCGGTTTCCTCGTCGTAGCAGCTGTACAGGTACGGGGTGCTCGAGGGGAACTCGCCCGCGCACGTGTCGACCATCTTGTACGCCGGACGCACGCCGAGCTCCCACCGGAGCGCACGCGTATCGCCTTCCGTGTCGCCCCGCAGCGCCGCGAGCTGGCGGTCGGAGAATCCGAATCGCTTCATGCGGCGCATCACGTCCGCATCGACGGCGGGCTGCTCGGCATACCATGCTTCAGCGTCGAGCAGTTCGCGCAGCTGATCGAGGAACCATGGATCGACGAACGTCAGCTCGTGCAGCTCCGCGGTGGTCATGCCGAGCATCATCGCGCGCTTGATCTGGAACACGCGCTCCGGCGTGGGACGACGCAGCGCACCACGCAGCGCCTCCGGCGACAGCTCGGTGAGGCGGTCGTCCTGCAGCCGCTCGCCGAGACTCCAGCCGGCGCGCCCGGTCTCGAGCGCGCGGAGCGCCTTCTGGAACGCCTCCTTGAAGGTGCGACCGATGGCCATCGATTCACCGACGGACTTCATCTGCGTCGTGAGGCCCGGATCCGCGGCCGCGAACTTCTCGAACGCAAAACGCGGGCACTTGACCACTACGTAATCGAGCACGGGCTCGAAGCTGGCCGGCGTCGTCTTCGTGATGTCGTTCTGCACTTCGTCGAGTGCATAGCCGACCGCGAGCTTCGCACCGATGCGTGCGATTGGGAAGCCCGTCGCCTTCGAGGCGAGCGCGGACGAGCGCGACACGCGCGGGTTCATCTCGATCACGATCAGCTCACCGTTTGCCGGATTGACGGCGAACTGGATGTTGCAACCGCCGGCATCGACGCCGATCTCGCGGATGATGGCGACAGCCGCGTCGCGCATCGTCTGGTACTCGCGGTCGGTGAGCGTCATCGCGGGCGCCACCGTGATCGAGTCGCCGGTGTGCACGCCCATCGGGTCGAAGTTCTCGATCGAGCAGACGATCACCACGTTGTCCTGCGAGTCGCGCATGACCTCGAGCTCGAACTCCTTCCAGCCGAGCAGCGAGCGTTCGATCAGCACCGAGGTGACGGGTGACAGGTCGAGGCCCCGACGGACGATGGCCTCGAACTCCTCGTAGTTGTACGCGATGCCGCCGCCGCTGCCGCCAAGCGTGAAGGACGGGCGAATGATCGACGGGAAGCCCGTCTCCTCGACGGCGGCGAGCGCCTCGTCGACCGTGCCGACCGTACGGCCGGCAGCGCACTGCAGGCCGATACGCTCCATGGCGTCGGCGAACAGCTTGCGATCCTCGGCCACGCGAATCGCGCGGGCGTTGGCGCCGATCAGCTCACACCCGTAGCGTGCGAGCACGCCGCGATCGGCGAGATCGAGCGCGACGTTGAGCGCGGTCTGGCCGCCCATTGTGGGCAGTACCGCATCGGGACGTTCGCGCGCGATGACGCGCTCGACGAACTCCGGGGTCACCGGCTCGATGTACGTCCGATCCGCCATCTCGGGATCGGTCATGATCGTGGCCGGATTGGAATTCACGAGAATGACCTCGTATCCCTCCTCGCGCAGCGCCTTGATGGCCTGGGTGCCCGAGTAGTCGAACTCCGCGCCTTGCCCGATCACGATCGGTCCGGAGCCGATCACGAGAATGCGGTGCAGATCAGTGCGTCGCGGCATGTATGAGGTCGTCGATGATGTCGTCGATGGAATGCGTGGCGCGCCATCCCGTGGCGCGCTGCAGCTTCTGTGAATCGCCCACGAGAGCAGGAACGTCGACCGGGCGGACCAGCGCCGGATCCTCCGTCAGCGGTGCGCTCACGCCGACTCGCGACAGAACGCGCTCGACCAGCTCCGCCACCGACCAACCCGTACCGCTGGCCACGTTGTACGCCTCGCCCGGCGTACCCAGCCGACAGAGGGAAATATAGGCAGCGACCACGTCCCTCACATGCAGGAAATCACGGACGGGCGTCATGTTGCCCAGCACGAGCGGAGTGCCGGCTTGCGCCGTGCGCAGCGCGAGCGCCCGGGCAACGAGTGCCGGCAGCACGAAGCGCGGCTCCTGTCCACGGCCGCTGTGGTTGAAGGCACGTGCGGCGACGACGCGCAGGTCGGTGGTGCGCTGGATCTGGAGCGCGGCGATCTCCTGGGCCACCTTGGTGGCTGCGTACACCGTGCGTGGCGCCTGGACCGCGTCCTCGCGCAGCGGGAGCTCGCGATCCTCGTGGCGGCCGTACTGCTCGGCGCTGCCCACGATGAGGACTGTCGGGTCGATCCGGCCGGCCGTGCGTTCCCGTTCGAGATGGTGCAGCAGGCGCACGGTGCTGGTGACGTTCACGTCCCACGCGAGCGCCGGATCCGCCGCGGCGGTCGGCACGTGGGAGATCGCGGCCAGATGGATCACCACGTCCGGGCGCGCCTCCGAGACCACGCGCCCGACGTACCCGTCGTCCCGGAGGTCGCCGTACTGCCACTCCAGGCTACGGTCATGCGACGCTTCGGCGTGCGTCGCCAGCGCGACCACCGTCATGCCGTCGCGGCGCATGGCATCGGTGAGCCATGCGCCGACGAAACCGCCGGCACCCGTGACCAACGCGCGTGTCCCGTCTCGCCCGCTGTCGGGCGCCACCTCGCGCGTCACGTGATGCATCACATCATGCATCACTTCGCGCGCGCGTACCGATCGAGGTCGGCGCTCACCATCATGCGAACCAGTTCCGGGAACGCGACGTGCGGGGTCCAGCCCAGCTCGTCGCGTGCGCGCGAGGGGTCAGCAACGAGGAGGTCGACTTCGGCGGGGCGAAAGAAGCGTTCGTCCTGCACCACGAATTCGCGATAGTCGAGGTCCGCGGCGCCGAACGCGTGCTCGCAGAACTGGCGCACGGAATACGTCTCACCGGTGCCGATCACGTAGTCGTCGGGCGCGTCCTGCTGCAGCATGCGCCACATGGCGTCGACGTAATCGCCCGCGAAGCCCCAGTCGCGTCGCGCGTCGAGATTTCCGAGTCGCAGGTCCTTCTGCAGGCCGAGCTTGATGCGCGCGACGCCGTCGGAAATCTTGCGCGTCACGAACTCGAGGCCCCGGCGCGGCGACTCATGATTGAACAGGATGCCGGAGACCGCGAACAGGTTGAAGCTCTCGCGGTAGTTCACGGTGATCCAGTGGCCGTACACCTTCGCGACGCCATACGGGGAGCGCGGATAGAACGGTGTCGACTCGCGCTGCGGGGTCTCCATGACCTTGCCGAACTGCTCGCTGGAGCTGGCCTGGTAGAAACGCGCCTTGGGCGCGGCCTTGCGCATGGCCTCGAGCATGCGCGTGACGCCGAGCGCCGTGAACTCACCCGTGAGCACGGGCTGGTACCACGAGGTCTGCACGAAGCTTTGCGCCGCGAGATTGTAGATCTCGTCGGGCTTGGTCATGTCGACGACGTCGGTCAGCGACGTCTGGTCGAGGAGGTCGGCCGAGACGAGCTCGATGCGGTCGACGAGATGCGCAATGCGCTCATACGGCGTGGTGGACGAGCGCCGCACGATGCCGACGACGCGGTACCCTTTCGCGAGCAGGTGCTCGGCGAGGTACGACCCGTCCTGGCCGGTGATGCCGCTGATGAGCGCGGTAGGCATTGAGAGGGGCAGAGAGGAAGAGAGGAAGAGAGGAAGAGAGGCAGAGAGGCAGAGACGAGAGAAGGAGGAGTAGGCATGGAAAAAGGGCGACGGGCCAATGTGGTCTGTCGCCCTCTCTCTACTTCTCTGCTTCTCTAGCTCTCTACTTCTCTGCTTCGCTTATGCGACGGCGACCTGGCCGCGCGGTGCGCGAGGCACCTTGCCGGCGGCGAGGCAACGCGTGCACACCTTCACCTTGATGATCTTGCCCGCCTTCACGTCCATGGTGCGGACGACCTGGAGATTGGGCTTCCAGGTGCGGCGCGTCTTGTTGTTCGCGTGCGAAACATTGTTGCCGAACGCCACACCCTTGTCGCAGTGGTAGCAGCGATTGCGTTGAATAGCCATGGCGATCGTCTCAGCTGAGGATCAGTTCGATCCGCGCCATCTCAGCACCGTCACCCTTGCGATGACCGGTCTTGAGAATGCGCGTGTATCCACCGTTCCGCGTTGCGAACTTCGGGCCGAGTTCCTGAAAGAGCTTGTCGGCTGCTTCGCGCTTGTGGATGTGCTTTCCGGCGAGACGGCGCGCGTGCAGCGTGCCCTCCCGGCCCTTGGTGATGAGCTTCTCGACGAAGGGGCGGAGTTCTTTCGCCTTCGCCTCGGTCGTCTCGATCGCACCCTGCTCGATGAGCGAGGTTGCGAGATTTCGGAGCAGCGCGAGGCGCTGCTCACTGGTCCGCCGTAATTGGCGGTGGGCCTTGCGATGGCGCATGGGAATTACTCCTCGTCTTCGTCGTCGTCAGGCGCATTCTCGGCAGCGCGGCTGGGTGCCGTGCCATGATCGAGGACGCGGACCCCGTCCGCCCCTTCCTCGTATCGCATGCCGAAATTGAGCCCTTCCTTCTCGAGCAGTGCGGCGATCTCCTGCAGGGACTTCTTACCGAAGTTCTTGACCTGGAGGATCTGCGCCTCGGTCTGGCGAACCAGATCACCGAGCGAGCGGATGTTTGAGTTCTTCAGGGAATTGACCGAGCGAACCGAGAGTTCGAGATCGTCGATCGGAGTGCGGAACAGATCAGCGAGGCGCAGGGCATCGCTGTTGGCGCCGTCGCCACCTGCACCCGGCTGGGCCGAGGCAGAGGAACCGAAGCCCACGAAGTACTGGAAGTGGGTCTGGGCGAGCGCTGCGGCATAGCTCACGGCTTCCTCGGGCGACATCGTGCCGTTGGTTTCCACCGTGAGGGTGAGACGGTCGTAGTCGGTGCGCTGGCCGACGCGGGTTTCCGCGACGGTGAAGTTCGTCCGACGAACCGGGTTGTAGATCGCGTCGATGCGCACGACATCCACCGAGAGATTCTTGTCGGCGGGATGCTGATCGCTCTCGATGTAGCCCCGTCCCTTGTTCACGTACAACTCGACGTTGAACTCGCGGTCGTCCGTGATGGTGAACAGGTGATGCGACGGATCGATGACACGCACGCCGCCGCTGGCCTGGATGTCGGCTGCGGTGACGTTGCCCGGACCGGCCTTGCTGATGCGGAGCACCTGCTGCTCCACCTCTTCGGGCAGGGCGAGCGTGAGCGTCTTGAGGTTGCCGATGATCTGGTGCACGTCCTCGACCACCCCGGGGATGGTCTGGTGCTCGTGCACGACGCCTTCGATGCGGAACGCCCACACGGCGGAGCCACGCAGCGACGACAGCAGCAGCCGGCGCATCGCGTTGCCCAACGTGTGACCGAAACCGCGCTCGAGCGGCTGCAGCCGGAATTCGGCCAGATTCGGGGTGTCCTCGCGCTTCGTCGCTTCGACGAGCTGCGGGCGGACAAGCCCGCTGAGATCGATGGTTGCCATGCGGTTATGGAATCCTGTGATGGTCACACCGGAAAGGTTGCGATTCCGGCGACGCTCTGCCCCGCCCCGACGCGCGGCAGATTCGTATGGGAGTGCGGGTCCCGACCGGTGATGAGAGGCGCAGCACGCCCCGTATCACCTGTTCTTGCGCGAGGTCGCGGCGCTGGGTGCGCCGCGACCCCTTCCGACGTGTTACTTGGAGTACAGTTCGACGACGAGCTGTTCCTGCGCGGCGAGCGGAATCGCCGTACGCACCGGCTTCTCCAGCACGCGACCGCTGTACGACTCCTTGTCGACCGCGATCCACGACAGCGAACCGCCGCGGGCGCTCTGCTCCATCGCCGCCTGCACGAGCACGAGTTCGCGCGACGACTGCTTCACGCGCACTTCCTGCCCGGGACGCACCTGGAACGACGGGATGTCGACCAGCGCGCCCTTCACCTCGATGTGGCGATGCCGGATGAGCTGACGCGCGGCCTTGCGGCTCGGAGCGAAGCCCATGCGGTAGACCACGTTGTCCAGGCGCGTCTCGAGAGCCGCGAGGAGGTTGTGGCCGGTGATGCCCGGCGTCGTGGCGACGCGCTCGAACGTGTTGCGGAACTGCTTTTCGCTGATGCCGTAGATGCGCTTGATCTTCTGCTTCTCGCGCAGCTGCTTCGCGTACTCCGACATCTTCTTGCGGCGGGCCGTGGCCTGGCCATGCTGGCCCGGCGCGTACGGACGACGCTCGACGGGGCACTTCTCCGTGAAGCACTTGGTGCCCTTGAGGAACAGCTTGGCGCCTTCGCGGCGGCACTGACGGCAGCTCGGGCCTGTATAGCGAGCCATGGTCAGACTCTCCGACGCTTGGGGGGACGGCAGCCATTGTGCGGGATCGGCGTCACGTCGCGGATGGACTTGACCTGCAGTCCGGCCGCGGCAAGCGCCTGGATGGCCGACTCACGGCCGGATCCGGGACCCTGCACGCGAACGTGCACGCGGCGCACGCCCAGCGTGAGCGCTTCGCGCGCGCACTGCTCGGAGGCCACGGTGGCGGCGAACGGCGTGGACTTCTTGGAGCCCTTGAAGCCCGCCTTGCCCGACGATCCCCACGACACGGCGTTGCCGTGCATGTCGGTGATCGTGATGGTCGTGTTGTTGAACGTCGCGCTGACGTGCGCGATGCCTTCGGCGTCGACGACGCGCTTGGTCTTCTTTGCGGTAGCCATGTTACTTGGTCACCTTCTTCTTGCCGGCGATAGCGCGACGCGGTCCCTTCTTGGTGCGCGCATTGGTGTGCGTGCGCTGACCACGCACGGGCAGCCCGCGACGGTGGCGCGTGCCACGGTACGAGCCGATGTCCATCAGGCGCTTGATGTTCATCGCGACTTCGGTGCGCAGGGCACCCTCGACGCGATGATTCCGCTCGATTTCCTGACGGAGCTTGTTGACGTCCGCGTCGTTGAGATCGCGAACACGCTGCGCGGGGCTGACGCCGGCCGCAGCCAGAATCCGCAGCGCCATCGCGCGGCCGATTCCGAAGATGTAGGTGAGGCCGATCTCGACCTTCTTGTCGCGAGGGAGATCGACGCCTGAAATACGTGCCATATGTGTGGTTCCCCTTAGCCCTGACGCTGCTTGTGCTTGGGGTTCCGCTTGCAGATGATGCGAGTCACGCCCTGTCGCTTGACGACCTTGCAGTGCTCACAAATCGGCTTCACGCTGCTCCGAACTTTCACGGGATACCTCGGCGCGTATGCGCCGACGGAGCCTCCCGCACCCTGCATCGGTAACGATGCACGGCCGGCCGGACTCCCCATGGTTCATTGCACGTGATGCATCTGCGAACTGCAGATCCCGCGCACGTGCAAAGCAAATGTGGCCGGCGGGCCGGCCTAGACTCTTACCCAAAAATGGGCAAGACCCTCATCCTAGCGGAGTTAGCAGCCGCTGGCAAGCTCTTCGTGCACGGCAATCATGGCGGCGACGGGATCCGCGGCGTCCGTGACCGCCCGGCCCAGAATGATCCACCGGGCCCCCGCTGCGGCAGCACTCCCGGGGGTCATCACGCGACGCTGGTCGTGGTGCTCGCCCCCCGACAGCCGGATGCCCGGGACCAGGGTACCCAGAGTCGCGCCGTAGGCCGACCGTACGGCCGCGGCCTCATGCCCCGAACATACGACACCCGCGCCGCCGCCGTCCCGAACGAGACCCGCCAGCCGCACCACTTCGGTCAGGACGTCGCTGCCGCTGCGCCCCCACGCGCTGTCGACCGCGGAGCCATCGAGACTCGTGAGGATCGTGACCCCGAGGATGCCGCACCCGACGGCAACGTCGCCTCCGAGTTCCTGGGCACCCTCCCCCGCACCCTCGGCGGCGCCGAGCACCGCCGCGCGAACCATGTCCGAGCCACCGGACGCATGCACGGTGAGCAGTGAGGCGCCAAGGCCCGCCGCACTGCGGGCCGCGCCACGCACCGTGTTCGGGATGTCATGGAGCTTGAGGTCGAGGAAGACACGCTTTCCCGCTCCGCGGAGCCACCGCACGATCGGTGGCCCTTCCGCCGTGAACAGCTCCAGTCCGACCTTGTAGAAATCGCAGTGCTCGCCCAGCCGCGCGACCATGGACTCGGCGTCACGTCTCGTGCGAACGTCGAGTGCCACGATCGGCTGGACAGCCGGCGCTGTCGTCGACGCGAGCGGTGTCTCGGCCGTGGTCACGATGGCCACTGCAGCGTGCCGATGATGGCGGTCAGATCGCGCACGCCCTCCGCATCCGCCCACGCGCGCAATCCCCGTGCGATGCGCTCGGGCGCGCGCGGATCGCGCAGCGCCGCCGTGCCGACGCCGACGAGTGATGCGCCGGCCATGAGATACTGCACCGCATCGGCGCCCGTCGACACACCGCCGAGACCGATGATGGGTACACCAGGCAGTGCGCGGCTTACACGCCATGTGGCCAGCACGCCGAACGGCAGTAGCGCCGGCCCACTCACCCCACCGGTCCCGAAACCGATCTTCGGTGCGCGTCGACCCGTGTCGATCACGAGGCCCGGCATCGTGTTCACGAGGGTGAATCCATCTGCCCCCGCATCATGCGCAACCCGGGCGGCGTCCACGATGCCGGCGCCGAGCGTCGGCGAAAGCTTCACGAATACGGGTCGCGTGGTGCGCGTACGAACACGGCGCACCAGCGCGTCGAGCGCGGCAGGATCGGCGCCGAACTCGAGACCACCAGCCTTCACGTTCGGGCAGCTGACGTTCAGCTCGAATGCATCGACGCCGCGCTCGGCGTCGAGTCCGCTCACCACCGTGTCGAAGTCGTCGACGCTGTTGCCGACCACGTTCACGATCACTCGCGTTCCCGCATGATGCCGGGCAAGCCATGGCAGCGCCGTGCGCTGCACATCCTTGAGGCCCGGGTTGGCCAGACCGATCGCGTTGATCATGCCGCCAGCGAACTCGCTGACCCGAAGCGGCCGGGCACCGTGACGCGGCTCGACGCTCACCGCCTTCGTGGCGATACCCCCAAGCCGTGACAGATCGAGCACGTCATCGACTTCCTCACCGTAACCGGCGGTACCAGCCGCGAGCACGATGCGATTGCGAAACGACAGGCCGGCCACGAGCGCCGAATCCTGCGATGCATGGAGCACTGCGGGCGGTGAACTGGGCGCCGATGCGGGCGATGGTGCAGGCGGCGATGCAACGGAGCCCGCGGGAGCTGGAGAATGCGTCACGACCGCAGTTTACGGGGACGCGCACCCGTTGCACAACGCCACCGGACGACTCCCGCCAGCGGGCTCGCCGGCGTCAGGACAGCGTGTCGAAAGGCGGAGCGGTGGGCACGCGCTGCCCGGGCGTGCGATTCGCGCGCAGGACGCGCACGCTGTCCGTCCAACGTGCCGTGACCTCGACCCACCGCGCGCGCAGCAGGGCCGCTGTGGTCGCAAAGTCTGCGCGCGTGGCGGGATCCTGCCCGCTCAGCGCGGCGGCGGCCGCCGACTGGGGATAATCACGCTGCACGTTCATCGTCCACGACGATGCGCTGTCCGGCCGCAGCATCGCCGCCGCACGCCACGCATTCGGCGCGACCGGTGATGTCGGAAGCTCGCGCGCGACGCGCTCGAAGAGCGCACTCGCGGCACGTGGTGATCGCAGGCTGTCGCGGGCCACTTCACCCGCGAGATAGAGCGCGGCGCCGGTGCTGTCGGGCGCGCTCTGGAGCATCCGGATCAGCAGCACGTGCTCGCCGAGGCGCCGGCCATACTCCGAGCGTTGCAGCTGCGCCGGTTGTGAGGCGAGCACGGAATCCAGGTCATCGACGCGCGACAGCTGCGACATGCCCATGAGTGCGAGGCGTGCGCGCACTTCGCTCTCGAGAATCGTATCACGCCCTGCCAGGCCTCGCGCGAGGCCGAGGTGACGGCGGGCCATCGAGTCGCGTCCGGCGCGAAGACTCAGATCGCCGAGCGCGTAGTGCAGCGATGCCCGGTTGGCGTCTCCGGCACGGGCGAGGTCGTATCCCGCAACGATGCGTTCGGCTGCATCCCACTCACCGGCGCCCCACAGGTCACGCACGGCACGGGTGGCGTCCTCGCGGAAGTCGCCCCGCGAGGCACGCTGCACGATCAGCGACTCTGCACGCGCGAACTCGCCCGCCGCGATCGCGATGCCGACGAGCTCCCACTGAAACGGCGCCGCATCGACACCTTCGAGGTAGCGGGCGGCTGCACGCCGGTCACCCGCCGCGTATGCTGCGCGCGATGCCCAGAGTCTCGCGAGCCGTGACAGGCGCACGTTGGGATGCGCGACCAGCGAATCGAGTCGCGCACGCGAGACGGCGTGACGGCCAAGTCGCGTCTCGCAGGCACCCAGTGCGACACGGGCCTCCGCATGCTGGAGCGAATCCTCGGCGGACACCGGGGTGGCGGCGAGAAACTCGGTCAGTCGGGGTTCTGCCCCGGCACAGTCGCCGCCAAAGGCCGCGCCGCGTCCCGCCAGCAGCAATGCGCGCGAACGCCATGCCGACGCGGGATGTCGAACGAGCACCGATTCCGCACTCGCGGCCGATTGCTGGAAAAAATGCGCAGCGCCTGCCTCGTCACCGCGCTCGAGACGGCCGTCGGCCGTGCGCGCCGCACTCTTCGCGTTGTAGATGCCGTTGTAGTACACGCAGCCGGCACCCGCGAACAACAGCACCGCCCCGCAAACCGTCGCGAGCAGCGCACGCCGGAGCACGAGCGCCGCCCCTGCCGACCCCGTCATGTGCCGCTGCCGACCTTGCGCTGGTATTGCGCGAGAAACGCCGCAGCCGCATCCGCCATCGTTTCCGCGAGAGCGCGCTGCTTGTCCGCATCCGTCATGAAGATCGATTCGGCACGATTGGTCCCGAATCCGATCTCGATCAGCACCGCGGGCATGAAGCTGTTGATCAGCACGCGAAAACCCGCCTGCTTCACGCCGCGATTCGGACCCGGGTGCATCCCGGCGAGCCCGCGCTGCACCAGCTCCGCAAGGCGTGCCGACTCACGCAGATGTTCGTTCTGCGCCATGTCGCGGATGATGAAGCCGAGCGGATCGTCGCGCGATGCATCGACCGTCGTCTCGAACTTGATGGATTCGTTTTCCATCGCGGCCACCCGGCGTTCATCCTCGGTCTTCGCCTCGGCGAGGAAATACGTCTCGAAGCCTCGAGCGGAGCCCGGGCTGCTCCAGCGTGGGTTGGCGGCGTTCACGTGCACCGACATGAACAGGTCGCCCTTGGCCTCGTTCGCGATCTTCCCACGATCGGTCAGGGCGATGAGCGTGTCCTTCGTACGCGTCATCACGACACGCACTCCGCGCCGCTCCAATGCTTCGCGAAGCTGCTTCGCGACTGCGAGCGTGATGTCCTTCTCGTACACCTTCGCGCTCGAACCGATGGGACCCGTCATGCCACGGTCGGGGCCTCCGTGGCCCGCGTCGACCACCACGACCGGCTGCCGGTTCCCCGCTCGCGTGGATGCCGGGCGTGTCGCGGGCACCTCTCCACGCGCGGGCGCGGACTGCGCGGCCGGCGCGGGAGAGGAGGCGGCAGGCTTTCGCGCGACGACCTTGCCGAACTGCCGGAGCTCACCCTTGGGCGCATCGAACACGAGTCCACCCGCGAGCTGGGGCAGCGCGTCGCTCACGAAGGCGAACGGCAGGAACACGCGCCCCGCCGTGCGGAAAGCGGCCGCGGGCAACGGCAGCGTGTCGGCACCGGCGATGGCGAATCGGCTGCCTACCCCGACGTCGACGCGATACGATGCCAGCTGGAGATGGTACCGGGTGCCGCCGTCGGCCACGAAGGTCGCGCCAAGCGCTTCAGCCAGCTGGTCGGCCCGCACGGCATTGCCGCCGTCCGGGTGTCGCGTGACGGCGATCTGGGTCGACTGATCCCCATTCCTGACCCGCAGGGTCGCGGTAGAGGCGGTGACCTGGCACGCGCAGATTGCGCCCGCGATGAGCGCCATCAGCATGGAACCAGTCCTCCGTCAGCGTTGCCGCATGGCCCGCGCGATCTCACGTTCCGCATCCTTTTTCTTCAGGTCTTCCCGCTTGTCGTGCTGCTGCTTGCCACGAACCAACGCCAGGCGCGCCTTCACGCGACCGCGAAGGAAGTAGAGGTCGAGCGGCACCAGCGTCAGGCCCTGACGCTCCACTGCACCGATCAGACGACGGATCTCCCGCCGGTGCATCAGGAGCTTGCGCGTCCGGGTGGGCTCGTGGTTGTACACGTTGCCCAGCCCATACGCTCCAATGTGGAGATTGAGCAGGAAGACCTCGCCGTCCTTCACGATGCCGAAAGCGTCGGTCAGGTTGGCCTTTCCCTCGCGGAGCGCCTTCACCTCCGTCCCCGTGAGCACGATCCCCGTCTCCCACGTGTCGAGGATCTCGTAATCGTGCCGGGCGCGCTTGTTGCGCGCGATCGGTTCCGGTTCGTCCGAGGGAGCGGTCTTCGAGTCGTCTTTTGCCATGCGACGCGCAAGTTACGGTGTGGCAACGACCCGCAGCAACCATGATTCTCGCCGCCGCGCGTTGACTTACCCTACCGACGGTGTCTATTCTTCCCGACCCTGAGTACGACTGCACGACGATTCGCCGCCCTGACGCGAATCGGCTGGACTGCCGGAGTGGTGGAATTGGTAGACGCGCTGCGTTCAGGGCGCAGTGGGCTTACGCCCGTGTGGGTTCGAGTCCCACCTCTGGCACTGTAGCAAAGCTGTTGCGAAGCACCCTCGAACGAAAAACCTGAGTCTGCCGTGAGCGATGCTCGCGACGGACTCAGGTTTTTTGTCGTGCGGACGCGCTGCCCAGCCCGATGGAGCGGCGATCGCCACGCCGCTGCCAGCCGCAAGCCCTTGGAGGCGCCTACAAGCGCATCGCCGAGGGCCGGACGTCCTCGGGCAGCGACGCCACGCCGAAGACCGCGCGCAGCGCCTCGTTGGCCTGCGCCCGGGTGCTGCTGACGTACTGCGTGGCACGCGCGACGGCATCCGCGGGGGGAGACTCGACGCCCGCGCCGGCGAGCAGCACACGCGCCAGGCGCGCCGCCGGTGCATCGCTGTCACCGCGCACCGCCAACGCTCCGGTGTACGCCCGCCAGCGTTCCGCCCACTTGCGTCCGCGCTCCGGAGCCTCCCGGGACTCGCGCGCCACCACCTCCGCCAGCTGGTGCGCCACGTCCGATGCCGTACGGTCGTCCAGCGCATCGCGCTCGGCGACGATCAGGCCGATCGCACGGCGCGCGAACATCAGCTCGCGCGACGCGGTACCTGCATTGCCCGCGAGCTGCGCCAGCCAGTCCACATCGGACGGCGAGGGTGACTGCAGCAGCGCGTCGAGGTACGTCGCGGACAGGCGTCTCCGTTCGCGCGATGCGCGCCACTCGTTGAGCATGCCCATGCGCGTCTCAGCCGGGGTAGATCGGGAGCGACGCATGCCGGGACGACGGCTCGCCGGACTTGCCCGTCGCCACCGTGATCGACGCGGGCACCGGCAGTCCCACGCGTTCGCGCACGCTGCCCTCATCCTCCAGCAGGTCACTGAGGCGCACGGAGTCGAGGACCTCGTCGATGCGACGCTGGAGCAGCATCCAGACGGGACGGATGCTGCAATTCTCCGCTGCCGCGCACCGATCCGCATCGACCGGGTGTGTCACGCAATGCAGGTCGAACGTGGTGAGCTCCGACGCCTGCATGACGTCCCGGACCGTGATGGTGTCGGCACTCCGCGAGAGTGCGTATCCGCCGCGTGCGCCCCGGGTGCTGGTCACGATATCTGCGCGGCGCATGCGCAGGAGGATCTGCTCGACGTAGTCGGCAGGCAGTTTCTCCCTTGTCGCGATCTCACGCCCGGTCACGGGCCCGTCGCCGGCGCGGCGGGCCAGATGCAGGGCGCAGATCAGTCCATATTCGGCCCACGTCGTTATGCGCATAGCTCGAGTCTAGGGCTGGCGGCAGTCGGCGACAAGAAGGTGCCCACCGAAAGCCGCCCGGCCTCACACGTCACCCGCCGGCGACCGCGGCGTGCTTGCCACTCGGTACACCGATCTCGGTCATTTTGCGCAGGTCGAGTACGGCATCGATCTCTTCCGCCGGGATAACCTCGTCCCGCTTGACCAGCGCCCGAATGAGCACGTTCTCCTTCACCGAACGCTTGGAAATCTCGGCCGCCCTGGCATAGCCGATCTGTGGCATGAGCGCCGTGGCCAGCGCGGCGGACCGCTCCACCCAGTACTCGCACATGCCCGCGTTCGCCTGAATGCCCTCGATGCAGCGGGTGGTGAGCGTGTCCATCGCGTTCGTCAGGATGCCCATCGAGAGCAGGATGTTGTGGGCAATGACCGGCATCATCACGTTGAGCTCGAGCTGCCCATGCTCCGCGCTGATCGCCACCGTGGTGTCGCAGCCGATGACCTGGAAGCACACTTGGTTCACCATCTCGGGGATCGACGGGTTGATCTTGCCGGGCATGATGGACGAGCCCGGTTGCACCGCCGGGAGCGTGATCTCGTCCAGTCCAGTGCGCGGCCCCGATACCATGAGGCGGAGATCACTCACGATCTTGGACAGGTCGATGGCGAGCCCCCGCAGTGAGGCCGAGAACGCGGCCGGGTCGCCCATACTCTGCATGAGCTGGATGCGATCCTCGCCGACGCGCAATGTCTCGATGCCGGTGATCGACTTGAGGTTGCGGTTCATGAGTTCGGGATACTGCGGCTCCACCGTCACGCCAGTACCGACGGCCGAGCCGCCGATACCGAGATCGTTCAGGTAGTCTGCGGCTTCGACGATGCGGCGACGGCAGCGATCGAGCGAACCGGCGTAGGCCGTGAACTCCTGTCCGAGGCGGATGGGCATCGCGTCCTGCAGGTGCGTGCGTCCAGCCTTGACGATGCCGTCGAACTCGACACCCTTCGCCGCGAGCGCGTCCCGCAACGCCGTCACCGCGCGCAGCAACCCGGGCAGTTCACGCAGGGCGGCGAGCCGGATGTTCGTCGGAATCGTGTCGTTCGTGCTCTGCGCCATGTTCACGTGATCGTTCGGATGCACCGGCGCATAGCTGCCACGCGTGCTGCCGAGCAGTTCGTTGGCACGATTGGCGAGCACTTCGTTCACGTTCATGTTGTGCGACGTGCCGGCGCCGGCCTGATACGGATCGACGATGAACTGATCGCGATGCATGCCACCCAGGATCTCGTCGGCGGCCTTCACGATCGCGTCGGCCCGCTCCGCATCGAGGCGTCCGGTCTCCCGGTGTGTCATCGCAGCGGCCTTCTTGATCCACACCTGTGCAATCACGAAGGGCTCCAACGGACGCAGGCCGCTGATGGGAAAGTTCTGCGACGCACGCACGGTCTGCACGCCGTAGAGCGCGTCAGCCGGTACGGGGAGTTCGCCGAGGGGATCCTTCTCGATTCGGGTAGACATCACAGTCGCGATGGGAGTGGACGGAAAGGTCGGGACGGGAGAGAACGTGTCGCGTGCTAGCGGAGTGCGATGACGGTGTCGGCGCTCGTGCCCACGTGCAGCAGCGTACGCGGATCGAGCAGCGTCTGGTTGGTGCGGAAGCGCGTGATGCTCAGGTTGCGGGTCGCGGCTGGCGACGCATGGAACGAGAGAAGTGCGCTGCTGGAAAGCTCGAACTGCCCGTCGTCTGTCGCCGTGCAGTAGATCTGCTCGCCGATCGAACCGGCGCTGCTTCCGTAGCGCAGCGAGATGATCACGAGCGCTGTCGGGTCGCCCGTCTCGTTCCAGAGCACCGTGAACGGCAGGCCGGGCGTCGGATTGACCATCGCTCCGGGGATGACGGGCTCCGCGAGCTTCACGCTGATGCTCGACGCGGGATATCCCTGCGCGACGCCCGGGATCGTGATGGTGGCGACGTCTCCGCGGCCGTACGTGAACGTTCCGGCAGCGGGCAGGCTATAGCGCATGCGGTTGTCGTCGTACTCGAGCGACAGGTTGCTCGCCCCCACGGAGAATCCGACTGCGTTACCGGCCCGCAGCTGGCCGCGCAGCTCGTTCACGGTGGGCGTGTAGGTGAGCACCTGACAGGTCTCGCGTCGCTCGAGAGTGCTGTTCGGAACGAGCGCGGAATACGAGTCGAAGACGATGGCGGTGGCCGTGCCCGTGGCGGCGGTCGCCGATGTGCTGCGCGCCGTGATGGTCACCGCCGCATAGCGCCCAATCTCGCTGCTGGTGTCGGTCAGGCCGCCACAGGCGGCGGCGAATGGCACGAGGACGGCGCATGCAAGGGCGCGTAATGACAGCGCGCGTGTTCGAAGCTGCGAAGTGGACATGGGCATGATCCCGTAGAAGTGGTCAGGCGCCGACAGGCCGCGCGAGGCCGCGCAGGAATGGATTCTGCGCCAGCTCCCGTGCGATCGTGGTCTCGTCGCCGTGCCCGGGCAGAACCCGCAGCGCCGGCGGGAGGGTGGCCATCCGCTGGAGCGACTGGTGCATCGCGCGCGGATCGCTGAGCGGAAGATCCGTTCGGCCTATGGAACCCTCGAACAGCACGTCACCCGATATGCACAGCCCCTCGCCGATGAACGCGACGTGCCCCGGTGCATGACCCGGCAGGTGCCACACATCGAACCTGCACGCGCCGACCGTCATGCGGTCGCCCTCGGCGAGCGTGCCGGTCGGCTCGGGCAGCGCGTCGATGCGCATCCCGTACATCGTCCCCATTCGCGTGGCGCCGTCGTAGAAGAATCGGTCTGCCGGATGGACATACACGGGCACGTTCCGCGCGACGACGATCGGGGCGACAGCGCCGACATGGTCGACATGCGCGTGCGTGAGCCAGATCGCCTGCAATGCGCAACCGGTGGCATCGACGGCTTCCAGGAGGCGTTCGGGCTCATCACCGGGATCGACCAGCACCGCCTCGCGCGCAACGTCGTCGGCGATGAGCCAGCAGTTCTCCTGCAGCGGGCCGACGGTCACGCCGCGGACGATCATGTGTCGCACTCGTCGGGCGTCGTGACGATCGGTGCCATCGCGGTCTCGAGCACCGGCGACTCACCGATGCCATGATGCGCGAGATAGCGTTCCGCCTCCAGCGCGGCCATGCAACCGGTGCCAGCCGAGGTGATCGCCTGCCGGTAGTACTCGTCGATCACGTCGCCGGCCGCATAGACGCCCGGCACGTTGGTGGCAGTGCGCCACGCGGTCACCTTGATGTAGCCGCTCTCGGTCAGGTCGAGCTGCCCATTGAGGAACCCGGTGTTCGGGGTGTGGCCGATCGCGAGAAAGAGGCCGCCCACAGGGAGGGTGCTCTCGTCGCCCGTCTTGCTGTCAGCAAGGCGAAGGCCCGTGATCTCCGTGTCGCCCAGCACTTCCGACACCTGCGTGTTCCAGAGGACGCGGATCTTCGGATGCGCGAGCACCCGATTGGCCATGACCTTCGAGGCGCGGAACGTGTCGCGTCGATGAATGATCACGACTTCGCTGGCGAACTTCGTGAGGTACATCGCCTCCTCCATCGCCGTATCGCCTCCGCCGACGACCGCGAGCCGCTTCTCGCGGAAGAACGGGAGTGCACCGTCGCACACGGCGCACGCCGAGACGCCACCACCGGTCGTCGCGAGCTTGAGCTCGTTCTGCTGGCCGAGCCACTTCGCCGACGCGCCACTCGACACGATGATCGAATGCGCGCGCACCGGGTCGCTGTAGTTCGGGGTGACGCGAAACGGACGCGTCGACAGGTCGACATCGCGTACGAGCTCGGTCACCACCCGGGTGCCATGATGGACTGCCTGCTTGCGCATGCGCTCCATCAGGTCGGGACCGGACACCGCGTCCGGAAAGCCGGGAAAGTTCTCGATCTCGGTGGTGAGCATGAGCTGTCCACCGGGCAGCTCGGTCCCGCGCGGTTCACCCTCGAACACGAGTGGATTGAGGTTCGCGCGTGCCGCGTAGATCGCCGCGGTCCACGCTGCCGGACCAGAGCCAATGATGACGATGTTTTCCATGGAATCCGAAGGCATTGCGTGTCGAGCTGGAAGAATCGGGTGTCAGCGGATCTCGAGGACGCCCAGGGCACCATGACAGTGCGAGACGCTCGCCACGAGCACCGAAAGCGGGAAATCCGCACCCCACGTCGCGATGTCGAGATCTGCCGCGACAAAGCCCGCTGCATCGATCATCCCCACGCCGTATGTACGGTGCGTGCAGTGAAAGATAACGGGACCGCCCAGTGCGGGTGCGACGTCGGCCACATACTGCCGCAGCGCCGGCGGCATGCTCCAGTCGCGCGGCCCGCGCGTGGCGGGGCATCGGGCCGGTTCGATGCAGTTCACCGGACACATCCACGTGGCGAAGCTCACATAGTGGCGCCCATCGGGTGCCGCCCGCTCCCATGGCATGCCGGGCGACGTCTCGAGCGGCGCAACTCGAATGGAGCGATCGGGCCAGCGTGCGCCGGCCCGTCGCATCAGCCAGTCGAGCGACAGGTGCGGCATGAGTGGTGACGGCACCAGCGCGTCGGCGGCCACCGCGTCCGCCCCCTCGGCGAGCCACGTGTCGAGAAACGCGTTCCACTCCCCCGTGACGATCCGCAGCGGCAGGCTCTCGTAGGCACCCTCGGCCTGCCTGCTCACGACCTGGCACGCCGGATCCCGGTCGACCACGATCACTTCGCGTGCCTCGAACGCTCCGCGTGAGGCGGCGCGGGCCAGCTGGCCTGCATACCAGCTGCCGTAGCAGCCACCACCGATGATGACGACACGGCCCATGCGCACGATCTCGCGCGCTCCCGCAGGTGAGTCCGCAGGTGTGCCCGCAGGCGTTCCTGCATCGGCCGGTGAGGTCATCACGTGCTCACCGCCAGAGGTGACGACCGCCGTCGACGTGCAACACCACACCGTTCACGTACGTCGCGCCGACGAGATAGTGAATCGCACCCACGACATCCTGCGGCGTGCCGGAGCGCGCGGCCGGCACATCCCGCAGGAACCGCGCTTCTGCCTCGTCGCTCATCGTTTCCGGCGGCAGGACGAGTCCCGGGGCCACGGCATTCACCCGAATCCGCGGTGCGAGTGCCGATGCGACGTTCGCCACGAGGTTCGTGAGCGCGTACTTGCTCACCGCGTGCGGGATGAAGTTCGCACCGCGGGTCTCGAAGGCCAGATGATCCGAGAGCTGCACGATTGCCCCGCCCTCCTGCATCACGCGCGCGGCGGCCTGCATCAGGAAGAAGGGCGCACGCAGGTTGATCGCATGCGTGCGATCCCACGACTCGGGTGTAACGGCGTCGAAGGGAGAGCGCTCCATCACCGACGCCGAACTGACGACGACGTCGAGTGCGCCGAAGGCGCGCAGTGCCTCGTCCACCACGCGTGCCGGTGCCAACGGGTCCTGCAGGTCCTCCTGCACGACGTGCACCCGCACGCCGCCGTCGCGCAACTCCGCGGCGACTACGGCAGCGTCGTCCGGCGAGCTCCCGTGATGCAGCACGATATCGTCACCCACCGCGGCGAAGCTTCGCACGATCGCCGCACCGAGCCGCCGTGCTCCACCCGTCACCAGAGTGACGCGCGCCATCTACCGGTTCGTCGGAGCCGCTGACCCACTCGCGCGTGCCGACGCGAGCCGTGCGGCCGCGACCCGCGCATCCTGCCAGTCCAGCCATGTCTTGGGCACGAGCTGTCCGCCGAGGCGACGCGCGCCCTCGAGCGTGCCGTGCCAGTCCGATCCGCCGCTCGGGAGCAATCCCGCCTTCTCGGTCGTCTCGAAGAGCCGCTGCGACAGGTACGGCGGATGACTCGGGTGCAGCACCTCGACGCCGTCGAGCCCGACGTCGGCCAAGCGCGCCACACGCGCGGGTGTCGCGGACTCGCCGGGATGCGCCCACACCGCGATGCCCCCCGCGCGATGCACGAGTGCGATGCCGTCGGCGACATCGAAGCGGGCCTTCGCCATGTACGCCGGCCGGCCGAAGCCCAGCCACTTGTCGAACGCCTCGCGGAAGTCGCGCACCCAGCCACCCGCGACCATCGCGCGTGCGACATGCGGACGGCCAACGGCGCCGTCGGCGGCTTCCGTGAGCACGGATTCCATGGTCACCGGCACGCCGCTCCGATTGAGCGTCTCGACGATGCGTTCGGCGCGCTCCACCCGACCGTCACGCAGGCTGGCGAGTGCATCACGCATCGAATCGAGATCGCCCAGGTGCAGGCCGAGGAGGTGCAGCTCCTCCTCGTCGAAATGGGTACTCAGCTCGACACCCGCGACGATGCGAACACCCGTGCGCGCACCGGCGGCGTTCGCCTCGTCGAGGCCGTCCACCGTGTCATGATCGGTAATGGCGATGGCGTACAGACCGGCCGCGCGTGCCGCCTCGACGACGAGGGCCGGCGCGAGTGCGCCGTCGGAAGCGGTCGTGTGCGTCTGCAGGTCGACGAACTGCGCCGCCGCCTCGGCAAGTGCAGCGACCGAACGCGCGTCCTGGCCAGCCGGCGCAATGCCGCCAGCGTTGTCGGGGGGAACAGTCACGTGCGGTACCCTGCCTCGGGCGAGCGTGCGCTCGGCTGCGACGTCGTGAACAGCGCGCGCAACGCGTCGTCGTCCAGTTCAGCCAGTGATTGTTCGCGCGAGCGCGATACGGCCGGCGAATAGCGCGTGACGCGCACATCGCGCGCATCCCCCTTGCCCGCCACGAAGATCAGCCCGAATTCGTCGCCCGTGTAGGGCGTGAGGAATCCGGACGGATACACCTGCCACTCACGTCCATCGATGCTGATGCGACGAGCCGGCATACTACCCTCCCTGTACTTCGCGCCAGAGCGCGAGTGGTGCGTGGTCGTCACCGCTGGTACCCGCGACGAGGCGAACCGCCTCTTCGCTGCCGCCTTCGGTGAATTCAACGAACCGCCCACTCTCGCCGGCGTGTTCAAAGACCCAGAAATGTGCACCGGACGCCGCAGCGGTCGCCTGGCGGGCGCGCACGTCTGCCAGGTACGCCGGGCGCGCCTCGAGATCGACGCGCCGTTCGGCGAACACCAGCAGGCGCGCCATCAGAAGCCGCTTTCGGGAATCGACTCGAGCGTCTTCTTGAGATCGGCCATGAAGCGATCGGCATCGGCGCCGTCCACCACGCGGTGATCGAACGAGAGCGAAAAGTAAGCACAAGTGCGGATGGCGATGGTGTCTTCGCCGTCCGGTCCGGTGATGACCTTGGGACGCTTCTCGATGGCGCCAAGGCCGAGGATGGCCGTGGTGCCGACCGGAATGATCGGCGTGCCGAACAGCGAGCCGAACACGCCGGGGTTCGTGACGGTGAACGTTGCGTCCTGCACGTCGGTCGGGCTCAACTTCTTGCCACGCGCGCGCGCCGCGAGATCATTGACCGTGCGCGTGAGACCCGTCAGCGACAGCTCATCCGCGCGCTTGACCACGGGCACGATGAGGCCTGTCGGATCGAGCGCGACCGCGATGCCGAGGTTGATCTGCTTGCGGAAGATGATGTCGCCACCGGCGACGGATGCGTTGAGCACCGGGTGACGCTTGAGCTGCTGCGTGACCGCCTGCAGGATGAACGGCAGGTACGTGAGCTTCTGGCCCGACTGCGCCTCGAACTCCTTGCGCATGCCGCTGCGGATGCGCGACACGCGCGTCAGGTCGACCTCGAAGAACGACGTGACGTGCGCGGCCTCGCGACGTGCGCGCGTCATGTGCTCCGACGTGAGCCGGCGCATCTTGCTCATCGGTTCGACCGTGTCGCCCGCCCATGGCTGCGGCATCGGGCCATGGGAGTCGGTGCCGCCGGGCGCGTGCATCGACGCGCCCACCGCGGCCTGCGGCGCGGCAGCAGGCCGGTCGGCGAGGTATGCCTCGATGTCGCGGCGCGTCACGCGGCCGGCGATCCCGCTACCCGAGAGGCCGGCGATCTCGACGCCATGCTCCGCGGCGATCTTGCGAACCAGCGGCGAGGACTTCGTGCGGACGCGATCCTCGAACGACCCGTTCGCTGCCTTGGCGGACGCGGCGACCGGTGCCGGAGCCGAGACCGACGCAGCAGGCGAAGGTGCCGGAGCCGAGGGTGCCGACGCTGCGGTCGCCGGCGCTGCGGCAGGCGCTGCCGCGGCTGGCACCGGTGCCGTTGCCGCCGGCATCGCGGCGGCCGCCGCCGCATCCGTCTCGAGGCGCGCCACGACCGTCTGCACGGCCACCGTGGCGCCTTCCCCGATGATGATCTCGACGAGGACGCCTGCGGACGGCGACGGGATTTCGGCATCCACCTTGTCGGTGGAGATCTCGAAGATCGGCTCGTCGCGCTTCACGGTGTCACCGACCTTCTTGAGCCACCGCGACACTGTTCCTTCCGCGATGGATTCGCCCATCTGGGGCATGATCACGTCTACGCGAGCCACTCGTTCACCCTCGATTCGAAGAGTCACCAGCCGCGCGATCGGACCGGGCATCCGCACGCCGCAAGCGCCATATAGCCAGCACCGGAAGCGTGACCGCGCCGATCAGCGCGCCGTATCCGGCAAACACGTACCAGTTGCACAGCGGGACGCCTTCACAGGCCGGCGCTCGCGTAAAGAAGCTGACGAGCTTGCCGATCAGCACGCCCGTCATGCCGCCACTTACTCCACCGATGAAAAACGTGAAGCAACCGACGCCGATGTTGCGGCCGACCCGGTCCTCACTCACGGCCCCTGCAGACCCGCCACCAGTCTCTTCCGGCCTCATGCGTCAATACGCCGCGAGGCGACGCACAGCCCGAACGATATCCGCCGTCTGCGGCAGCACGTAGTCCTCGAGCGGCGGTCCGTACGGCAGCGGGATGTCGGCGGCGGTCACGCGAAGCACCGGCGCATCGAGCCACTCGAAGCACGTCTCGCTCACCCGCGCCGTGATCTCGCCGGCGATGCCGCCCGTGCGCGTATCCTCGTGCACGACGAGCAGGCGGTTCGTCTTCTTGACGGTGCGGTAGATCGCCTCTTCGTCCATCGGCGCGACCGTGCGCAGGTCGATGACCTCCACCGAGATGCCGTCTTCCGCCTGAAGCAGCTCGGCGGCCTCGAGCGACTTCCAGACTGTGCTCGCGTACGTCACGATCGAGACATCGCTGCCTTCACGTGCGACGCGCGCCTTGCCGATCGGCACGACATGATCGCCGGCCGGCATGACGTCCTTGACGCGACGGTACAGATACTTGTGCTCGAAGAAGAGCACGCAATCATCGTCGCGCACGGCGGACTTCATCAGTCCCTTTGCATCGGCCGCGGTGGCCGGATACACGATCTTGAGGCCGGGCGTATGCAGGAAGCCCGCTTCCGGGTTCTGCGAGTGGAACGGCCCGCCGCGCACGTACCCGCCGCTGGGACCACGCACCACCATCGGACATGGCAGGAAGGCGCGGTAGCGCGCCGTCGCCACGTAGTTCGTGAGCATGTCGTACGCGTTCGCGATGAAGTCGATGAACTGCATCTCGACGATCGGCCGCATGCCCATGTGCGCCGCGCCGGCCGCCGCGCCGACGATCGCGATCTCGCTGATCGGCGTGTCGATCACGCGAGCCGCACCGAACTTGGCGAGCAGCCCTTCGGTCACCTTGAACGCACCACCGAAGGCGCCGATGTCCTCGCCCAGGCAGAAGACGTTCTCGTCGCGCTCCATCTCCTCGAAGAGCGCCTCGCGAATCGCTTCGAGGTACGTAATCTCGCCGGCCGTATCCGCGCTGGTCGTCATGCGCCCTTCCCGCCGTCGGTGCTCCACGTGCCCCAGCCTTCCGCGCGCTCCTTGCCGTAGGCGACGTCGTTCGCGTCGCGACGGAACCACAACGGTTGCTCCACCGGCGGATCCGCGTACACGCCGATGAGGGCATCGAGCGCCTCGGGCGGGGGTGACGCATCCGCAATATCCGTGGCCTCGTCGATCTCGCGCTGGATCCGCGCATCGATGGCCGAGAGTTCGTCGTCGCTCGCGCCGTATTCGTTCTTGAGCACGCGGACGTACCGGTCGATGGGATCGTTCTCCGCGGCCCACCGATCGATCTCGCCTTCCGGCACATACGACTGATTGTCGTGCTCCGCGTGTCCCTTCCGCCGATAGGTCATCAGCTCGACCAGCGTGGTGCCGCCGCCGGCGCGCGCATGATCGACTGCCTGCTTGGTCACGTCGTACACGGCGAGTACGTCGTTGCCGTCCGCCTGCAGCCCCGGGATGCCGTAGCCGATGGCCTTGTCGACGAACTGCTTCGCAAGCGTTTGCATCGACGTGGGCGTGGAATACGCATAGCCGTTGTTCTCGATGATGACCACCAGCGGGCAGCGCTGCACCGCGGCGAAGTTGATGCCCTCGTGAAACGCGCCCGTGCTCGTCGCGCCATCGCCGACGTACACGAGGCCAACGCGATCCTCGCCGCGCATGCGGAACGACAGCGTCACGCCCGCCATCACCGGCACCATATCGCCGAGCGGTGAGATCTGCCCAATGAAGCCGCGGTCGGTGTCGCCGAAATGAATGTTGAGCTCGCGCCCGCGCGTCGGGGAGTCGCCCTTGGCCATGTACTGCTTGAGGACCTCGACCGGCGTTGCGCCCTTGACGAGCATCGAACCCAGGTTGCGGATGAGCGGCGACAGAATGTCGCGACGTTCGAGCGCAAAGGCGCTGCCGACGGCGTCTGCCTCCTGTCCGAGTGAACGGAACAACCCGCCGACGACCTTCGTCTGCCGGTAGAGGTTGACCAGACGCTCCTCGAGCATGCGCGTGAAACGCATCCAGTAGTACAGCTCGAGCTTCTGATCGCGCGACAGCGCATCGCTGGGCCGTGGAGCGGCCTGCGGTGCGCTGTTCGTGCCCTGCGTCATGCGTTGCTCGGTGCCCTGCGCGACTCGTGGCTTCGCCATCAAAACCCAGCCTCGATCCGGTGCCGCGGTTCGGCCACGCGGTGCAACGACGCGAAAAAGTTCTTCACGTTCTTGTCGAGGCGGCTCTCACCCATCTGGTCCGTGGACGCCTCGACCAGCGTGTAGTGGCCGCCTTCCATGCGCACCCGCAACGCCACGGCGCCGATCGCGCCGTTGAACTGGCGCGCACGCGAGTCACCGCTCGCGCGCGACATGCCGATGTCGGCGAAGTATTCGTCTGCCGTCGTGAGTACGTCAGACGGGGGAAGCGTCGTTCGATGAAAATGCCGCACGATCAGGGTTTCCGTACCGGGGGTGACGAGTCGCGCTTGCCCTG
>JAZKCW010000036.1:0-19460 GCA_040387895.1 Gemmatimonadota bacterium
CGCGCCAGCAGGTTCGCCTGGTCGGCGTTCGTCTCGTTGTCGAGGAAGTACGTCACGATGAACTGCTGCACGAGCCGGTCGAGCCCCTCCGACGTGATCGTGCCTTCGCGCAGGGCACCGATCTGGTCGAGCATGATCTGCAGCACCTGGTCCGGCGATGTCGTGGTGACGTACAATCCGCCCACGGAGAACGCGCGCTCCACGAACGGCGCATTCACCGAGTACGACAGGTTGCGCTTCGACCGCACCTCGTTGAACAGCCGCCCCGACAGGACCGCGCAGGCGAGGCGCAGTGCCGCATAGTCCTTGCTCGTGGCGGGCGGCCCGATGAAGTAGCCCTGCAGGTAGTTCGTCGGCAGGGTGCGCTTCTCAGTCACGTACGCTGACGGCTGCACCGACGGCGCCTCCGGCAGTGTCCACGTGTAGGTGCCCTTGGGCAAGCGGCCAAGCGACTCGCGCACCAGGCGCTCCACCTTCGCCCGCGACACGTTGCCCACGACCACGAGCATCATGCGCGACGACACGATCTGCGACGCGTGATACGCCTTGAGGTCGGCGACCTTGAGCGCGGTCAGCGACGCTTCGGTCCCCACCGGGTCGAGGCCATACGGGTGCCCCGCGAACGTGATGCTGTCGGCGAGGTAATCGAGCAGTGCATCCGGGCTGTCCTTGCGCTGCCGCACTCCCTGCAAGAACTGGTCGCGCACGAGCTCCACCTCGGCCGGCGCGAGGGTCGGCGCGGCAATGCGATCCGCCAGAATGGCCCACGTGCTGTCGAGCCCCGCGACGGTGGACCGCAACCCCACGGTCGTCCAGTCGGCGCCCGGGCTCACGCCGATCACGCTGCCCAGGCGCGCCATCTTCGCGCGCAGCACGTCACGCGGGTACTTGGCCGTGCCACGTTCGCTCGATTCCAGCAGCATCAGCTCGATGCCCTGCGTCGCCGGCGTGAGCTGCCGTGAGCCGCCGAGCAGGTACAGGTTGGCGGCGACGACGTTGTTGGCGGTGACACGGCGAAGCACCACGGGAATGCCCGCGACTTCGAACTGCGAGGTCAGCGTGTCTTCGGCCATCGTGACGCGTGATGGCGCACGCACGGGCGGTGCGGCGGCCGTCTGTGCACCCCCGGTGACCGGCATTGCAACGGGTATGGCAACCGCGCCGACGAGCGCGGCCAGGGCAAACGAACGAAGCTTCATGGCAAGCATGGGGGTCATGGACGGATCACCGGGGCCTTCGCCGGCGCGAGCAGTTCGGCTTCCGTGAGGTTGAGCCCTTTCCGCACGTCGGGCGAGAGGAGGACGCTGGTCACGCGCGGCTTCCCGACGATGTACGTGTTCGTGTAGCGCATGAGATCCGTGATGCGCTGCTGTGCCATCTGGTCCGTGTAACCCATGAAGTACTCGAGATTGGCGACGCTCCACCAGAAGCCGATGGTGCTCGCGATCGCCGATGCCTTCTCGATGCCGAATGCGCTCGACACCGTACGCTGCGCCTTCACGGCCTCGAGCTCACGCGCGGTGATGTACGTCGGGTCGTTGAAGCGCGCGAGCTCCTTCTCGAGTGCAGCCAGCGCCGGACGCAGCTTCTCGGGCGTCGTCTGCCCGCTCACCGAGATCGGCCCGACCTGGTTGAGCGTGTAGTAGTTCACGCCGATCTGCTGCCACAAGCCGCTGTCGACGAGGTTCTTCTGGAACGTGCTGCCCGGGGTGTTCAGCACGTCGCTGAACACGTCGGCCGCATACGTCGCCGCCGGATCCTTCCCGACGCTCGGCCCCTGCCACTGCAGCTGCACGGCGATCGCGTTGATGCTCTCCTCGACGATCAATGCCTTGTTGCCGTCGAGTGCCGGAATCGGCGGGATCGGATCGGCCGCGAACGGGTCGGCGCCGCGCGGCCAGTCGCCGTAGATCTGCTCCGCGAGTGCGAACACGCGCTCGGGATTGACGTCACCGGTCACGATCAGCACCGAGTTGTTCGGCACGTAGTACTTCTTCTGGATCACGCGCATCTGTTCCGGCGTGACGTTCGCCAGCACCTTGCGATCGCCGATCGTGTTCTTGCGGCTCCCCTGTCCCGGGTACAGCAGCGCCGTCGACTTCTGCATGAACTCGAATCCCGGCTGCGCCTCGTTGCGATCGTACTCGCCGAGCACGACTTCCTTCTCGCGCTTGAGCTCCTCCTCGAGGAAGAGCGGGTCGCGCAGGGCACCGGCGAGGAAGCGCAGGCCGCCTTCCACCGAGTCCGCGGGCAGCGTCAGGAAGTAATTGACGTTCTCCTCGCGCGTGCTGCCGTTGAACACCGCGCCCAGTTCGGCCGCGCGATCGGTGAATGCGTCCGGAAGCGGCAGCGACTTGTTCGCCTTGAAGAACATGTGCTCGTACATGTGCGCGAGGCCCGCGTACTCGGGGCTCTGCGTGAACGCACCGTTGCGCACGTCGATCTCGAGCGTCGCGATCGGTACGCCATGGTTCTCCACGACGATCACTTCGAGTCCGTTCGCCAGCACCTTGCGCCGGAGCACCTTCTCAAGCTCGGCGCGCGACTGGGCCGGCAATGTGGGCGGCGTCACGACCGCCGGCCCGGCCAGCGTGAGCGCTGTGAGCAGGACGAACAGCGGGCGTGATCGAGGGAACGCTGGCATTCGATAGTGGTTGTGGGGATCTTTCAGGATGACGGTAGGCCTGACGACCCCGATGAATCCCGTGGAAATCGCAAACGCTTCTGCAACCGCTGCTGCAAACGCTGCCGGCAAGGCACCCGGACACGCCGTGTCATTCGCCGAAGCACTGCGTCCACGGCTGCGTGCCGATGGCATGCGCCTGGATGAACCGCTGGCTCCGTACACCACCTTCCGGATCGGGGGTCCGGCGGACGTCCTGTACGATGCCACCTCGGCCGACGACCTCGCCAGCGCCATTTCCGCCGCGCGTGCACTCGATATTCCCTGGATGGTGCTCGGCCTCGGCGCCAATGTGCTCGTGGGTGACCGGGGTGTGCGCGGCCTCGTGATCCGCAACGTGGCGACCGGGCACACACTGGGCGCCGACGGCAGCCTGTGGTCCGAGAGCGGCGCCATCATCGGTGACCTCGTCGTGGAGACGGTGCGCGCCGGCTGGTCTGGACTCGAGCACTATATCGGCATTCCGAGCACGGTCGGCGGCGCCCTCTGGCAGAACCTGCACTTTCTCTCCCCCGCACCGGAACGCGCCCGCACGATGTTCATCGCCGAGGCGTTCGAGAGCTGCGAGATCCTGGGCGAGGACGACGTGCGTCGCGTGGTCGACGCCGACTACATCGGCTTCGGCTACGACGACACGATTTTCCACCACCGGCGGGACATCGTGCTGAGCGCACGCTTTCGGCTCACGCCCGAGGATCCGGGTGTCCTGCATCGCATCCTGCAGGAGAATCTCGCGTGGCGCGGGTCACGCCACCCGTGGCTCGGGATTCACCCGAGTGCGGGCTCGATCTTCAAGAAGATCGAGGGCGTGGGGGCCGGGCGGTTGATCGACCAGTGCGGGCTCAAGGGATTCCGGGTGGGCGACGCGCAGATCTCGCACATCCACGCGAACATCATGGTGAACCTGGGCAAGGCGACGGCGGCGGACGTGCGTGCGCTCATCGCCCATGCGCAGCACGAAGTCGAAGCGCGCTTCGGCCACCGGCTCGAGCCGGAAATCGGGTTCATCGGGGATTTCTGAGGGGGGCGGCGGTGGGCGGGCAGGGTCTGGTGCGGCTCGGCACCCCGTCCCTGCTCCCGTCCCTGCGCGGGCGGACCGGCCTGCATCAAAAGTCGCGGCGGCCCGTAGTGAACCCTTACGCAGTACCGCGGTTCCAACGGGAACACGCAGCGCCAAGCCTCCCTCCACGCTCCCCCCAATGCGCCCGCTCGCCTCGCTGGTCCTGCTCATTCTCGCGCTCGTCGCGCCGCCAGCCGCGGCGGAAGCCGCTGCCCAGCAGCTCGACGTCATCCGCGGGCGAGTGACCGGCCCTGATTCCCAGCCCATCCCGCGCGTCACCGTGCGCGCGACGTCCTACACGGGCAACGTCTCGAAGACCACGACCACCGACAAGAACGGCCGCTACTCCATCACTTACCCTTCCGGAGAAGGCGACTACTGGGTGGAGTTCCGCGCCATCGGCTTTCAGGCCAAGCGGTTCGAGGTCAAGCGCATCGCCGACGAGGAGATCCTCATCGCCGACGCGCGCCTCGCCTCCAACATCGCGACGCTCGACGCCATGAACGTGTCCGCCGACGGACCGCGCGCACTGCCGAATCGCAACGCCGCGAACCCGAACGTCGGTGGTGGCGAGCGACAGCTCAACAACGCGGCCGTTCCGCCCGACCAGATGGGCAATCTCGCGGCGCTTGCCGCGACGACACCCGGCATCCAGCTGATTCCCGGCCTCGACGGCGCATCCGACGTGTTCTCCGCACTCGGGCTCTCGGCCGACCAGAACAGCACCACGATGAACGGTCTTGGCTCGGGCATCAGCACGCTGCCCCCCGATGCGCAGGTGAGCGCGTCCGTGCTCACGTACAGCTACGATCCCGGCATCGGCAACTTCAGCGGCGCGCGTATCTCGCTGCAGACGTTGCCCGGCACGAACTTCTCCAACCGTCAGGCCAGCACGAATGCGCGCGCACCGCAGCTCGAGTTCGCGGATGACATCGCGGAGGCGCAGAACCAGAAGTTCACCAACATCCAGTTCGGCGCCGGCGGCCGCGGCCCGATCACGCTCGACCGGCATTTCTACAACGCCTCGTTCGGCGTGTCGCGCAACTTCAAGGACCTGCCGTCGCTGCTGAACACCAGCCCGATCGGCCTCGCCGGCGCCGGCGTCGCGCGCGATTCCGTGACTCGCCTGCTCGGCATCCTGCAGGGCGCCAGCATTCCGGCCTCCGTCGCGAGCCTGCCGACGCAGCAGATCACCGACGGCATCAACGTGCAGAGCAACATCGACATCACGCCGAGTACCAACGGGACCGGCAACGGGATCACGCTCGGTTTCGTGGGCGGCTTCAACCGCAGCCAGCAGGCGATCGGCGGCGGCAATTCGCTGCTCACCGTGCCGTCGCACAACGGCGAGGCGAAGAACTTCAACGGCCTCGTCTCACTCAAGCACAGCAACTACTTCTGGTCGAGCTTTCTTTCCACGACCAACCTCGGCGTCAGCTTCAGCGGCGCCGACAACGATCCGTACCTGCGAAGCCCAAGCGGGAATGTGCGCATCAACTCGCTGCTCGACGACGGCTCGTCGGCGGTGCGCGTGCTCTCGTTCGGCGGCAACCCGGGCCTCGACCTGAGCCAGCGGGCACGCAGCGCGGAAGTCGCAAACGAGATCCGCTGGTACGCCGGCAACAACCGGCACGCCGTGAAGCTCACCTCCAGCCTGCGGCACGAGTCGTTTTCCGCCGACCAGAGCTTCAACCTGCTGGGCACGTTCAACTTCAACTCGCTCGCCGACCTGGAAGCGGGCACGCCGGCATCGTTCAGCCGCACGCTGTCCATGCCGCGACGCGAGGGCAGCCAGCTCACCGGTGCCGTGTCGCTCGGCGACTTCTGGCGGCCGACGCCCAATGTGCAGGTCCAGTACGGCCTGCGCGTCGATGCCAATCGTTTTCTTGAGACGCCCGACCGCAACCCGCTCGTCGAGGAACGCCTCGGACTCCGCAACGACTGGGTGCCGAACCGCGTGTACATGAGCCCACGTGTCGGGTTCACCTGGTTTTACGGCAAGCAGAACCAGATCGCGTTCGTGCCGGGTGCGGCGCGCCCGCCGCGTGCACTCATTCAGGGCGGCGCCGGCGTGTTTCAGAACCTGCGCGAGGCCGGCCTCGTCTCGAACGCGATGATCAACACCGGCCTGCCGACGTCGACGGTGCAGATCAACTGCAACGGCCCCGCCGCACCGTCACCGCAGTGGAACGACTACCTGCGCGATCCATCGGAGGTGCCGACGACCTGTGCCGATGGCACGAACGGATCCGTCTTCTCCAACCTCACGCCGAACGTCACGCTGTTCGGCAATGACTACCGGCAGACGCGCGTCTGGCGCTCCAACCTCAACTGGGGCGGCCCGATCCTCGACAACCGCTTCGCGCTCGGCGTGTCGGCCGTGTACTCGCTCAACCTGAACCAGCCGGACGTCATCGACCGCAACCTGAATCGCACCTCGCGTTTCACGCTCGACGACGAAGGTGGCCGCCCGGTCTTCGCGAACCTGACCGGCATCGACCCGCGCACCGGCGCGATTGCGCCGCGCGACACGCGCATCACCACCGATCTCCTGCGCGTCGGCGAGCAGCGCTCCGAGTTGCGGTCCGATGCGAAGCAGCTGCTCCTCACGCTGCGCCCCGTCACCGCGAACCCCAAGCTGCGCTGGAACGTGTCGTATCAGCTGCTCGCGCTGCGCGACCAGTATCGCGGATTCAGCAGCACCGTCGGCGATCCGTTCGCGACGCAGTGGGGCCAGGGCCTGCAGCAGGGCCGCCATCAGTTCGGCGTCGGCTTCACCAGCATCCCGATCTTCGACGTCGTGTACGTGACGTGGAACGTCGCGTTCATCTCCGGCATGCGCTTCACGCCATCGATCGCGGGCGACGTGAACGGCGACGGCAGCATCGGCAACGACCGCGCGTATGTCTTCGACCCGGCCAACGCCACCGACCCGGCGCTCGGCGACGCGATGCGCACGCTCCTCGCTTCGGGTGAGCCCGTCGCTCGCAAGTGTCTCGCGGCGCAGCTCGGAACGCTCGCGTCCCGCGGCAGCTGCTCGGCGCCGTGGACGGCGCAGGCGAGCCTGAGCTTCAATTTCAACCCGCAGAAGATCGGGTTGCCGAAGCGCACGAGCATCAACTTCAGCATCAACAATCCGCTCGGCCTCGCCGACATGATCGTCAACGGGCAGGACATCAAGGGCTGGGGCCAGCAGATTCCGCCCGACGCCAGCCTGTTCTTCGTGCGCGGGTTCGACCCCGTGACCAAGCGCTACAAGTATGAGGTGAACCAGCGCTTCGGGTCGACGCGTCCGACGCAGTCGACCGTGCGCCAGCTGCCGCTCATCAGCCTGCGCGTGCAGATGGACATCGGGACGCCGCGCGAACGTCAGGTACTGTCGCAGCAGCTCGACCAGGGCCGTGGCCGTCCCGGCACCAAGCTGACGGCACCGGTGCTCAAGTCGCTCGGCAGTGCGAGCATCCCGAACCCGATGTCGCTCATCCTGCAGCAGCAGGACAGCCTCAAGCTCACCCGCAAGCAGGCCGACAGCCTGTCGGTGCTCAGCCGCCTGTTCACGCAGCGGGCCGATGCGCTGTGGTCGCCGGTCTCGCGCTACCTCGAGGGGCTGCCGGAGGACTACGACGGGGACGAGGCGTACGACCGCTACGTGACCGCCCGCGAGAAGACGGTGGACTACCTCGTGACCCTGGTGCCGGACGTGAAGACGCTCCTCACGGGATCGCAGAAGCGGAAGCTGCCCATGCAGATTGCCAATTATCTGGATGTGCGGGTACTCAAGTTCCTGCGGTCGTCCAGCGCCGGTAACGGCGAGCCGTTCTTCATCCGGTAGCGGGCCGAGGCCAGCGCTCCCCGCCTGCAGGGGCAGCGCTGGTCCCAGAAGTTCGCAGGCCGGCGGCAACCGCTGGCGAGGTGGCAGGTGTCCCATCACATCCGACGCACGTCCCGTTCTTTCATGCCCCATCCATTTCCGAGTCCGATCATGCAACCCAGAACCCCCGTCAGGCTGCTGTGCACCGCGATCGCTGCAAGCGCCGTCGTGAGCGCATCGGCACAGGCGCAGGCGCAGAAGGCAGTGCCCGTTCGTGAACTGTCGGCCGTCGACGCGAAGACGACCGTGCACTTCGGCAACATCTTCGGTGTGCGCCCCCTGGCGGGTGGCAAGCTGCTCGTGAATGACGGCATCCGTCGGCAGCTCATGATGCTCGATGCCAACCTGTCCAACCCGACGGTCGTGATCGACTCGGTTTCGGAAGGGGGCAACAGCTACGGCCGGAGCGCGGCGCCGCTCATTCCGTATCTCGCGGATTCGTCGCTCTTCGTCGATGGTGCGTCGTTGTCCCTGCTCGTCATCGATCCGAACGGCAAGGTCGCGCGCGTGATGGCGGCGCCCAAGCCAACGGACCTTCGCTTCCTGGCCGGTGGCGCCAGCGGTGTGGACGCGCAGGGCAATCTCGTCTACCGGGGTAGCCTGACGATCAACCGGAGCAACATGCGGATGGATGGCCCCGGGGGCATGCCGACCATGGTCCAGCCGCCCGATTCGGCGCCGATCGTGCGCGCCAGTTTCGAGACACGCACGGTCGACACGATCGGCCGCGTGAAGATCCAGAGTGGATCCCGCACCACCATGATGCAGGACAGCGATGGCAAGATGAACGCGAAGATGATCGTGAATCCGCTGCCGACGATCGATGAATGGGCGGTGCTGTCCGATGGCTCCGTGGCGTTCGTGCGCGGGCACGACTACCACATCGACTGGATCCGTCCCGACGGCAAGACGGTGTCGTCCGCGAAGCTCCCGTTCGACTGGAAGCGCCTCACCGACGACGACAAGCTCAAGCTCATCGACTCGGCGCGCACCGCGATCGAGAAGGCGCAGGCCGATGCGAAGGCTGCGGGCGCAAGTAGCGGCGCCGCTGCGGTGGGTGCAGCGATGGGGTCGGCCACCGGCGGTGGTGCGCAGATGGAGATCCGCGTGATGTCGACGATGGGCGCGGCCGGTGGCGGTGGTGGCATGTCGGTCGGTGCTCCCGGTGGCGGTGCGTCTGGCCCGATGACGAATTTCGTGATGCCCACGCCGACGATCGAGTTCGTGCCGCTCAACGAGATCGCCGACTACTACCCGGCGATCCGCTCCGGCGCGGCACGCGCGGACCTCGACGGCAACCTCTGGATCCTCCCGACCACGTCGGCGCAGTCCAAGGCCGGTGAGCTCGTGTACGATGTCGTGAACAACCGCGGTGAGCTCACGCAGCGCGTACGCATTCCGCTCGGTCGTTCCGTCGCCGGCTTCGGCCGCGACGGTGTCGTGTACCTGATGTATCGCGACGCGGCCAAGGGCTGGTTCCTGGAGCGCGCGAAGGTCGGCGCGGTCAGCACGACGAACTAGGGAGTCGGTGTTGCGGGCTGCGGGATGCTGCGGCCCGCAGTATCGTACCGGCAGCCGACGGGAGGCGCGCACCATGCCGGGGCGCGCCTCCTCTCGTAGAGGGAGATGCCACGAATGATCAAGAGCCTGCGAGTGCCGGAACGCCTCTTCGCCATCGCGATGTGGGTCGTCTCCTTCGCCTTCGCGGGCTTTTTGATCGGCCTCGGCGGAAAGATCATCGGCGAGCTGCCGGGCGTCGATCAGTCGCTCACCGAAGAGCAGTTCATGCCGCCGGGCGCGGCGCGTGCAGCGCAGACGCGGCTCGACTCACTGCAGCGCCTCTATCAGGACCGCAGTGCCGCACGGGAGCGTGCGCAGCAGTTCCTGACGATCGCGAGCAACAACTACGGCGCCAGGCGCACGAGCTTCGACAACTGGATCGCCACGCGCACGGCGACCACTGACCCGCGACAGGACCCCGAGGTGCTGTCGCGCACCCGCGAGCTCGACTCGCTCGGGGCTCGCGAGCGTGAGGCGCGTCGCGAGGTCGAGGCGCTGGACGGGGCAATGCTCGCGATCTCGCAGGCACAGGAGTCGGAGGGTCGCGCTGACGCCGATCGTCGTGAGGCAGTGCGGTCGCAGTACGAACGCGCACTGTTCCGGCAGGAGATGAATGTATTTGCGCTGCGGCTCGCGCTCACACTGCCGCTGCTCCTGTTCGCGGGATTTCTGATCGCGCGTGCCCGCAAGAGCGATTACTGGCCCCTCGCGCGCGGCTTCGTGCTCTTCGCGGCATTCGCGTTCTTCGTCGAGCTGGTGCCGTACCTGCCGAGCTACGGTGGCTACGTGCGGTATGGCGTGGGCATCGTGCTCACGGCGGTCGTCGCGCGCTACGCGGTGCGCGCGATGAAGAAGTATCTCGCGCAACGGCGCGTCGTGGAGCAGCAGAGCGAGAGCGAGCGACGGCGGACGATGGGGTACGAAACCGCGCTCAAGCGCATGGCAACGCACATGTGCCCGGCCTGCGAGCGGCCGATCGCGGGTGGCGCGGCATCACCGAGCAACTTCTGCGTGTTCTGCGGCCTCAAGCTGTTCGACGAGTGCGGCAACTGCGGCACGCGGAAGAATGCGTTCTTTCAGTTCTGCCCGACGTGCGGGGTGGGGACGGAGGCAAATGAGGGAGCGGCCGTGGCTGGCGGCGTCACTGATGGCGCCAGGGGAAGCTGAGGGCGGAAGGCGCGGTGTAGGTGCGAACGACGAACCGTGAACGGCAACCGCGTCTCACGCGGAGGTCGCGGCGGACCACGGAGTTGCGGGGCGAACCGCCGGTTTCTACCGCCTCACGCGGAGGCGCGGAGAACTGCTCACGGAGGCGCGGAGAACAGCGCGCGGAGGCACAGAGCGGGGCACGGCGAGGAGATCGCGGCAGGCCCTGCTTTTCTTTTCTTTGTGGGGTCTGTGGCATTCCGCGGAGCCACCAAGAAAAAGTGAATCACACTGGCCTCGCGGCCTGCACCCCTCCGCGCCTCCGTGCGCAGTCCTCCGCGCCTCCGCGTGAGGCGGTAGAAACCGGCGGTTCGCCTCGCGCCTCGGCGACCCTCACCACTGCTGCCCAAACACCACAAGCGCCTTCCACTTGGCCGCCTGGTCCACTGCCCTCGCCGCGCCGACAAACACGCTGCCCGAGAAGAACCGCAGCCCCGCGCTGACCGTCGCGCGCACGCGCTCCGTCGCCCGCGACACCGGCACGGTCGCCCCCGTCGAATCCACCAGGGTGCCGAGCCGCAGCACCGCAGCGCGTGCGCTGGCATCCCGAATCTCCGTCCAGCCGCTCTGCACACCGACACTCAGCCCCGGCGCGATCGGCGGCAGCAGGAATCGCCGCCCGACGCGAATTGGGCGCTGCAGAAACGGCGACAAGTACAGGAGCTGCGCTCGCACGACCGCAGCCCGCGTGCCCGCGAACTCCTTGTCGTCGTAGCCCGGCAACCCCTGCTGGCTGCCAAGCTCGAACAGCTGCTGTGCGGGAACGCGCGCGCCCGTCACGATGCCTCCATCCGCGCGTGCCACGGCCGTGAAGGGGCCGAGCAGCCGTCGCGCGACCACGCGGACTTCCGTGCGCTGCCATGACAGCGTGCCATCCCCGCGTTCGTAGCCAAGCCGTGCGCCGACGCCGGGGCGGATGAACTCCGCACTCACGTCGGGGTGCCACTCGAACAGCGCGGCCGTGCGCACGTACGAGCCTTCATCGACACCGCGATTTGCCCGGTAGCGCGGGCCGCCGAACGGCCCGCGCACGTAGCTGTTGGCGCGGTAGCGGTCGTCGCCGACACCGAGGTCGACGCGCGCGATCAACGAACGGTTCCGCGCGCGACGCACCGCCGACAGCACCGCGGAGGATCGGTCGACATAGTCGTACGGATCGACGGAGCCGAGCAACGCGCCGAGCGTGGAGCCGGAGTCGAGCGGATTGCGGAAGTCGTTCGTGTTGTCTATCGAGCGTCCACCGCGGAGTTCGAGCGTCCACGGCCCGCGGGTTCGCTCGACGGATGCGCGTGCACGCGCGGTGCCCTCACCCCACGCCCAGCCCGCATTCGCGCGTACCACGACACCGGGTGCCAGGTCGCGCAGCGACAGCTTCACACCTGCGCCGGTGTACAGCCCCTCGACCCGGTTGAAGTGCAGGATGTCGGAGCCGCGCGGTGTCGTGTAGTCGAGGCGCGGTGCACCCGTCGGACGCCACCGGTCGGGGCCGATGTCGTCGAAGTCGTCGGAGTGCGTGCCTTCGATGAGATAGCCGATCGGGCCGCGCCAGCGATCGTACTGATCGATGGAATCCTGCGGCGCATACGAGAAGCGGCGCACGTTGCGCGCGGCGATCGTCACGCTGTCCGACAGCGTCGTGTCGTTCACCGCCATCGGCCCGAAGCGCGACACGATGCGAATGACGGCGCGACCCTCACCCATCATCGGCGATGCCGCCTGCAGTTCGATCCGCTGCCGCGCCGGCAACCAGAAATTCCCGTCGTACTCCGCGTTCTCGTACTCGATGAACGCCACGGCTTCGACGAGCCGAGCGACGAGACCCCGCCGCGGGTTGACCCGCACGAAGTGGCCGCGCATGCGCACGAGCGCGCCGCGCGAGGCATCGAGATCCAGCTCGCCGTCGAACAGCAGGACCTCGCCGCTCACGTCGGCGCGCGGCTGCACGCGCACGCGGGCGATGGGGATCGTGCGGTCGCCGCTGCGCAGCGTCACGATCGTGTCGCCACCACTGTACCGGTAGAAGCGCTCGCGGTCCGTGGCCAGCGGATGCACGGCCGGCAGCGTGTCGCTCCCGTCGCGACGCACCGCGTTGTCCACGCGGGACGCCGGCGAATTCGTTCGCGCACGCACCCGCAGCCGGTTGCCGTACAGCGTGGGGTTGAGCCAGCCGGTCCGCACCACCGAGAGCATCGAGACGTTGAAGCCGACGCGCTGCGCGCGGTAGCCGGTCACCCGCTGGTCATACACACCACCACGCGTCCAGCGCAGCGCACTCGCCACGTCCTCGATGGCGGCCACCGCTTCAGTGCCTTCGTCGCGTCGGATGAGCACCGCGACCTCTGTCTCCACCTGGGCCTTGTACGCGAGCAGTTCGGGCGGCAGCACGTTTCGGCGGCTGGCATCGGCGAGCAGCTCGTCGAGCGCACGCGGTGCACGGGGCGGAGCCATCGTCGTGGTGACCGGGACGGCCCGCGTCGTATCCTGTGCGGCCAGCGCACGCGCCGATACAGCAATCGCCGATACAGCGACGGCCGATACGGCGATGGCCGCGCCAACCATCGACGCGGCCATCGTGAGTCTCATCGTCCGCCCACGGGCTGGAGGGCCTGCATGTGATCGGCGGCCGCACTCCAGTCATGCACCGCCTCGTCGAGCGCGTCGCGCGCCTCGTCGAGCTGCTTGCCGAGCGCTTGTGCTTTTGCCACACCAGCCGGCGTGTCGTACAGCGTCGGCGCCTCGAGGGCGCCGGTGAGCTCGGCGACTTTGCCTTCCAGCACGGCGACTCGCAGCTCGGCATCGGACAGCGTCTTCTGCGCCAGGCGCAGTGCGCGCTTGATGTCGCCATCGCTCCCCGCCTTCGGCTTCCCGGCGCCGTTCCCGGCACCGTTCGACGACGGTGCACCCGTCGTCTTCGCGTTCCGCTCGGCAGCGCGGTTGTCCGCGTTGGTCTTCGCGCGCGCCTTCGCGTTGCGCTCCGATTCCTTCGCCGCAATCTCACGGGCGTCCCGATCGGCTTTTGCCTTCTTCTCCGCGCGCAAGTCCTCCCACTCGAGGAAGCTGCCGTCGAACGCGTCGAGCTTCTCGTCGCGGATCTCCCACACCTGCGTCGCGACACCACGGAGCACGGCGCGATCGTGGCTCACGATCAGCACACTGCCTTCATAGCTCTCGATCGCATCTTCCATGGCCTCGATCGATTCGACGTCGAGATGGTTCGTGGGTTCGTCGAGGATGAGCAGGTTCGACTGCTCGAGCGTGAGCAGGGCGAGCGCCACGCGGGCGCGCTCACCGCCGGAGAGGGTACCGACCGTGCGCTGCACCTCGTCGCCGCTGTAGCCGAACTTGCCCAGGTGACCCTGCACCTGGCGGCGTTCCCACAGCGGGCGCTGCGTCTCGATCACACTGTAGATCGTCGCGTCGAGCGGCAGGTGCGCGAGGTCCTGCCGGTAGTACGCGACCGTCGTGCTGGGGCCGATCTTCACGCGACCCTTCGCGGGTTCGCGCTCGCCGATGAGCGTCTTGATGAGCGTGCTCTTCCCCGCGCCATTGGGGCCCAGCAGCGCGACCGTCTCGCCGCGCTCGAGCACCACCGTGAGATCGCGGATGAGCGTGCGCGACTCCACCGCGATGGTGACGTGTTCCGTTTCCACGACGCGGTCGCCACTGCGCGCACCGGCCGCGAGCCGCAGGCCCATCACACCATCTTCACCGATCGGCGCCGACAGGCGGGGCATGCGCGCGAGCAGCTTGCGACGGCCCTTCGCCTGCTTGGTGTTCTGGCCAGCGAGGTTGCGCGCGATGTACGTCTCTTCCGACGTGATCTTCGCCTGCTGCTTGTCGAACTGCCGCTGCTGCGTGAGGCGCTTCTCCTCGCGCTGCGCAATGAATGCCGCGTAGCCTCCGGTATAGGCGAACGCACTGCCGCCCTCGAAGTGCAACACATGATCGGCCATCGCCGCGAGAAATGCGCGGTCGTGGCTGATGCACACCACCGTACGCTCGGTGGTGCGGAGATAGTCCTCGAGCCACGCCGTGGTATCGAGGTCGAGGTGGTTCGTCGGTTCGTCCAGCAGCAGCAGGTCGGACGGAGTCGCGAGCTGCCGCGCGAGTGCCACGCGCCCGCGCTCACCACCGCTCAGCGTGCCGATGACGGTCGTGCGAGCCGCGACCGGGTCGAAGCCGACGCCCATGAGCACGGAATCGACGCTCGCCGACATCTGGTACCCGCCCTCGCGCTCGAAGCGCTCGAGATCGCGGCCGTACTTGGCCATCGCGGCATCACCGTGATCGTGCTCGAGATTCGCGGCCTGGCGGGCGAGCGAGTGCTCGAGCTCGACCAGTTCGCCGAACGCACCCGCCACGATGTCCCACAGCGACATGTCGTCGGGGAACCGGCGATGCTGGTCCATGAGCGCGATGCGCAACCCGGGCTGGCGCGCCACGATGCCGCGCGTCGGGGTGAGGTCGCCCGTGAGCAGCTTCACCAGCGTCGTCTTGCCGGTACCGTTGCGTCCGACGATGGCCCACCGGTCGCCGGCGGCAATCGTGAACGTGACGTCGCGGAAGATCTCGGAGGCGCCGAAGTCGACGCCGGCATTGCCAACGGAAAGGAGCGTCATGCCACACCTGCCTGTACGGTCACAGCGGAAGTCACTGCTGAAGTCACTGCGGAATCTTGGATATGAGAAGCACACGCGAGGCGCAGCGTGTGCATGGACGTGCGGAGCGTCGCGCGCTCCTCGTCGGTCAGCCGTCGCACGCGGGCAATAAGACGATGGGCGGACCATTCCCGAGGCCACCGGATCGCCGCATCACCGAGCCGCGGCAGCACCATGAGGAACCCGAACGAGAACAGCACCGCAAGCGGCAGCGACACGCCGTCTCCCGGCCACGCACCGTGAAGCAATGCACCCGCCGTCACGGCAAGGACTGCGTACCAGAGAAACATAAGGTAGAGGCCCGGAATGATGGCCCGTGCTGCAACGTCCGCGTGGCTCGTGGAAAGGCGTCGTGAGAGCGTCGCGACCGCAGCGAATGCGGGCGCGTGCAACAGGAATCCGAGGGCCGCGAACGGCGCGAGGAGCGCGAGCGCCAGTGCGGATAGCGGCGCGCTGCGGTCGCTGCGGTCGCTGCGGTCGCTGCGGTCGCTGCGGTCGCTGCGCTGCCCCGATGCCGCCATGAGCACCCGCCGGCAATCCAGTGCCGACACCGGGCTCCCTCCGAGGGCGGCCGTCGCATCGCAGATCGCCGTGACCGCTGCTGCCGAAACCGGATCGGTCGCCAGGCGAGTCCATCCCGCGTGAAGTCGCCCCGCCGCGGCCATCGGCCGCTCGTTCGGCTCCGCGATGCTCCCTCCCGCGGCGGCGAGGGTCCGGTTCCGCTGGTGTGCCTCGTCAGCCGTCAGCGCCGTACGACATACGCCTTCCAGCAGCCGCCGCATCTCCACCGTGAACGCGACGTGCGGCTTCCCCGTGGCGGTCTCGAGCCAGTGATCGAGCACCAGAGGGGCTCCAACAGCCGCGGTGGCGTCGCTTCCGGAGCATTGGGGACGCTCGTATTGCGACCCGACCGGAATCACTTTAAGACCTTGCACAGCGCCACTGACGACACAGTCAACTGCCAGTCTCGCTACACCTGAGCGCAATGTGCCAATGTCCGGACCCGGGTGCACCCCACCCTCGGGGAACAGCGCCACGATCCCACCGGCCGCCAAGGCGTCCGACACGCGCGCGAACGCCGTCCGGTTCGCGGCAGCCATATCCACCCCGCGCTCCCGCATCCGTCGCGCGTCGCGGACCCGCGTGACCGGAATGACCCCCATGCCCTGATACGCCCAATGCACCGGCAACGACTCGGCCGCCGTGGCCGTCGCCACGAACCGCACCGGACGCCGGGTGCTCAGCAGCACCAGCATCACGTCGGTGAGGTCGTTCGGATGATTGGCCACCAGCAGCACCGGGCCCTCGTCCGGAATGCGCTCGGTGCCCGTGAACCCGACGTCCCGATAGAACCAGCGAAGGCCGCGGCGGGATATCCAGCGCATGAAACGGTGCATGATCCATGTAAGAAAGCGGCTGCTCCGGACCGGCGCGACCGCCCGACTCCCGGCGTGCCCGACGTACGTCATCGCCCTCGTCCACCTACGTCATGCGACGTATTCTTTGCTCTCCGTGGAAAGGGCATCATGGTCCCGCAGCCAACTTCTCCTACTGCCGGTGCCCGCCATGACTTGCTCCATCCGTATCCTCGCCCTCTCCGCTGTCGCCGGGCTCGCGGTCGCCTCGCCGATGACGCGACCGCTCACGGCGCAGACGGTTCCCGTGGTGCGCGATTCCACCTTGGGTCGGCATCGCATTCAGGTCCTGCCCGCACTCGGGTCGGCACCGGAGACCGGACTGCAGTACGGGATCACCAGCTTTGCGGTGTTCGAGCGGCCTCCCATGGCGCGCACGCGGCCGGCGACGGCGATGGCCTATGCGATTCGCACGGCCAAGAGCCAGACGCGAATCGGCATCGAAGGCGAGCACTGGAGCACCGGCAACGACCGACGCCTCGCCGGAACACTGGTCTGGCAGGAGTACCCGCTGCCGTTCTACGGCATCGGTGACCGCACGCCCGAAACGGCCAAGGAGATCTTCTCGCCACGCGGCATCGAGGCCACTGCGACCGTGCAGCAGCGTCTCGCCCGCTCGCTGTACGGGCTGTCGACGCTCCGCATCATCGACCAGACGATCACGCCGGACTCCACTGGCGCATTGCGGGTCAGCGGCCTCACGGGCGTCAACGGTGGACGTATCGTCGAACTCACGCTCGGCGCCCTGGACGACACGCGTGACAACCTGTTCGCTCCCGCGGCCGGACATCTCGTGCAGCTCTCCTACGGCCGCGGCCTCGACGGCCTGGGCTCGGACTTCGACTACGGACGCATCCGCCTCGATGCGCGCGCGTACCGCGCGATGGGCGGCAGCGGCGTGCTCGCCGGCCAGGTGGTTGCGGTCGGCATGGACGGCGCTGCACCGTTTGACGGCATCGCCATGGTCGGCGGCGGCGACATCATGCGCGGCTACGCGCGCGGCCGGTATCGCGACAGCTGGTTCACTGGTGCGCAGGCGGAGTACCGCACACCCATGCGACGTCGCGTCGGTGCAGTGCTCTTCGGTGGCGCCGGCTTCGTTGCACCCCGGCTCGGCGCACTCTTCGACGGACAGGTGCTTCCCACCTACGGCGCCGGACTGCGTGTCGGGCTCGATGCAACGCAACGTACGGCGGTGCGCATGGACTACGGGCGTGGTCGTGCCGGCAACTCCGGTCTCTATATCGGATTCAACCAGGCCTTCTGATGAGCGCAGCCCTTTCGGTAGATCCGTTCGACCTGTCCTTCTCGCTGCCGCTGGTCGGGCGCACCCGCGAACTCGCGGCGGTGGCGCGGGCCATCGATGACACGGTGCGCGGCCGCGGCGGCGTACTGGTGATGAGTGGCGACAGCGGCGTCGGCAAGTCACGACTCATCCTGGAGGCGACGCGATCGCTGCGCGACGGTGGGTGGCTCACCGCAACCGGCCGAGCCTACGCACTCGAGACGGCGATTCCCTACGCGCCGTTCGCGGATGCGATGCAGCCGCTGCTCGCTGGCCTGGATCCCAATGCCCTGACGCGACTCACGCGCGGTGATGCCGCCGTGCTCACCGCGCTCGCCCCCTCGCTGGCGGCAACCGTCGGTGGAGCCCGCGACGGTTCCGTGAATGCGGCCGAGCAGCGTGTTCGCCTGCATGCATCGATTCTCCAGTTCCTCGCCAAGCTTTCCGAGAAGGGGCCGCTGCTGCTGGTGCTCGAGAACCTGCAGTGGGCGGACAATGCGTCGCTGGAGCTGTTTCACTTCCTGGCGCGGCAGATCGACAGCCGTCGCATCCTGCTCGTGGGTTCGTGGAACGACACCGAACGCGAAATGCCCGAAGCACTCGGTGCGATGATGCGTTCACTGCGCTCGCTCGGCGCCGCACGTGACCTGCATCTCGGGCCGCTCGGGCTCGACGACGTCGTTGCGCTGCTGGTCGGATGCTTCGAGGCCAACCGGGAAACGGTGCTCTCGTTCGCCGGCGCGCTGCATGCCGCCACGCGCGGCAACCCGCTGTTCGTCGAGCAGACACTGCGCGAGCTCATGGAGCGCGGTGACCTTCGGCGCGCGGGCGGGGTCTGGGTCGGCTGGCACGTGGAACCGGTGACACTGCCGCGCACCGTGCGCGACGTGCTGCGTGCGCGCCTCGAGCGGCTTCGCCCCCACGCGCGACTGCTCGCCGACTGGGTCGCCGTGATCGGCACCGCCGCCGAACACGAGGTGCTGATGGAAGTGGTGGGGCTGGCCAGCCCGGAGCTGCTCGCCGCACTCGATGAGCTGCGCCGCGACGGCATCATCGAGGAGCGCGCCGAAGGCGCGAGCGTCACGTACGACGTGGCGCATCCGATGATGCGACAGGCACTCGTGGAGCTGGTCGGGCTCGCACGCGAGCGGTCGATGCACGCGAGCATCGCCGGCGCCATGGAACGCGTGTATCACATGCGCGCCGAAGGGTTCGCCGAGAGCATTGCCGCGCAGTGGCAACGCGCCGATCCGCATGTGAACACCGAGAAAGCCGTGCAGTGGCTGCTCGTTGCCGGGCGCCGCGCCGTGGCACGCCTGGCACGACGCGAAGGGACGGAGATGTTACGCGCCGCGCTCGATCGGGCCGACGAGTATCCGGGCATGGTAGGGCCGGACGTGGTACGCACGCTGCTCGACGAGCTGTCACGGCTCTACCGACGGCTCGGCGACTATCACGAAACGATCGCCATGTGCACGCGCGCGCGTGACATGGCGGACGCGCAGGGCGATGCTCTCGGTGTCGCGATCACGGAACGCCGGCTCGGCATGGCCTACGAAGGGCTGGCCCGCCGCCGTGAGGCGATCGAACACTTCGACCGCGGCATGGCGATCGCTGCGGCTGAAGGTGATGTCACGCTGCTGACGCGCTTTCACCTGGCGAAGGGCGATTGCCTGCAGGCACTCGGGCTCGCGGAGGCCGCCAAGAAGGAAATCGCGACGG
>JAZKCW010000037.1:0-23528 GCA_040387895.1 Gemmatimonadota bacterium
CCCCTGGAGCCACGGCGGGCGAGCCTGCGAGTCCCGCCCGTGCGAAGTAGGCCGCCAAGGAGGGACAGCGGCGCCGCAGACCCCGCACCAAAACCAGCGCCCACAACAGTCGATCCCGTCATCGCGTGGAAGGCACCTTGATACGCCCCGCAATGATGTCGGCCGTGAGCCCGTCCAGACGCGTCTTCACCGAGTCAGGAATCAGGGCGCGGTTGTTGGCGTCGTACACGTAGCCGACACCCTTCTCGGCCAGCCCGAACTGCTGAATACCGGGCTTGAACGTACCCTCCTTCACGGCCTTGATCGCCTGGTATACCGACTCGTCGATGCCCTTGACCATGCTCGTGAGCACATAGCCCGGCGCCTCCGGAAACTGATCCGCGTCCACGCCGATGCCGAACTTGCCAGCCGTACGCGCCGCTTCGAACACACCCAGGCCAGTGCTGCCCGCCGCGTGGAAGATCACGTTCACGCCCTGATTGTACTGGCTCAGCGCGAGCTCCTTGCCGCGCCCCGGATTGCGGAACGCTTCCGGCGTCACGCCCGCGTATTGGGCGATCACCTGGCAGTCCGGGCACACGTGGGTGACGCCCGCGCGGTAGCCCGCCTCGAACTTGTGGATCAGGGCGATGTCCATGCCGCCCACGAAGCCGATCTTCTTGCTCTTGCCGACCAGCGCCGCGAGCGCGCCCACCAGGAACGAGCCTTCCTCTTCGCGGAACTTGAGCGCCACCAGGTTCTGCGGCATCGGCAGCGGATTCCCCAGGCTGTCCGTCGCCACCGCGTAGTCGACGTCCGCGAACTTCACACCCGGGTACTCGCGCGACAGCGTGTTGATGTCGTCCGTGAAGATGAAGCCCACGCCGATCACCAGGTCCAGCCCCTCGGCCGCGAGCAGGCGCAGGCCCGCCTCGCGGTCGGATCCCTCGCCCGGTTCGATGTAGCGGACGCGCGCGCCGAGGTCACGCGCGGCGCGGTCGCCGCCCAGGTAGGCGCCGTCGTTGAAGCTCTTGTCACCGCGGCCGCCGACATCGAAGACGATGCCGACATCGAGGCCTTCGGTGTTGTCGGCGACAGTGGCGCCGGACGGTCGGACCGTCAGCAGGGCCAGGTGCGCAACGAGCAGCGCAACGACGAAAAGGAGGGTGCGACGCATGGATCGGAATGGTGGCCGCCGTCCACCGCAGGGGGAAGGGTGCAACTCGGCCGAAGCGTCACGGTTGCAGGGTTTCGGGGACGTCGACCGGGCTCCACCTTGATGCTGACATGAATCTGTTCGACGGACCCGGCACCGCACGCGCCACCGCACGCGCCCTCGACTGGGCGGCCACCCCCCTCGGCAAGCACGAGGAGTGGTCGCCCGAGCTGCGCCACACCGTGCGTCTGACGCTGTCGAACGGCCTGCCGGCATGCGTGCTCTGGGGCCCCGAGTACGTGGGGATCTACAACGACGCGATGGCCGTGGTGTTCGCCGCCAAGCACCCGGGCGTCATGGGCCTGCCGAGCCGCAAGGCGTGGCCGGAAGCATGGGCCACGAACGAGCCGATCTTCGCCAAGGTGATGCAGGGCGAAACCGTCACGGTGGAAGACGCACCGTACATGTCGGAACGGAACGGCCCGCGGGAGCAGATGACGATCACGATCTCGTTCAGCCCGATCATCATCGAGCGCGGACAGATCGGCGGCGTGCTGTGCACGATGATCGAAACCACGGCGGAGAACAGGGCGCGTCTGCTCGCCGCCGAGCGTGAGGAGCTGATCGAGGAGCTCGAGGTCGAACGCGAGCGCGCGGAAGAGGAGCGCGTGCTGGCCACGTCGGTGCTCGAGTCGATGAACGACTGCTACTTCACGCTCGACAGCGACTTCCGGTTGACGTTCGTGAATCGTGCGATGGAGCGCGTTGTCGGTATGATGCGCGAGTCCCTGATCGGACAATCCCTCTGGGATGTATTCCCGAGCACACAGGGCGGTGACTTCGAGCGCAACTACCGGCAGGCGCTCAAGGAGCGGAGCGACGTGCACTTCACGAGCCGGTACTCGAGCGAATCGCTCAACCTGCTCGCCGAAGTGGATGCGTATCCCACCGAGAGTGGTGGCCTCGCCGTCTTCTGGCGCGACGTCACGCAGCAGACGCGCGACGCGATGGCGCTCGTCGAGAGCGAGGCACGCTTTCGCGCCGTGCAGGATGCAGCACCAGCCGGCTCGACGCTGTACCGCCCGGTGCGCGACGACGAGGGCACGATCGTCGACTTCGAGGTCGTGTACATCAACACCGCGGGCGCGCGCATGGCCGGCGCGCCGAAAGAGAGCCTCGTCGGCAAGACGCTGCTCGAGATGTTTCCGCACGCGATTCCGAACGGCGTGTTCGAGAAGTACGTGCAGGCGATGGAATCGGGCGTGCCGGTCGAATGGGAAGCGCGCGACATGCGGGAAGGCGTCAACCTGGGGGTACACTTCATCGCCGTGCTGGCCGGTGAGCTGCTGCACGTGCGCTACGCGGACATCACCGAACGCATGCGCATGGCGGCGGAGCGTGAGACGCTGCTCGAGGCGACCAATGCGGCGTACGCCGAAGCGCGCACGGCGGAGGCGAAGCTGCGCGACGTGTTCGAACAGGCACCGGTGGCCATCGCCGTGATGACGGGTCCGGAGCACGTGTACACGATCGTGAGCCCGCGCTACGCGGAGAGCCCGGGTGGTGGACGGCCACTGCTCGGACGGTCGGTGCGTGAGGCGTTTCCGGAGGTCGCGGGCACAGGCTTCTTCGAACTGATGGACCAGGTCTACGAGACGGGTGAGCCGTACCGCAGCTTCGAACGCAAGGTACACCTGCAGGATGCCAAGACTGGGGAGATGCAGGAGCTCTGGTTCAACATCGGATACCAGCCGCTCCGCAACGCGCAGGGGACGGTGTACGCGATCGCGAGTGCGGCATACGACGTGACGGACCAGATCCGCGCGCGCCAGGAAGTCGAGGCCGCACGCGAGGGCGCGGAGGCGGCACGCGTGGAAGCGGAAGCGGCGAACAAGGCGAAGGGCGAGTTCCTCGCCGTGATGAGCCACGAGCTGCGCACACCATTGAACGCGATCGGCGGCTACGCGGAACTCATCGAGATCGGCGTGCACGGCCCGACCACGGACGCACAGCGCGTCGCACTCGGCCGCATCCAGCAGAGCCAGCGCCACCTGCTGGGCCTCATCAACGGCGTCTTGAACTACTCCCGCGTCGAAGCGGGCGCGGTCACCTACTCGATCGAGCCGGTGCCGGTACTCGAGGCGGTGATGGAGGCCGAGTCACTGGTGGCCCCACAGCTGCGCGCCCGCGGACTCGAATACCATTGGGCCGGCTGCCAGGACGACCTGTGGGTGATGGTGGACCGAGAGAAGCTGCAGCAGATCCTGCTCAACCTGCTGAGCAACGCGATCAAGTTCACGGACGCCCGCGACGGCAAGCCAGGCCGCATCGACGCCTCGTGCGAACTGCTCGGCGGCGAAGTGCACATCCACGTGCGCGACACCGGCGAAGGCATCGAGGCGGGCCGGCTGTTGTCGGTGTTCGAACCCTTCGTGCAGATCGACCAGCGGCTGACCAGGCGTCAGGAAGGCGTAGGACTGGGACTGACGATCTCGCGGGATCTGGCGAGGGGAATGGGCGGAGATCTGATCGCGGCGAGTACGCTGGGGGAAGGAAGCGTATTCACGTTGGTGCTTCCGCGCGCGTAACGGCTCTACGGAATGCCAACCCAGAGTCTCTGTACTCTGTACTCAGTACTCTCGTCTTGTACTGCAGTCTCCAGTCTGGCAGTTGTCGTTAGCTGTCAGCTACCAGCTGAACTGCCACCGCCAGACGAAAGACGATAGTACAAGACTTCAGTACAGAGTACTTAGTACAGAGACTTTGTGATGCAGCGACGTGCCTGCGTCGTCACCGCACCGAACGCTGAATCTTCCACAATCCATTCAGCATGTCCGACGCGTACAACGACGCTCCCACCTGGTGTACTCCCCATACATACACCTGCCGCCCCGCCTGCGTCGCCGAGAACCGCGCTTTCTCCCGCCCCATCAACCCGAGATTACACCGGCCATCCGCGAACTTCTGCGCGGCCGTGCACGTACCAAGATCCCCGCGCACATCCAGCACGCGTACTCCCGCATTGTAGAACGCCGCGTACAGCAATCCCGACGGTTCATCCACCCAGAAGTTGTGCACGCCGGCGCCCGGCACGTTGAACGCGGCCACTTCGCGTGGTGATGCGAGGTTGCTCACGTCGAGTACATGGATGTCGCCCGATGCGCCCGATCCGATCGAGCCCGGGCCTTCCTCGCCGACGAACAGGAAGCGCTTCGTGTTGTCCGACGGGTCGTGATACCACCACAGGTTGTGTACCGAACCGCCCACGGATGTCGTGCGCGAGAGGCGGCGTGGCGCGTTCACCGAACCGCCCTGCGCGCCGATGTCCCAGATGCCCGAGCCGTCGTGCCATTCCGCCGTGAACAGCAGGCCGTCGCGCACGAACACGTCGTGGATGAACGGTGCGCCGATCGTGAGCTGCGAGACCTGCACCGGTGCTGCAGGATTCGTCAGGTCCATGATCACGAGCTTGGCCGGCACACCGTTCGCCGGGTCCATCGCGCAGAAGGCGTACAGCTTGCCGCCGACGCGTGCGACTTCCGCCGTGTGCACGCCGTACTGCAGGTCGCCACCCGTCGTGCGCACCAGCAGCTGTGGTTTGGTCGGGTTGTCGAGCCGGTAGATCGCGAGACCGCCGTTCGGATTCGATTCGATCGCCACGATCAGTAGCGTGCCGTCGTCGCTCGTCTGCACGTCGCCGAGTGTGCTCGCGTTCTCGACGATGACGGAATCGACGAGGCGCGGGGTTGCGCTCGAGACGTCCCAGATCTTGACCGCGTTGCCGCGACCCGCACCACGCGAACCCCACGTCGTCGTGTACGCGATCGTGCCGCGCGTCCACACTTCTGCCGAGAACCGGTCGGCCACGGAGCCGAGGCCGACCGACCCGAGTGTCGCTGCGGTCGTGGAGAGCTCGGTGACGTTGCCACCGCCGTTGTTGCCGTCGTCGGTGTCCGTCGGGAGCTTGTCCGAGCAGGCGGCGGCTGCGATGAGAGCAAGCGGGGCGCAGCGCGCAAGAAGTCGCGCCGCGAGAGTCATTGTGTGCAGCATCTGGACGGTGCGGTTGGAATGGTGGGTGTCCGACAGGTCAAACATAAGGGCCGCGCCGGAACTCGACTGGCTTGGCAACCACTCAGCGCATCGTGTCGTTGAGCACGCCGTACCGGCCCATGCGCGCACGCATGGTGCCGATCCCGACTCTGGCACCGACCGACACGGACCACTGTGTTGCGCTCCCGTAGAACTCGCGAGGCTCGAACACGGCCGGCCGGCGGCGAGCCGATGCATGTGCGCCGGCCACTTCGATGAAGGGAGTGACGCCCGCACTCCGGATGCCCGGTACCATCAACGCGGGAAAACCCACGTTCGCGGTCAGGATGCGCCAGCGCGTGATGCCGACGATCTGGAAGTCGATGTGCCCGGACGAGGTGCGAAACGGGTCGAGCAGCCGCGACGCTTCCGGTCGTTCCGTCTGCTCCGCGCGCAACCCGAGGGTGAATCCGGCGTGCGTGCCCAGCGCTTCGACGAGCGCAGACTCGTAGCGGAACGCGCGGGTCGCGCCGGTGCCTTCATCGGTGCGTGCCAGTTCCGCCAGCACATACAGGAGACCGGTGCGTGGTTCGTCCGCCATGTCGTGGGTGTCGTGCGTGCTATCGTGTGCAGCGTCGTGAGCAGCACCATGCCCGCGCATGTTTCCCATCGCGCTCGCACCCGGGCGCGCATAGCGAACCGAGGCACTCGCCTGCCGGTGGTCGAACGCGCCACCCTGGATGATCCCCGGCGACTTCACGAACGCCTGGCTCGCCTGCACCTCGACGGTCGCGAACGGCTTCGCCGTCACCCGCACGCTGCGCGAGTCGCCAAAGCGCGACCACTGCGGGCCCGCGAATGGTGACACGGGCTCGTCGCCGTTGAACACGCCGTACTCGAGCGCCGCGCCTCGTCCGCGGGTCGGATCGCCGACCGCGATCGCACCGACCGCGACGACCCGCTCGATGATCTGCGCGTGGTGGTGATTCACGGGATACTTCACGAACGGCCGCATCATCGGGTCGTCGGTGCCGTACGGCGTGAATCCCTTGCCGCCGGCGAGCGACAGGCGGACCGCGCGCGCACCACCGCCGACCGGCGGGCTCACGATGCCGAGCATCGTCTCGTGCACGAGCGTGTGCGGGTGCCGTCGATCGATGTAGCCCTCGCCGTAGATGCCGGCGTTGAGCTCACCGCGCTTGAGTGTATAGCCCTCGAAATTGAGCGTGCCCGTGAACTGCAACGGGCCGAGCATCGCGTCGGCGAACAGGTTGGGCTGGGTGAGATAGCCTTCCGTGATGCGCTGCCCGACATAGGCGGGGCTCGCCGTCGTGCCGACACCGACGGCCATGAGGCCGGCCCGGAAATCCGTGTTGAAATCGACGCGCGCGCCGGAGGCAGACTGCCCCTCGGCGCGCGCGGAAACCAACGTGGTGCAACAGCCAGCAGCGGTACCGATCGCCACCGCCAGGCGGCGGCAACCGGCGCGCATTACTTGATCGGCAGGTATCGGTAGCCGGCGATGCCGTCACCCGTTCCCTTGAGCGTGACCGTCGCCTTCGCGCCCTTCGCGATCGGGCCGACCGACTGCGTGTCCTTGCCCACCACCGCACCCTTCGCGTCCAGGAACTCCGCCGTCACCTCGTACTTGCCCGGGGCTGCAGCCTGCTGCTCGAGCTCGAGCACGAGCGTCACCGAGTTCGCGCCACGCTGGAAGTTCTTCACGTCCACCTTGGCCGGCAGCGCCTCGGCATACGTCTGGTACTTGATCAGCGAGTCGGCGAACTGCTTCTTCGCGGCGGCGTCCTTGGTGCCCTGCATCAGGCCCTGGTAGCCGTACGCGAACATCATCCAGCCGTCCTTGTTGTTCGGGTCGATGGCGACGAGCTTCTTGCTCGGGTCAAACATCTTGTCGAACTGGTTCCGTGCGTAGTACGTCGCCGCCAGGTTGCGGAGCGCGTCGCGCGCCGTCGGGTTCTTCTTCACCGCGTTCTCGAACATCGTCGTCGCGTCCTCGAGCTTGTTCGCCCGCGTCGCGATCACGCCGCCCATCGTGTAGGCGAAATCGCTGAAGTCGCCCGAGCCCGACATGAGCGGCGCATACACGGTCGTCACCTTCGCCGTGTCGCCGGCCATCATCAGCGCTTCGGCCATCGACTGCATCGCATTCGGCATGTCCGACGAGCCGGGCGCCGCGTCGATCAGCTGCTTGAAGCTTGCGGCCGCATCGCGCGCCGCCGTCGCCTTCTCGGCGCCGGAGAGCTTCTCTGCGGCTTCGAGCTGCGCGGCACCGATGTAATAGAGGCTGCTGTTGCGCAGGTCACGGTACGTCGAGTCGGTACCGGCAAGCGTCACGACCTGCTTCCAGTGGCCGACGGCCGCCGCCTTGTCACCCTTTGCGTTGGTGACGTTGCCCAGCACGTAGTGCGGGTACGGGCTCGCGGTGCTCAGGCGCAGCGACTGCTGCGCGTAGTACAGCGCCGTGTCGGGCTGGTTGGCGTTCGATGCGTCGAGCGCGCGGCGCGTGAGGGCCAGCCACACGTCGTTCTGCCGCAGGTCCGCGACGTCCTTCTCGCAGGCCGCTGCACCGGCGACGACTGCCTTGAACTCCGAGTCGAGACCACCCACCAGGTCGTACTTCTCGTCCGGTGCGCCACCCAGGCCGATCGACCCGCGCGTCGGATTGAATCCGATGGTAGAGTCGGAGCCCATGAGCGTGAGCACCTGTGAGCGCGTGTAGTGGTAGCCGACGAGGTTCGACTTGAAGCGCTCCGGCTTCGTCTCGAGCTCCTTCATCATGCCGACGAGGATCGGACGCCGGGCGGCCAGGTCCTTGTTGCCCGCAGCGGCGTTGAGGCGGAGACTCACCAGTGCAAGCTCCTTCGGTGCGTTCCCATCGATGGTGCACGCCGAAGCTACGCCACCGGGTTGCGCCTGCAGGTCGGCTGTTGCCGATGCGGGCGCCAGTGCCGTCGTCGCGATGGCGGCAAGGGCTGCCGCAGTCGTCGCTTTCGCAGCACGAAGCCCCCGGGAGAACGTATGACGCATGACTTCAACTCCTGAAAATCGGGAAAGACACGAAGTTGCGCCGACCAGGTGTTCGGGTTCGGCCCGGGAAAGATGGGCCGGAGGGTGGCAGGCGCGCCGGAAGGACCTGAGATTGAAAACTATATGACCGATCGAATACGCACTCGGTTCCTTGTTGTCGGCAGTGGAGTTGCCGGATTACATGCCGCCTGGCGCGCCTCGGCCCATGGTCCGGTGACGGTGCTCACCAAGCGTACACTTTTCGACTCTGCCACGGCCTACGCCCAGGGTGGAATCGCGGCCGCGCTGGGCGCCGGTGACTCTCCCGAACTGCATCGTCTGGATACGCTCGCCGCGGGCGCAGCGCTGTGCGACGCCGCCGCCGTACAGGTGCTGGTGGACGAAGGGCCGGCCCGTGTGCGCGAACTGCAGGCCGCCGGCGCCCATTTCGACCTCGATCCGGACGGCGATTTCAAGCTGGGCAAGGAAGCCGCCCACTCCCGTCACCGCATCGTGCATGCCCACGGCGACCAGACGGGAGCGGAGGTGGCGCGCACGCTCGTGGCGAAGGTCCGCGAGGCGTCCAACATCACGGTGCACGAGCTGGCCCGGGTGCTCGACCTGATCGTCTTCGACGACGGCACCGGCCCGCAGGTGGCGGGGGTGCGCGCGAGCATCGCCGGCCGCGCGGTAGAGATCCTTGCGGACGCGACCGTGCTGGCCACCGGCGGCTGCGGGCAGATCTTTCGTTACACGACCAATCCTCAGGTGGCCACCGGCGACGGCTTCGCGATCGCCCAGCGCGCCGGCGCCCGGCTCGCCGACATGGAGTTCGTGCAGTTCCACCCGACCGCGCTCGACACGCGCGAAAACCCGCTGGCCCTCATCTCGGAGGCCGTGCGGGGCGAAGGCGCGATCCTGCTGAACGGGCGCGGCAAGCGGTTCATGCCCCAGCGGCACCGGCTCGCCGAACTCGCACCGCGCGACATCGTGGCCCGGGAGATCTTCCGGGAACAGCAGGCGTACGGGACGGTACTGCTCGACGCGACCAAGCTTGGCGCGGGCTTCGTGGAGCGGTTCCCGGGCATCTTCGCGATCTGCCGCGCACGCGGCATCGACCCGTCGCAGGAGCCGATTCCGGTCACGCCGGCCGCCCACTACATGATGGGTGGTGTCGTCACCGATCTCGCGGGACGCTCGAGTCTGCCTCGCCTGTATGCCGTCGGCGAGGTGGCGCGCACGGGTGTGCACGGGGCCAACCGGCTCGCGTCGAACTCGCTGCTCGAAGGGCTGGTATTCGCGGAGCGCGTCGCGCGCGACCTCATCGAGACCCCGGAAGAGTTGCCGGAGCCGCCGGAAGAGCAGTGGAGCGTGCCCATGCTCGACGATCGCGGTGCGGCCCAGGTCGCAGCGGACGAGATCCGCGAGACGATGTGGAAGTACTGTTCGATCTCCCGCACCGCGCCCGGGCTGCGTCGCTGTCTCGCACTGCTTGGACAGATCGGTGAGCGCTTGTCACCCGGTGCCACGGAAGAGCGGAACCTGCTCGTCACTGCACAGCTCGTGACGGAAGCGTCATTGATGCGAAAGGAGTCGCGTGGAGGGCACTTCCGGAGCGATTTTCCGAAGACCCGCCGCAAGTGGCAGGGTCGACACATTACGTGGTGAGAAGTTCTAAGGCGTTCATAACAGGTTCATCCGGTTCATGACGATACTCGAAGCCCATTACGACCCGGCAGTCGCCGATGAAATCCGCTCGCTCGCGTCCTCGAAGAACGCGGTGATCCTCGCGCACAATTACGAGCGTCCGGAGATCCAGGACGTCGCCGATTTCGTCGGCGACTCGCTGGGCCTTTCACGCGAGGCGGCGAAGACGAGCGCGGACGTCATCGTCTTTTGTGGCGTGCACTTCATGGCGGAGACGGCGGCGATTCTCTCGCCCACCAAGTCGGTGCTGCTCCCGGACCTTGCGGCGGGCTGTTCCCTGGCGAGCACGATCGACGCCGACCAGCTCCGCGCCTGGAAGGCCGAGCATCCGGGCGCGGTGGTCGTGGCGTATGTGAACACGACGGCCGAGGTGAAGGCGGAGAGCGACTACTGCTGCACGTCGGGCAACGCCGTCGACATCGTGAACTCGATTCCGGAAGACAAGGACATTCTGTTCTTGCCGGACATGTTTCTGGGCGCGCATGTGCGTCGGGTGAGCGGGCGGGGAAACATCCACGTGTGGATGGGAGAGTGTCACGTGCATGCGGGGATCGATCCGGAGCACATCAATCTCAAGCGCTCGCAGCATCCCGGCGCCGAATTCCTCATTCATCCGGAGTGCGGCTGCGCGACACCGGTCGTCGAAGCCGTATCGGCGGGCGCGATCGATGGTGAGGGCGTGCACATTCTCAGCACGGAGGGAATGATCAATCGCCCGCGGCAGACAGAGACGGATACGTTCATCGTCGCGACGGAGATCGGCATCCTGCATCGCTTGCGTCGCGAGAATCCGACGAAGCATTTTGTGGCAGCCAACGATCGCGCGCAGTGCGCGTACATGAAGGTCACGACGCTGCCGAAGGTCCGCGACGCGCTCAAGTTCATGCAGCATCGCATCACGGTCCCCGCCGACGTCGCCGCTCGCGCACGGACGTCCATCGAACGCATGATCGCAGTTGGTGGAACGCCCGCGCACAGCCCGTTCGCTCCCGGAGATCCCGGCGAGTAGCGGTAGTGTGTCCCTGATCGCGGGTCGCGCGATCAGGGTTTCACGATGGTGTGTGTCACCCAGGAGCACTGTCCATGAGCGATTACCACCCACCATTGCGGCCCACGCCCCCGCACGCGTGGGAAGGGGTGAAGCCGCGCACCGTCACGCCGCGCGGAGTGCCGGCCTCGCGGCCCAATGGCACGCTGGAATTTCCGTTGACGCAGGCCGAGCTCACGGCGCACGTGCGCGCGGCGCTCGACGAGGATCAGGCGTTCCACGATGTGTCCACGCTCGCGACGGTCGTGAGCACCCGGCATGTGCGCGGCGGCATCGTCGCGCGCCGCGACGGAGTCATCTGCGGCGTGCCGCTCGCCATCGAGGCGTTCCGCCAGCTCGATTCGTCGGTCACGATTCGCGTCGATGCGGAAGACGGGGCGATGGTGAAGAAGGGCGATCGCATCCTTCACATCTCCGGCCATGCGCGCGGCATGCTGTCGGCCGAGCGCACGGCGCTCAACTACATGCAGCGGTTGTCGGGCGTTGCGACGCTCACGTGCCGTTTCGTCAATGCGATCAAGGGCACGGACGCAGTCATTCTCGACACGCGAAAGACGACGCCGCTGTACCGGAAGCTCGAGAAGTATGCCGTGCGCGCCGGCGGCGGCACGAACCATCGCATGGACCTGCAGAGCGCGGTGCTAATCAAGGACAATCACCTCGCGGCCATCGGCGGCGACGTGGCGGCAGCGGTGTCACGCGCACGCGGCCTGGCCGAAGAGGGCACGCCGGTGCAGGTCGAATGCGACAACCTCGAGCAGGTCGATGCCGCTCTCGCCGCCGGCGCCGACGGCATCCTGCTCGACAACATGCCGCTCGACATGCTGCGCGCGGCGGTGGAACGCTGTGCGGGACGCGCGGTAACGGAAGCATCGGGCGGTGTCACGTTCGAGACGGTGCGCGGAATCGCCGAAACCGGTGTACAACGGATCTCGGTCGGCGCGCTCACGCACTCCGCCCCTGCGCTCGATCTCGCCCTCGATTTCGAAGGCCTGTAACTCTGTCGAAGATCCCGGTGTCGGTCATGCCCGTTCGTGCTCTGCCACTCACCGACGAAGCCTCGCGTATCCTGCTGGACGGCATCGTCGACTATGCCGGTCTCTTTCCACCGGCCGCGCTCACGATGGTGCCCGCGGTGCGCAACTACGCGCACTACCGCGCAGGTGGTGCCGGTTGGATGCTCGGCCGATTCGTCTGCCCGGCGGGCGCGCTCGAGGCGTTCTCGGAGGCGGCGGACCCGCTGCTGCCGCGTGATGCCGGTGCGATCCCGTGGCACCTCACCGTGACCGGCAGCGGTGACGTCGCGGCGGACCTCGAGGCGATCGAGGCCTTCAACGGCCGGCATCTCGTCTGCTTCGACGACCGCGGCGCCATCGTCGACGCGTACGAGGCGAAGGCCGGCTCCGTGGATGCGGTGCATGCGTTGGCCGCCGCCACGCCGCAGACGCTCGAGACCTACATCGAGGTACCGCTCGGCGCGCCGTCGGGTGAGATCGACGCGATGATTGCCGCCATCGCGAAATCGGGACGCCGGGCGAAGATGCGGACGGGCGGCATCACCGCCGATGCATTTCCGACCAGCGAGGCGATCGTCACCTTCCTCCAGTCGTGCATCGCCCACAGTGTGGTCGCCAAGGCGACGGCGGGCCTGCACCACACGCTCTGCGGCTACTACCCGCTGCAGTACGACGACGAGTCGCCGACCAGTGCGATGTACGGGTTTCTCAATGTCTTCCTTACGGCGGCGCTGCTGGCCAAGGGCGGCACGCGCCCCGATGCACTGCTGCTCCTCGATGAGAACAACCCGAAGGCGTTCGAGCTGAACGACCTGAGCGTCGGATGGCGCGGGCCGGAAGGCACCGTGGTGTTCGACCGCGCCCTGCTGCAACAGGTGCGACAGGGACTGCTCGTCAGCTTCGGCTCCTGCTCGTTCACGGAACCGGTGCAGGAGTCGCGCGCGTTGGGGCTGTTGTAGCGGAGATCGGCTGTATCTTGGGGGCGCCGCCACGAGGTTGAACTCGTCGTTGAACGTCGTTTCGCCGGTTTCCTCCACCCGCGCCATGGCCCACGATCCCACGACCGACCCGTCGCTTCAGAGCTGGCTCCCCAGCGCCAATGCGCCCGGAGCCGACTTCCCGGTCCAGAACCTTCCATTCGGTGTCTTTCGCCGGGCGGGCAGCCGTGAAACACCGCGCGTCGGCGTCGCGATCGGCGATGCGATTCTCGACATCCCGGCCTGCCTCGCTGCCGGCCTGCTGAAGGACGAAGCGGCGCACGAGGGCGCGCGCGCCTGCAGCAACACGTCGCTCAACGCGCTCATGGCGCTGGGGACCGCACCGCGTCGAGCGCTGCGCGCCGCACTGTCGGCGCTGCTGGCCGAGAGCGCACCGGCGCATCAGCGGCAGACGGCGGAACATGCACTGGTGCTGCAGCAGGAGGCGGAGCTGTTCCTGCCCGCCACGATCGGCGACTACACGGACTTCTACGCGTCGGTACATCACGCGACGAACGTGGGCGTGCTCTTCCGCCCCGACCAGCCGCTGATGCCCAACTACAAGTGGGTGCCGATCGGTTACCACGGGCGCGCCTCGAGCATCGTGCTGAGTGGCACCGACGTGCGGCGGCCGCAGGGGCAGCGGAAAGGCCCGGACGATGTGGCACCGACCGTCGGACCATCGCGCTCCCTCGACTACGAGCTCGAACTCGGCGCGTTCGTGAGCACCGGCAACCCGCTCGGCAGCACGATTCCGCTCGGTGAGGCCAACGAGCACATGTTCGGCCTGTGCCTGCTGAACGACTGGTCGGCTCGCGACATCCAGGCGTGGGAGTACCAGCCGCTCGGGCCGTTTCTCGCCAAGAACTTCGCGAGCAGCATCAGCCCGTGGGTCGTGACGATGGAAGCGCTCGCGCCGTTCCGAGTGCCGCTCGCGCCACGAGCCGACGGTGATCCGGCGCCGTTGCCGTACCTCGACGACGCTGGCGACCGTGAGGGCGGCGGGTTCGACATCACGCTCGAAGTGTCGTTGCAGACCGCGCGCATGCGCGAGAGCGGCGAACCCCCCGCGCGGCTGTCGCACGCCAATGCACGCGACCTGTACTGGACCATGGCGCAGATGCTCGCGCATCACGCCAGCAGTGGCTGCAACCTGCGCCCCGGCGACCTGCTCGGCAGCGGCACGATCTCCGGCCCACAGCCTGAGAATCGCGGGTGCCTGCTGGAGCTCACGCGTCGCGGTGCGGAGCCGTTCACGCTGCCGAACGGCGAGACACGCAAGTTCCTCGAGGACGGTGACGAGGTCGTGTTCACGGCGTACGCCGAGCGCGCGGGCGCGACGCGGATCGGCTTCGGGGAGTGCCGGGGCCGCATTTGCTAGTCGTGCTTGTCGGGAGCACTGACAAGATGAAGTCGCACAGGCGGTGCACCGCATGAATGACCTGCTGTTCGCGCGCTCGCAGATGGCGATGTCGCTGGCGTTTCACATCATCTTCGCGGTGGTCGGCATCGGCATGCCGGCGCTGATGGTGATTGCGGAATGGCGCTGGCTGCGAACGCGCGACGGCGTGCTGCTGGAGCTCGCGAAGCGCTGGGCCAAGGGCACCGCGATCCTGTTCGCCGTGGGCGCCGTGTCGGGTACCGTGCTGTCGTTCGAGCTCGGGCTGCTCTGGCCAACGTTCATGGAGCACGCGGGCGGCATCATCGGCATGCCGTTTTCGCTCGAGGGCTTCGCGTTCTTCACCGAGGCGATCTTCCTCGGCATCTACCTGTACGGGTGGCGCCGCATTCCGCCGCGCGCGCACTTCGCCGCCGGTGTAGTCGTCGCGATCAGTGGCGCGTTGAGTGGCGCGTTCGTCGTCTGCGCCAACGCGTGGATGAATTCGCCCGCAGGCTTCACGTTGGTGAACGGCCAGATTACCGACGTCGACCCGATCGCCGCGATGTTCAACGCCGCCGCGCCCGCGCAGGTCGTGCACATGACGCTGGCCGCTTTCGCGGCGACGGGATTCGCAGTCGCAGGCGTACACGCGTTCGCGCTGCTGCGCGGCACGCCACATCGGGCGTTCCACCGGGCCGCCCTGCAGATCGCATTGCTCGTCGGCGTGCCGACGGCGCTGGTGCAGCCACTGTCCGGCGATTGGTCGGCGCGCGTGGTCGCTCAGCAGCAGCCGGTCAAGCTTGCAGCGATGGAGGGCCACATGCGCACCGGGCCTGCCGGGCTGGTGATCGGCGGCTGGCCGGACGAGAAGACGCTCGAGATGCGCGGCGCGATCGAGATTCCGGGTGCGATCTCGCTGCTGCTGCGCGGCGACCGCAACGCATCGATTCCCGGTCTCGATGCCGTTGCCGAGGCGGATCGTCCACCCGCCGGCATCGTGCACGTGGCGTTTCAGATCATGATCGCGTGCGGCACCGCGATGGCAGGCCTCGGTGCATGGGCCGTGCTTCGCACGCTACGCCGTCGGAAGGGCAAGGGCAGCGCACTCCCTGACGACCGCACCTTTCTCAAGGCAGTCCTGCTCGCGTCACCCCTTGGCTTCATCGCACTCGAAGCGGGATGGACGGTGACGGAAGTCGGCCGGCAACCGTGGATCGTGCAGGGCTTCATGCGCACGTCGGAGGCGGTCACGCCGATGCCGGGATTGGTCGTGTCGTTCATCGGTTTCACGGCACTCTATATCGGGCTCGCGATCACCGTCGTCTTCCTGCTCTGGCGCCAGATCATCAAGACGGGTGTGACGGGTGAAGCAACACGCGGCCTCACGAGCGAGATGCCAGTGCCGCGTCTCACACCGCGCCCGTGAAGCTCCCATGATGCTGCAGGAGGCGACGGAGGCACTCACCTGGACGCTACCGCATGCCGTCGCGGGGACGATGGTGCTCTCCCTCAACGCCTACGTCCTGCTCGGCGGCGCCGACTTCGGCGGCGGCGTATGGGACCTGTTCGCGCGCGGCAGGCAGCAGGACGATCAGCGTGCCCTCGTGGCCAACGCGATCGGCCCGATCTGGGAAGCCAACCACGTGTGGCTGATCCTCGTGGTGGTGCTGCTGTTCACCTGCTTCCCGCGCGCATTCGCGCATCTGGCCACGGCGCTGCACGTGCCGATCACGCTGATGCTCGTGGGCATCGTGCTGCGCGGGTCGGCGTTCACGTTCCGCACGTACGACAGCAAGCGCGACGCGGTACAGCGTCGTTGGGGCCGCATCTTCTCGATCGCGTCCTTCGCCACACCAGTCCTGCTCGGCCTCTGCCTGGGAGCGGTTGCGAGCGGGCGCGTGCCATTCGGCGCCGCCACCGCCAGCATGACGTTCACGGAGCGGTTCATCGCACCATGGCTCTACTCGCCGTTCGCGTGGGCGGTAGGCGTACAGGCACTGGTGCTCTTCGCCTTTCTCGCGGCGGTGTACCTCACGGTAGAGGCGCCTGAGGGTCCACTCCGCACACTCTTCCGCCGCCGGGCGCTCCAGTCGCAGGCGGCGATGACGGTAGTCGCGCTGATCGTGCTGCTGCTCGCACGCCGCGACGCACCATTTCTCTTCCGCGGGCTCACGTCGGGTTCGGTCGCGCTGGTCATGCACGCGGTCACGGCATTTCTCGCCATCTCGGTCGTGGTGACGCTTCTGCGCGGCCACTACCGCCTCGCGCAGATCGCGGCCGCAGGGCAGGCAAGCTTCATCGTGTGGGGCTGGGCGTGGTCGCAGTTCCCCTATCTGCTGCCGCCGGATCGCACGATCACGGAACTCGCCACGGGGCGCGTGATGCTCTCACTCACGATCTGGGCGTTGGGAATCGGCACGGCAATCCTGCTGCCGAGCTTCGTCTACCTGTTCTGGGTGTTCAAGCGCGGCGAGAAGGCATTCGAGGCGACCGGCGAGGGCTGAACGGCGACGGCAACTGCGAACTGCTCGCACGCAGAGGCTGTCGCGCATCGCAGGTGGCGCAGGGGGCCCCGGCTTTCTACAGCGGCACGCGGAGGCGCGGAGAACAGCGCACGGAGGCGCGGAGGTCCGGCATCCGGCCGGGGCAGTGCCAATCCCTTTTAAGGGGTGGCTCCGCAGCATGCGACGGACCCCACAAAGAAAAGAAAATGGGGCATGCCGTGATCCCTCCGGCGTGCCCCGAGCTGTGGTTCGCCGTTGCTGTTCTCCGCGCCTCCTTGGTCCTCCGCGCCTCCGCGTGACGCTGTAGAAAGCCGGGATTCGCTGCGCCGCCAGCCACGCGCGGCGTCCTCGGCATGCGAGCAGTTCCCCGCCTACCCGACACTCAAATGCGTCACCGTAATCGGCACCTGCTCCGCCAAGGCATTCGCAACTAGCGTCCGATGACACTCCCGGTGGTCCGCCTCGAAGCAAAGCAGCGCCACCCGTCGGCCGCTCTTCACGATCTCGCCGAGTCGCCACAGTCCCTCCTGCGCCTCGTGCGTCGCCAAGTGCTCGGCAAAGATCTCCCGCATCACCGCATGCTTGCCCGAGCGCGCTGCCGCTCGTCCGTCCGCCGGCGTGCCGAGCGATCGGATGTGCAGGTAGTCGATACCCGCCGTCTCCAGGTTCGCCGCGAGCGCCGTCTTCGCGAAGCCTGCGCGACGTGAGCTCGCCACCGCACGCACGTCGATCAGCAGCTCCACGCCTGCGCTCGTGAGCGCCTGCAGGAAGGCCGGCACCGTCGCAGCCTGGTACCCGATCGTGGCCACCGGGAATGACATGATGCGTTCCATCCTCCGTGCTACGAGCCCGAGATCGTTTCCAGCGACTCCCACCGTTCCGTGAGCGTCGTGATTTCCACCTCGAGCGCGTCCAGCCGTCGTTTCGCCCCGAGCAGCGCGTCCGGATCGCGCGTGAACACCGGATCGCTCATCGACTCGTAGAGCGCACTCCGTTCCTGCTCCAGGGCGTCGATGCGATCCGGCAAGGCCGCGAGCTCCGCATTCTCCTTATACGAGAGCTTGCGCTTCTTGGCCGCGGAGGCCGCAGCGGCCGGCGGCGTCGCAGCCGGCTTCGCACTCGCTGCCTTCGTCGGCGCACCGCTCGAGTTGCCATCGCGCAGGCGTGCCGCCGGCCGCTGGCGTACCCAGTCCGTGTACCCGCCCGCGTACTCGCCGACGCGCCCGCCGCCCTCGAATACCAGCGTGCTCGTCACCACGTTGTCGAGGAAGGCACGGTCGTGACTCACCAGCAGCAGCGTGCCCTGATACTCGAGCAGCAGCTCCTCCAGCAGGTCCAGCGTCTCGATGTCCAGGTCGTTTGTCGGTTCGTCGAGCACCAGCACGTTGAACGTGCGCGTGAACAGCCGCGCCAGCAGCAATCGGTTGCGTTCACCGCCCGACAACGCACGAACCGGGGTCCGCGCTCGGTCCGGCGAGAAGAGGAAGTCGCCAAGGTAGCCGTGCACGTGCTTCGAGCCGCCGCGCACATTCACGAACTCTGCACCGTCCGCGATGCTGTCGAACACGCTCCGCTCCGGGTCGAGCGTCTCGCGCAGCTGGTCGAAGTACGCGACCTCGAGATTCGTGCCCTGGCGGATCGTGCCGCTGTCCGGCTCGAGGTCGCCGAGCAGGATGCGCAGGAGCGTCGTCTTGCCGGAGCCGTTCGGCCCGATGAAGCCCACGCGGTCGCCGCGCGCGATGCGCGTCGAGAAGTCGCGCACGATCGGCCGGGGGCCACGGGAGAAGTTCACGCCCTTCGCCTCGATCACCAGCTTGCCGCTTCGCTCCGCGTCCTGCACCCCCATGCGCACCGTGCCGATGCGCTCGCGCCGTTCACCACGCTCCACGCGCAGGGCTTCGAGCGCGCGCACGCGCCCCTCGTTGCGTGTGCGGCGTGCCTGGATGCCGGTGCGGATCCACACCTCTTCCTTCGCCAGCTTCTTGTCGAACTCTTCCCACTCGCGCGCTTCCGACGCCAGCTGCGCTTCCTTCCGCACGAGATAGGTGTCGTAGTCGCCGCCCCAGTCGAACAGCCGGCCGCGGTCGAGCTCCACGATGCGCGTCGCCACGCGGCGCAGGAACGCGCGATCGTGCGTCACGAACAGCAGCGTGATGCCGCGGTCGATGAGGAACTGCTCCATCCACTCCACGGCATCGATGTCCAGATGGTTCGTGGGCTCGTCGAGCAGCAGGATGTCCGGGGCACGCACCAGTGCGCGTGCGAGCAGCGCCTGGCGCTTGCGCCCGCCGCTCGCGGCCGCGAACTCCGCATCGGCGTCGAGGCCCAGATGTTCGAGCACCGTCTCGACGCGCGTCTGCGTCTGCCATGCGTCCGCTGCGTCGAGCGCGCGATGCAACCGGTCGAGCTCACGAAGCGCAGCGTCGCTGCTGTCGGTCGCCATGCGATGGCTCGCGGCGTGGTACTGCGCGATCAGTGCGCCCGACGCTCCGAGCCCCTGCGCGACCACGTCGAACATCGTGCCGGTCACGCCATCCGGGATGTCCTGCTCGAGACGCGCGACACTCGTGCCGCCCTGCCGCACGACTTCGCCGCTGTCCGGCAGCATCGTGCCCTCCAGCAGCTTCATCAGCGTGCTCTTGCCCGCGCCGTTGCGGCCCAGCAGGCACACCCGCTCCCCACGCTCGATCGCGAACGTCGCACCCGACAACACCGCCGGCCCGCCGAACGCGATCGATACTTCCTGCAACCCTAGTAGCGCCATGATCCCACGGTGAGTCCGTCGTTCGTCAGTCGTTCATGTGTCGCACGTCGATCGTCATTCGATCGTGTGTTGATCGCTCGTCAGGACACTGCACTCGGCAATGTCGCGCCTTCCGCGTTCGCGGAGTGCGTGATGCTCTTCTGCTGCAGGTCGCGCATAAGTCCCCACGCCGGCAACGGTGGCACCGGCACGTCGAGCACCGCATCGCTCGACCCATAGCCCTGCTCGAGGCGGATCCGCGCGGCGATGGAACGGCGCAGGTCGTCGATCGCATCACCCGCATCGCCGTCGAGTTCGAGACGCAGTGCACGAAAGCGCCGGCCCGACTGCAGGCAGAACAGATCCGTCAGTTCGATCTCGCGCTGAGCCGCCTCGGGGCCGTGCTCCTCGATGATGCGCTGCGTCCGCGCGATCGTGCAGGCGCGGGCATAGATCTCGTTCGCCATGTCCGCCAGGCGCTCCACCACGAGCTGGCGCTGCAGGATCTCCTTCTTGTGCTGGGTGATCATGCGCGCCGTCGCCGTCGACAGCTCGGCCACATGCTTCTCCACGAATCCCGCATGCTTCGCCAGCGACGGGTGCAGCTTCACTTCGAATCGATCGCGCTTGCCGAGCGCCGACCGCACGCGATCGGCCGCATACTCGGACACCATCACCCAGTTGCGGATCGGGTTCCTGAGGGCGCCAGCCAGCTCCTTGAGTTCCTCGGCAGGCTCCTGAATACCGTTCAGGCCGACGAACAGGCGCAGGATTTCATTTGCGCCCTCGAAGATGCGATTGATGCGCGCATCGCGCAGGTAGCGCTCGTACGGCCACGGCTTCACGAAGCCGCGCCCGCCCGCGAGCTGCACCATCTCGTCCGCCGCGCGCCACACGAGTTCACTGGCGAACACCTTCACGCACGCGGCTTCGAGCGACGCGTCCACGTTGTCCTCGTCGAGCGCCGCGGCGAGCGCACCCACCATGGCATCCGCGGCATACGCCTCGGCGGCCAGCGTCGCGATCTTGCGCTGCGTGATCTCGAACGACACCAGCGGCCCGCCGAACTGCGTGCGCGCCTCGCCGTATCGTGTCATCTCGCCCACGATGCGCTTCGTCGCCTGCGCGCAACCCGACGCGAGGCTCAGGCGGCCGGCGTTGAGTGCATGCACGGCGACGCGGAATCCCTTCCCGACAGCGCCGAGCACATGGTCGTCCGGTACGAACATGTTCTCGAACACAAGCTCGGCCTGCGTCGAGCCGCGAATTCCCATCTTGCGCACTGTGCCGTCGACACGAAAACCGGGCATGTCGGGGCGCACGATGAATGCGGTCGGGCGGGTGAGCGATTCGCCGTCACGCTCGAATGGCGTCTGCGCGAACATCACGATCACGCCGGCGCGATGCCCGTTGCCGATCCAGTGCTTGCGTCCATTCAGGATCCAGCCCTTTCCGTCCGGCGATCGTTCCGCCTTGCTCACGATGTGCTGCGCATCCGATCCCGTTTCCGGTTCGGTGAGCGCGTACGCCGCGAGTGTCTCGCCACGCGCGAGTGCCGGCAGGTAGCGCGCCTTCTGCTCGTCATTGCCGAAGAGCACGAGCGCCTTCCCGCCCAGCCCGCAATGCACACCGATCAGCACCCCGAGCGAGGGGTCGATCGAGGCGACAGCGCCGAACACGCGCGCGTACGCCGATGCCGAGAGGCCGATGCCGCCGTACTCCTTCGGGATCGTGATGCCGAGCAGGCCCGAGCTGGCGAACGCCTTGATGACTTCTTCCGGCAGCGTCTCCTCCTCGTCGAACCGTCTCGGGTCGATGAGTCCGCTCGCCAGCATGCCGTTGAGCGCGTCGATCAGGCGCAACACGGTGCTCGCCTCTGCCGGGCTGCGCTCGTCGAGCGGAGCCGGGTAGGGGAAGAGCAGTTCTTCCGCTATCTCCCCGGCGAACAGGCCGCGCAGGAACGAAGGCTTCGATGTGCGGGTCGTGCTCATGGTCGCTCCTGGCAACGGGGCCCGTGCTGGGCCCCGGGTTGGGCTCGCCGCTCAGACGGGGATAAAACGCCGATGGGGCAACTTCACGTGAAGTTGCCCCATCGGTGATACCTGGAAAGCTACCAGAAATTCCGTTTCGACGTCAGCGGAAACCGGTCAGCGGGTCGGGAGAGCGTCAGCTCGAGACCGTCACCGTGATCGTCGTCGTCTTCCCTTCCGGCTGGCCGTTCGAGTTGAGTGCACGGATCGTGAACGTCGTCGTGCCTGGCGCCGACGTGATCACATTGACCTGTGTAGCGAGGGCGTTGGCCGACCCGGTTGCCACGCCCGGCGCGCTGCTGGTGATGCTCACGCTGCGATTGAACAGCTGGTTGCCGTTCGCGTCGCGCAGGATGATCTGGAACGCCTTGGTCCCCGCGCCCTGGGACACCGAGTAGTTGCTGGCCACGATCGAGTCGACCGGAATCGGCTGGATGTTGATCGACGCCGAACCCTGACGCGATTCGCTGCTGGCCGTGATCGTGACCGTACCCGGCGCCGTCGTGCTCACGATGCCGATGTTGGAGACGGTCGCGCGTGCCGGATCGCTGCTGTTCCACTCGAGCACACGATCGGTCACGACCGTGCCGGTGGAATCCTCGACAGTGGCGGTGAGCGTCACCGGCGTTCCCTGCGTCACGCTGCTGGAGAGCGGCGAGAGGCGGATCGTACCGATCGGCACCTTCGTGACGCTGAACGACACCGTGTCGACGGAGCCTTCCACGTTGATCGCGATGCGCGCGGTGCCGATGGCCGTACCGGTCACGAGACCCGTCGCGGACACGGAAGCAAACGCGGGCGTCACGCTGGTCCAAGAGACGATGCGCCCCGGGCCGATGATGCCGCCGAGGCTGTCGAACAGTGTCGTGCTGAGCTGGCGGGGGACACCGATGCGCACCGAGCCGCTGCGCGGAGTGATCTGTGCCGTGACGATGCGCGCGTCGACCGCTTCGATGTTCGCCTGACACGACTGATTTGGATACTCGGTCGGCGTGGCGGTGATCTTCGCCGTACCGGCGCGGCGCGCGGTCACCACACCCGTTCCGGACACGGTGGCGACGACTTCATTGTCGCTGGCCCACGCGATCTGCCGGCTCTGCGACGGGATGACGTTGTTCGCGGTGTCGCGGAGCGTCACGGTCGGCTGGACCTGCTGGCTCACCGTCACGCGCTGCGAGGACGGAGTGAGTGCGCAGCTGCCGATCGGCAGCGCAGTGATGACCACCGCCGAGTTGCCGAACACATTGTCCGCCTCGGCCGAGAGCTGCACGCTGCCCGTGCGAAGCGCGGTCACACGGCCGTTCTGGTCGACGGAAGCGATGGAGGAGTTGCTCGACGACCAGCGGAAGGTTCGACCGGCGATGTTGGTGCCGACGGCGTTCTTCGCGGTGGCCGTGAAGTCACGCACATTGCCTTCGCGGAGCGTGACCGTGGCCGGGCTGATCTGCACGGACGCGGCTGCTTCGGGCGTCACGGTGACCTGCGCGGTGCCGGCCTTTCCGTTCGCCACGGCAGACATCGTCGTCGATCCGACACTGATGCCGATGACGTTTCCGTCGTCCGACACGGTCGCGATGTTCGCGTTGGCCGTCGAGAAGGAAATCTTCTTGTCGCGGATCGAGTTGCCCTTGCAGTCGAACGCGGTGCCGACGACCGGCTGCCGCCCATTCACGGACACCGTGATGTTGGTCGGGGCGATCGTCACGGAACAGGCTTCGACATTCGGGTTCAGGTCGCATGCAGCGACGCCGAAGCCGGTCAGAATCAGGGTAGCGGAGGCGCCGAGGTGGCGCCGGGTGGTACGGGCAATGGGGGCAGAGACCCGCATGCAGGTCCGTCCTGTCGGCAAATTGGTGAGTGAGGCGTCACCGTGATGGTCGCGGTGGTGCACCTGTGTAGACGCACGTCAGGTCCCGGTGGCAACCGTTACA
>JAZKCW010000038.1:0-13384 GCA_040387895.1 Gemmatimonadota bacterium
TCACGTGGCTCGAACGCGACGGCAAGGCGCTCATCGCCACGCATCTCGCGGAGTCAGCGATGTACGGTGGCGCGATCGCATCGCGGGGCCCGCGCTACTGCCCGAGTGTCGAGGACAAGGTGGTGAAGTTTCCCGACGCGGAGCGACACCAGCTCTTTCTCGAACCGGAAGGCCACGACACGACGGAGCTGTACGTGAACGGCCTGTCGACATCGCTGCCGGCACCGGTGCAGCTCGCAGTGATGCGAACCGTGCGCGGCCTCAAGAATGTGCGCATGACGCGCGCGGGCTATGCAATCGAGTACGACTACTACCCCCCGACGCAACTCGATGCGACGCTGGCGTCGCGCGCGATCGAAGGCCTCTTCTTCGCGGGGCAGGTGAATGGCACGACCGGGTACGAGGAGGCTGCGGGCCAGGGCGTCGTCGCCGGTGTGAACGCCGCCCGTTGGACCCGCGACGAATCGCCGCTCGTGCTGGGGCGCGAGACGAGCTACATCGGCGTACTCGTGGACGACCTGGTCACGAAGGGCGTGGACGAGCCATACCGGCTGTTCACGTCGCGGAGCGAGTTCCGTCTCACGGTGCGCCAGGACAATGCGCTCGCCCGCCTTGCGGACATCGCCGCGGCACACGGGCTGTACACGGCAGACGAAGCGGAGCGCGCAGCATGGCAGCAGGCGGCGGTGGGCCGAGCGCGGGCATTGGCCGACGCCACGAGCATTTCACCCGTCATGGCGGCGCCGGTGCTGGAGGCGGTGGGCTCCACGCCGCTTGCTCACGCGGTACGCGCCAGTGAGCTCGCGGGGCGACAGAGTGTCGCATTGAGCGCGCTCTTCGCGGTGGCCGGGGTCGGCGCGGACCTTCCACGCGAGGCGGTGGTCGCGGCCGAGCTCGAGATCAAGTACGCGAGCTACTTCGAGCGAGAACGTTCGCGTGCGAACCGTCTTAAGTCCCTTGGTGATGTGCGGCTCCCAGAGGGATTCGACTACCACTCGTTGGGCACACTATCGACGGAGGCGCGGCAAAAGCTGTCGATGATACGGCCGATGACGTTGGCACAGGCCGGTCAAATTCCGGGCATCAGTCCAGCCGATCTCCAGAACCTGGTTTTCGAACTACAGCGTGCATCCCTGCTCGTCAGAGGAGGACGGTAGCTCGGCTTCAGTACGAATGAGGCGTAATTGTTTTGAACTGCCGTTTCGCCGGAAAAGTCGGCTTACTGTTATGGAAGTGTTCGATTGATGTTTTTATAATGCGCAACATTCCGTATCGTCGTCTCCGTTTTATCCCGCCGCGAGCGGGCTTACCGGCAAGGCGCATTGAACATTGCCAGTGTGACGGGGTCTGCCGATTGCAGGTAATGATGAGTACAGCACATCGTACCGACCAATCGATCACCGAACGGAGATACTCCATGACAATTTTCTCGTCCTCATCAAAAGGCTTAGCGATAGGTTCAGCGTTAGCGGCTGCCTCGCTTCTGGCCGGATCGTCAGCCCATGCGCAGGTCCAGCCTCAGCCACCCCCGCAGATCACGGTCTCAGCTCGTGGCGAAGTGCAGGTGGCGCCCGACAAGGCGCGAGTGCAGGTGGGCGTCGAAACTCAGGCGAAGACGGCCGCGGCCGCAGCCGATGAGAACAACCGGAAGCAGGCCGCAATCCTGCGCGCGGTCCGCGCACTCGGCATTCCCGCCTCCGCGATCACGACGCTCAACTACAATGTGTTTCCCGTGGAACGCTACGACGAGAAGGATCGTCGCTCGGTGATCGACGGGTATCGCGTGAGCAACATCGTTCAGGTCGAGTCCGACAAGCTCGAGCAGGCGGGCTCCATCATCGATGCCGCGCTCAACAACGGGGCGAACCGCGTCGCCGGACTCGACTTCATGGTGAAGGATGCCTCCGCCGCGCGCGACCAGGCACTCGCCAAGGCCGTACAGTCGGCGAAGCGGCAGGCGACGGCAGCAGCGCTCGCGGCAGGTGGTCAGGCGACCGAGTTGCTCGAACTCAACGTTAACGAGTTCGAGCAGCCCACCCCGCGCCCCATGATGGCCATGCGCGTGAAGAGTGAGGCCGATGCGGTCGCCTCCACGCCACTCAGCGAAGGCATGACCACTGTGTCAGTGATGGTGACGACGCGGTGGCGGTTTGTAATGAAGTAAGAGGGAGAGGAGAGAACGAGAGAAGGAGATAGGGAGAGTAGGAGGCGGCCATCCGGTCGCCTCCTTTCTTGTTTCACGTGGAACAACCGACCCGCGATGTTCGCGACTGGCCACGCGTGTATACTTCCCCTCCCCGCGACCCTCTAATCCAGCCTGTGGCCCGCATCCTCGCCATCGCCAACCAGAAGGGCGGAGTCGGAAAGACCACGACTGCCGTCAATCTCGCTGCCTCCCTCGCCGTAGCGGAGCAGCGCACACTTCTCATCGACGCCGACCCGCAGGGCAATGCGACGAGCGGCAATGGCGTGCAGCTGCCGGAGGGTGCCGCGACATCGTACGACGTACTCCTAAACGAGAGCTCGGTCGATGCCGCGCTGATTCGGGGCGTACACTTTCGCCATCTCGATCTGCTGCCCGCGACGCCGGATCTCGCCGGCGCCGAGGTGGAGCTGGTGGATGCCGAGGATCGGGTGGTTCGGATGAGTCAGGCGCTGGCCCCGATACGCGACCGCTACGACTACATCCTCCTCGACTGCCCGCCCTCTCTCGGGCTCATCACCTTGAACATGCTGGTGGCTGCGGACGGTGTCCTTATTCCGCTCCAGTGTGAGTACTACGCCCTCGAGGGGCTCACACAGCTAATGGCCACGGTGGGGCGAGTGCAGGACTCCCTCAACCCGGACCTCGAAGTCGACAACGTGCTACTCACCATGTTCGACAATCGCCTGAACCTCTCGAAGCAGGTGGCGTCGGACGCGCGTGAGCACTTTGGCGAGAAGGTGTTCGACACCGTCATCCCGCGAAACATCCGGCTCGCCGAGGCGCCCAGCTTCGGCAAGCCTATCGTGGTGTACGACATCGGCTCGGTCGGCGCACAGGCATACATGGCCGTGGCCCGCGAGCTGATCGAATCGGACAAGCAGCGCAAGAGCGCCGAGCGGGCTGCCAAGGTCTGACGAGTCTCGCGGCTCACGTCGCGCGGACAGCGCTGCAAACCCCTAGTTCCTCTGGAGTGGTATCATGGCACCTCCCGAAACTCCCCGTCGTCTCGGTCGCGGTCTGGACGCACTGCTGGCCCGCAAGGATTCAAAGGCGGGCGCAAGGGCGGGATCGCAGAATCCTGCCGACTCGAAGGCCGCGACCCCAGAGGGTGCTGATGCTGCCGCGTCAGAGGAAGTGCCGGCAAGCGCACTGCAGACGCTCCCCGTGGCCAAGATCCGTCCGAATCCGTTTCAACCGCGTCGGGAGTTCCGGCCGGAGGACCTGGCGGATCTCGAGGCGAGTCTCCGCGTGAACGGCTTGCTGCAGCCGATCTCCGTGCGCCCGGCACCGGGCGGCGACGGGTACGAGCTCATTGCCGGCGAGCGCCGGTTCCGGGCCGCGTCGAGGCTGGGGTGGACGGAGATCGCGGCGGTAGTCCGTGAGACTGACGACCGCGCCGCCCTGACGCTCGCAATGGTGGAGAATCTCCAGCGAGCCGATCTCGATCCAATCGAGGAGGCGGACGGTTATCAGCGCCTGATCGACGAGTTCGCCCTCTCCCAGCAGGAGGTCGCGGATGTCGTCGGCAAGGAGCGGTCGACCGTGGCGAATGCACTGCGCCTGCGCGGACTGCCGGCCACGCTGCGCGACATGCTCCAGAAGAAAGAGCTGACGGCCGGACATGCGCGCGCCATGCTGCCGCTGGCGAACGAGCGCGCCATGATCGACCTGGCGCGCGAGGTGGCGGAGACGGGGATGTCGGTTCGCGATGTCGAGCGCCGGGTTCAGGCGGGTCGTGCCGAGCCCGCCAAGACCGGGCGGAAGAAGGCTGCGGGAGGGGTGGCCGAGGCAGCTGCTGCAGCAGCGAAGGCCTCGGGCCAGTTCTCGAGTGCAGAAGGGCGTCGCATCGAGGAGCTCCTGCGCAAGCGATTGCAGACCGGCGTGAGCTTGCACTTGTCCGCGAGGGATCGCGGAGAGGTACGAATTGCGTTCTTCTCCAACGACGACCTCGAGCGGGTGCTGGGATTGCTGGGTGTCGACGTTGAAGGGTAGCAAGACCATGGGTGTCCGAGACACTTCCGTAGCACAGTACAGCCACCATCAAGCCACTCGACTACTCTGTGCGTAAACTTATCGCTCGCGCATCTGTCTTCGGTTCGCTCGTCCTCGCCGCCGCATGCGGCGGCGACAAGGCCGCAACGCCCGATTCGGCCTCCGGCACACCGGCAGCCGGCATGCGAATGGCCCTCCTCACCCCGGGGCCGATCTCCGACCAGTCGTGGAACGGCAGTGCCTACGCCGGGCTCCAGACGGTGCGCGATTCCATGGGCGCGTCCATCTCGCACATCCAGACCAAGACGCCCGCCGACTTCGAGGAAAACTTCCGGCAGTACGGCGCGCAGGGATACGACCTCGTGGTCGGTCATGGCTTCGAGTTCCAGGATGCCGCGACCCGCGTGGCCCCGTCGTATCCGAAGACCGTGTACGTCGTGACCTCCGGGCGCGTGACCGGGCCCAATGTGGCGGGCGTCGCGTTCGCGTTCGAGGAAGCGTCGTATCAGGCCGGCATGGTCGCGGGCGCGATGACCAAGACGGGCACCATCGGCCTCATCGCGGGCGCGGAGTTTCCGCCGGTCAAGGCGAGCTTCACTGCATTCGAGCGCGGCGCAAAAGCCGTGAACCCGAAGGTGCAGACCATCATCTCTTACATCGGCAACTGGGATGACGTGAGCGCCGGCAAGGAGAAAGCGCTCGCCCAGATCGCGCGCGGCGCCGACATCATCTTCCAGAACGCCGATGCCGCCGGACTCGGTGTCTTTCAGGCAGCGCGCGAGAAGGGCGTGCTCGCCTTCGGCACCAACTCCGATCAGAATGCGGTCGCGCCCGACGTCATCGTCGCGAGCGTCGTCATCGATCAGCCGAAGGCGTTCCTGCTGATTGCGCGCGAAGTGATGAAGAAGCCATTCACCGGTCGCGTGTTCAACCTGGGCGTCAAGGACGACATCGTGCGCCTCGTGTACAACCCGGCGTTCGCCTCGCGCATCCCGGCAACGGTGCGCACGAGCGTCGACTCCGTGGGCAACATGCTGCGCGCCGGAACGTTCACCGCACTCGACGACATGCTCCAGGGCGCCGACAGCGCGAAGAAGATTACCCCGTGACTCCTGTTTGATTCCGGGGTGATGACGGAATGAGCGTGCACGCTTCCCTCGACAGCATCGTCGCGGCGCTCGACGCCGAGCTTCGCACCGCCGACATCCCGGACTATCCGGGAGCGGTCAACGGGCTGCAGGTCGCCAACAGCGGCACCGTGCAGCGCGTGGCAGTCGCCGTCGACCCGTCGCACCTGACGATCGAGGCTGCCGTCGCTGCCCGCGCGAGTCTGCTGGTGCTGCACCACGGACTGTTCTGGGGTGGCGTGCAACCACTGGTCGGCCTGACGTACAAGAAGTTCAGCCGCTTGCTGGCCCATGACATCGCCGTGTACGCATCGCACCTGCCGCTCGACCTGCATCCCACCCTTGGCAACAACGCAGGGCTTGCACGAGCACTCGGGCTCACACCGGCGCGCGGCTTCGCACGTTTCAAGACCATCGACATCGGCCTGAGCGGCGACATCGACGGCGGCGAACCGACGGGCGCGCTCGTCGATCGCGTGCGCGCGGTGGTCGGCCCGTATGGTGGCGTCGTGCGCACGAGCGTTCCCACGGACGGACGCACGTCGCGGCGCTGGGCGATCTGCAGTGGTGGCGGTGCGAGCTCCGAGTCGCTGCGCGAGGCGCGCGAGCTTGGTGTCGATACGCTGATCGTCGGCGAGGGCGCGCACCACACGACGGTGGAGGCGATCGAGTACGACCTCTGTGTCGTGTACGCCGGTCACTACGCCACCGAAACTCTTGGCGTGCAGTCACTGGGCGCATTCATCGAGGAGCGCTTTGCGGTGCCGTACACGTTCCTGCACCTGCCAACGGGTTCATGACCGCAGCGGGGGTCCCGTCACCGGTGTCGCCGTTGCCGTTGCCGTTACCGTTGCTGTCGATGGAAGGAATCACGCGTCGCTTCGGCCCGACGCTCGCCCTCGACAACGCCAGCCTCGTCGTGCGGCCCGGTACGGTGCACGCAGTGCTCGGCGAGAACGGCGCGGGCAAGACGACGTTGCTGCGACTGGCGTTCGGGATGTTGCAACCCGATGCAGGCATGCTGCGATGGCGCGGCGAGCCCACGACGGTGGCGTCACCCTCCGATGCGCTGCGGCGCGGCATCGGCATGGTGCACCAGCATTTCACCCTCGTACCGGCGATGACCGTCGCCGAGAACGTGGCGCTGGGGGAACGGGGCATGTACGACCCGGCGCGCGCGGCGGCGCGCGTGCGTGACGTGGCCCGGCGCGCCGGGCTCGCGGTCGACCCCGAGGCGCGCGTCAGTGCGCTCGCGGTCGGGGCGCAGCAGCGCTGCGAAATCGTCAAGGCACTCGCGCGGGACGTCGAGCTGCTCATTCTCGACGAGCCCACGGCGGTGCTGGCTCCGCAGGAGGCGGCTGAACTGCTGGCGTGGACGCGCGCCTACGCGGACGCGGGCCACGCCGTCGTCCTGATCACCCACAAGCTGCGCGACGCACTCGGCGTGGCGGATGACGTCACCGTGCTGCGTCGCGGACGTACGGTGCTCACGACGGCCGCGCGCGCGGTGACGGAGGCTGATCTCGCGGATGCGATGATAGGTGGAGAAGCAGAGAAGGCAGAGAAGGCAGAGCCGGAGGAGCGGGCCATAGTCGAGGCGGAGATGGCGTCCGGCGTGGCTCATCGCTCATCTGCTCCTGGGCCCGTCGTGCTGTCGGCGCGCGGGGTGCGCGCGCGTGATGGGCGCGGGGTCGAGCGACTGCGCGGCGTGACCCTCGAGGTGCGGGCTGGCGAGATCGTCGGCATCGCGGCCGTGGAAGGTGCGGGCCAGCAGGAGTTGCTGCGTGTGCTCGCCCGACGACTCGCCCCGGACAGCGGTGTCGTCGCATCGCCCGACACGATCGGCTTCATTCCGGAAGATCGGCACCACGATGCGCTGGTACTTGATGCGCCGCTGTACGAGAACGTCGCATTGCGTGACGTGGCGGCGCGGCGCGGGCGAATGACGTGGGCGGCATTCCGCGGGGAGACGCGCCGCATCATCGCTGCGTACGATGTGCGCACCCCTGGCGAGAGCATCTCGGCGCGATCGCTCTCCGGCGGCAACCAGCAGAAGCTCGTACTCGGGCGCGAACTCGCTGGTGCACCAGCCGCAATCGTGGCGGAGAATCCGTCGCGTGGTCTGGATTTTCGTGCGACCGCCGCGGTGCACGCGTCGCTCCGGGCGGCTCGGGATGGTGGCGCAGCGGTCGTGGTGTACTCGAGCGATCTCGATGAACTGCTGCTGCTGGCCGACCGCATCTTCGCCATGCACGACGGTACCCTGGCGGAGACCGCGCGAGACCGTGAGACGGTGGGGCGCGCGATGCTGGGTGGTGCCGCATGATACGGGCACTGGTGCAGACACTCGTGCTGCTCGCGGTCGCGCTCGCGACGCTGGTGCTGCTGCTGGTGGCAACGGGACACGCCCCGGCGCCTGCGCTCACGGCGATGGCGAATGGTGCGTTCGGATCCAGCTATGCGCTGCTGTCGGCGACGCCCGTGCGAGCGATTCCGCTCGCGCTGGCGGGCCTGGCCGTGGCGATCGCGTTTCGCGCCGGCATCCTCAACGTGGGCGCCGAAGGCCAACTGCTCGTGGGTGCGACCGCTGCCGCGTGCATTGCTGCACTAGTGTCGACACATCCGGGTGTGCCCGCCGTCGTGGTGATCGTCGTCATGCTGTCTGCGGGCACGCTGGCGGGCGGGCTATGGGCGGGGATCGCCGCATGGTTGCGCACGCGCTTCGGCGTGCTCGAAGTGATCAGCACGATCATGCTCAACTTTCTCGCGCTCTATCTCGTCGGCTATCTCGTGCGCGGGCCGCTGCAGGAGCCGACGCGCATGAACCCCCAGTCTCCCACGTTGCCCGAGGCGCTGCACCTGCCGGTGCTGGTGGAGGGCTCGCGGCTGCACGCCGGCCTGCTGCTGGCGATCGGGCTCGCCGTGCTGGCCTGGTGGTGGCTGCGCAATACCGCGAGCGGATTCCGCCTGCGTGCCGTCGGCGGCAACGCCCGTGCGGCGGCGAGTGCCGGACGCGTGAATGTGCCGCGTGTGGTCGCTGGAGCATTCCTCACCAGCGGCGCGCTCGCCGGTGTTGCCGGTGCGGTGCAGTACACGGGCGTGACGTACGCGATGTACGAGAACTTCTCGCCGGGCTACGGCTACAAGGCGATCGCGGTGGCCCTGCTCGCGCGGCTCAATCCGCTGGGCGTACTCGTGGCCGCGCTGCTCTTCGGGGCGCTCGAGGCAGGCGCGAACGCGATGGAGCGTGATGCGGGTGTGCCGAACGTCGTGGTATCGGTGGTCGAGGCTGCGCTGATCCTGCTCGTCGTCGCCGCCGACCGGTGGCAGGCACGGGCTGGCGCGCAGGCGACGACGACGGTGCGCGCATGACAGTACGCATGACGGTGCGCCCATGAGCGATGCGCTGACGCTGGGTACCGACCTGCTGGAGGCCAGTGTCCGATTCGCGACGCCGCTCGCCCTCGCCTCGCTCGGTGAGTGTGTGAGCGAGCGCGCCGGTGTGATCAACATCGGTCTCGAAGGAGCCATCATCTGTGGCGCGCTCGGCGCGACGGTGGCGGCGGGCGCCGTCGGGGTGGGGCTCGGGTTCGCCGCGGGAGCGCTGGCCGGTGTGGCGATCGCGGCAGTGTTCGCGCTGTTCACCGTGTGGATGCGGGCGGATCAGATCATCACCGGCACCGCCATCACGCTGCTCGCGGCGGGGCTCACGGGCACGCTCTATCGCAGCACGTTCGGCGCCTCGGGCGTGGCGCTCTCCACGCCGACGATCGGAGCGACCGCGGTTCCGGGGATCTCCGCCCTGCCCCTGCTGGGCGCGTCGTTCTTCAACCAGCCCGTGATCACCTATCTCGTGTATGTGCTCGCTCCGCTGGTGACGTGGTGGATGTTTCGCACCCACGCCGGGCTCGGGCTCCGTGCGATCGGCGAACGCCCGGAGGCGGCAATCGCGGCGGGGGTGTCACCGCGCCTGACCCAGACGCTCGCCGTGCTGTTCGCCGGCGCGATGGCCGGGCTGGCCGGAGCGACGCTGGTGCTCGCCCAGGCTGGCACCTTCGTGGAAGGGATGTCCTCCGGGCGCGGCTTCATCGCGATCGCGATCGTGGTGCTCGGACGGTGGCACCCGATGGGAGTGCTCGGCGCGTCCCTGCTCTTCGGCGCCGCGCAGTCGCTCGACACCGTCTTCCAGTCGATGGGGTGGCGCGAGGTGCCGTATCAGCTGTTCCTCGCGATTCCCTACCTCATGACACTTGTCGTGCTCGCCCTTGCCAGCGCTCGGGCGCGGGCGCCGGCCGCTCTCGGTCAGAAGGAGCTGGCCGAAAAGTAGTGTCCACCGTCACGGGATTTCCGCCGTGTCCATTTTCTTTGCACGGACGAGTTCGAATGGTACGGCTCCTGCTTTGTAAGGTGTATTCGCCTTAACAGGAGACTCTCATGCGAACTGCTTTTGTCGGAACTCGCGCGGTTGCCGTCGCGCTGCTGGGCTCGATGACCCTTCAGGGCTGTGCAGCCATGAACCGCAAGGAAACTGGAGCCACGACTGGCGTCATTGCCGGTGCGGCGGCAGGTGCGGCAATCGGTCGTGCCAACGGTTCGACGGCCAAGGGCGCCATTCTGGGCGCGGTGGTCGGCGGCACCATCGGCGCAGTGATTGGCCATCAGATGGACCAGCAGGCAAAGGAGATCAAGCAGCAGATCCCCGGCGCCACCGTGGAACGTGTCGGCGAGGGCATTCAGGTAACCTTTGCCTCAGGCCTGCTTTTCGACTTCGACAGCGACCGCATCCGCGGCGAAGCGGCTACGAACCTGCGCAACCTGTCCTCCAGTCTGGACAAGTATCCGGGCTCGGATCTGCTGATCGTGGGACACACGGATTCGAAGGGTGAAGACGCGTATAATCAGGCGCTCTCAGAGCGTCGCGCGCGTGCAACAGCGGATTATCTCGCGTCGCAGGGCGTGGCGCGCAATCGTCTCCGTACGTCGGGGCGTGGCGAGGTCGAGCCCGTGTCCGACAACACGTCGGAGAGCGGCATGCAGAAGAACCGTCGCGTGGAAGTCGCGATCTATGCGTCGGACGCGTACAAGGCCCAGCTGCAGAAGGGCGGCAACAACTAGCGTTGGGTCCCGGCATTCGTGCCGGGATGACAATTGAGGGGTGCCGTCCTGGCAAGCCACTTCGTTCGAACGCTCGTTGGCGTTCTCACTCAGAAGTTGCCGGGACGGCACCCCTCAATCGTCATCCGACCGATTTCCGTAACCAAGCGAGCTGCCCAGCGCCCACGTTTCGCCCAACGCTTCCTAGAACCGATAGACCGCGGCGGCTCCAGTCTGGGTGGGCATGGAGTGTGTCGGCACGATCACAACTTCACCGCCCATGCGCAGCGTGAACTCGGCGAGATCGTCCAGGAGGTCGTCGGTGTGCACGTCGTCCAGCGTGCCCTTCTCGATGCTGCCGGTGTTGCGGTCGATGCGGCCCGGAATGAGGCGCTCGTCCTCGACCAGCAGCACACGCACGCGCCCTCCTAGTACAGCCATCGCGATCTCGTTCAGGTCTTCGCTGCCCAGACCGCGTGCCTTGCCCGCGTGGTAGTCGTCGACGAAGCCGGCGAGTCGTGCCCGGTACTTCGGTTCGACGATCTCCCATGCGCGTTCGCGGATCGCGTCGGCGGTGAGTGCGTCGGGATTGATCGCGATGCCCTCTTCGACGAGCTGCGTGTTCTTGCTGACCGCGCGGAATGCGGGCTGGTTCTGCGGGAGTGCGGCGAGCAGCAGCGGGACACCTTGCGGCTTCGAGTAGCGCTCGGCCACGACCTTGTCGACCGCGCGGAAGTAGCGCTGCGTAGCCTGGTCGATTTCATCGCTGCCCTGCGTGTACTCCTGGCCATCCCAGTCCGTCTCGCCGAGCGCGTCGGTGATGGTGTGCGGGAAGCCGGGGTCCGTCTGCACCTCATCGAGCGCGTAGCGGTCTCCCTGAAAGATGCGGGCGCGGTCACGCGTGATGGCGAGCACATGGAAGCGATCGGCGGATTGCGCGATGCGCAGCAGTGGCTTCGTGTGAAAGCTGTCCGCCACGATCGCACGTTCGGGCACGGTGCGCTGCAGCTTGTAGACCTTGTAGTAGTCGGGTGCGCGCAGCACGGCCAACCCGTCGAGCGTGTGCTCCCAGAAGCGTCCGTTTTCTGCAAGCTCACGGAGCGGCGAGAGCAGCACCTCCGTGTCGGCCGCAGGGAATTCCCTGGAGAGTGACTGTGCGGTGCGGGCCACGAGCTGCCGGTACTTCTCCACGTCTTTCTGGCTGCCCGAGAACTGACGTTCCGTCGGCATGTAGATGGAGACGCACGGGCCAGTGCGTTCGTCGAACAGCTCGGTGAGCCGTTCCGACATCGGAGACGTGCCGTGCGTGGTCATGCGCCGAGTCCCATCTCGCGATTTTCGGCGCGGCTGTGCGCCTTGGGGTGCCGCAGCTTGTCGAACCGATGATCGAGCAGGCGGACGAGCTTGTCACTGGCTGCATTGAACGCAGCCTCGATCGTGTCGGCCTGGTGGGAGACGGCCACCGGCTCGTATCCGGCCATGCGCACTTCGATGGCGCAACGCTTGTCGCGTTCACCTGACTTGTCGGCGTTGGCGTCCTGGAAATAGACCTCAACCCGTCTGAGCTGTGTCGCAAAGCGGTCGAGCGACGCTGTCAGCTGCGCCTCGAGCTCGGAGACGAGATTCTGTCCAACCTGCACATGATTATCGGTGTTGAACTGTACCAGCATGCGTTCCTCACGGAGTCAGAGCCCGCTTCAACGTGCACGGGCCGTGCCCAAGGGGTCGGCAGTGTGTGCGGTTCAGGCAGCGAGCCGAGGCGGGGCCACGTATTGGAATACAGGACATGGCGCGCCCGATGTTTTGCTGCCATTCTCGACCAGCCCTTCGCCCTCCTCCGACTTCCCCGTCACATGACCGACCGCCTGCCCTTCCCAGCCCGCTTCCGCCCCGCCGGCCTGGGCGCGCCTTCCTTCACCGCCGTCGGACTCGTTGCACTCGTCGCCCTCACCGGCAGTGCGCTGGGCGCTCAGGGCAACAGTGACTCCGCCGCCGTCGCCGCCAAGGCGCGGGCCATTCACGGCCGGGTGCTCTCGATCGACACGCACGTGGACATCAGTCCCCGAAACTTCACCACGACGGCGCCGAACTACGGGCAGAAGCTGCCGAACACGCAGGTCGACATCGCAAAGATGGAAGAAGGCGGACTGGGTGGGGCGTTTCTCATCGTGTATGTAGGCCAGTCGCCCAACCTCGACTCGGCCGGCTTTGCCCGCGCCAACGCGACGGCCATGGAGCTGTTCCGGTCCGTCCACCGCCTCGTGGACACGATCGCGCCGACGCGTGCAGCGCTGGCGCTCACCGCGGCGGATGCGCGGAAGATTCATGCGAGCGGCAAGCGCGTGATCTTCATCGGCGTCGAGAACGGCTTCCAGATGGGTCAGGACATCACGAACCTGAAGAAGTTCTACGATCTGGGCGGGCGCTACATGTCGCTCGCGCACAATGGCCACAGCCAGCTCTCCGACAGCAACACCGGTGAGCGCGACGGCGTGTGGCTGCACAACGGCCTGAGCCCACTCGGCCGCCAGGTGATCGCCGAGATGAACAAGCTGGGCATGATGATCGACATCTCGCATCCGTCGAAGCAGTCGATGATGCAGACGCTCGAGATCACGAAGGCGCCAATCATCGCGAGTCACTCGGCGGTGCGCGCGATCTGCAATCACAGCCGTAACCTCGACGACGAGCAGATGCTCGCGCTCAAGAAGAACGGTGGGGTGATGCAGACGGTCGCATTCAACAGCTACGTGAAGTGCGATCCCGCGAAGGACAACCCGCGCAACGAGGCACGTGCGGCCGCACTGGCGGAGCTCCGGAAGGAGTACGGCATCACCGCCACCGCACGCCAGGAAGTGACGGCGCAGATCGACGCGCTGCCGGCGGACAGGAAGAACGAGTATCTCGCGAAGCAGGAGGACATCACGGCGCGCCGCTACCCGTCGGACCCGGCCGCGACGGTGAA
>JAZKCW010000039.1:0-12486 GCA_040387895.1 Gemmatimonadota bacterium
CGAACTGCGACCAGTACTTCTTGGCGGCCAGGCGTGTCACGTGCCCGCGCAGGCTGGCCGCATGATCACTCATGAGACGCGCGCGGGTGGCGTCGTCCGTCGCGCTCGTCGCATCGAGATAGGCCACGAGTGGCGCCTTGGCATCCACGACGAGACGGCGCCCGCCCGGCATGCGCACGACGAGGTCGGGGCGCTGCAGCCCGTCGTCGTTGCGCACGCTCGTTTGTGTGTCGAAGTCGCAGTATTCGATCATGCCGGCGAGCTCGCACACACGCCGCAGCTGCAGCTCGCCCCACTGGCCACGCGTGTTCGACGAGCGCAGGGCCTGCGAGAGATGACGTGTTTCGCGCCGCAGTGATTCACCGGCGAGCGAGACGGCCTCGAGACGCTCACCGATGGCGCCGGCGGTCTGCGCATGCGAGCGCCCGATCCCGGCGAGCATGTCCTCGTAGCGCGAGAGTGTATCCCGGATGGGCCCGAGCAGCTCCGCCACATTGCCGGTGCGCTCGGTGATGCTGGATGCGGTCTCGTGCCGCGCGAGTGCATCACGCAGCACGTTGAGCTCCGCATTCGCCGTCGCGGCGGCCGCGGCGGATGCCGTGGCGGTTGCGCGCGCAACTTCGGCCGCCAGAATGCGACGGTGGAAGGCACGCATGGCGACCACGCCGATCAGCACACCCGCCAGCAGTGCGCCGATCGTCGTTGCCGCAACCGCCAGGGAAGACTCCACGCTGCCTCCGGAAACGCCGGGTACCCCGGGAACTCAGACGGGAAAGAGCCCGTCGATGGAGAGATACCGTTCGCCGGTATCGTAGCAGAACGTGAGCACGCGCGCACCCTCGGGAATCTGCGGGAGCTGCTGCGCGACGGCGGCGAGCGACGCGCCGCTCGAGATGCCGACGAAGATGCCCTCCTCCGCGGCGGCACGCTGCGCGTACGCGAACGCATCCTCTTCGGTGACCTGCACGGTGCCGTCGAGCGTATCGGTGTGCAGGTTGGCGGGAATGAAGCCGGCGCCGACACCCTGAATGCGATGGGGGCCGGGCGCACCGCCACTGATGACGGGCGACTTCACGGGCTCCACGGCAAAGGTCTTCATGCCCGGAAAATGCTGCTTCAGCACTTCACTGCAGGCCGTGATGTGGCCACCGGTGCCGACGCCGGTGATGAGATAGTCGAACCCCTCCGGGAAGTCGATGAGGATCTCGCGCGCGGTGGTCTCGGCGTGCACGCGGATGTTCGCCTCGTTGTCGAACTGCTGCGGCATCCATGCACCGGGGGTGGCCTTCACGAGCTCACTCGCCCGCTCGATCGCGCCGCGCATGCCCTTCTCGCGTGGCGTGAGGTCGAAGGTCGCTCCATACGCGGCCATGACACGCCGGCGCTCGACGGACATCGACTCGGGCATCACGAGCACGAGCTTGTAGCCCTTCACGGCAGCGACCATGGCGAGCCCGATGCCGGTATTGCCGGACGTCGGCTCGATGATGGTGCTGTTTGCAGTCAGCAACCCCCGCGCCTCGGCATCCTCGATCATGGAGAGCGCGATGCGATCCTTGATGCTTCCACCGGGATTGGCCCGTTCGAGCTTCATCCACACGTTCGCGGACGGTCCGTACAGGCGCTGGATCTTCACATGCGGCGTATTGCCGATGGTGTCGAGGATGGTGTTGGCGCGCATGGTGGCGGGGCTCGAGGGGGTGAGGACGGTCTGCCTGATTCTAGCATCACGAACCAGCAGAGCGTGAGGAACGTGGCGAAGCCGGCCTTGGCGGCGAACTACTACGGCAACACCGGCACACCAAGGTCGCCGCACATAGCAGTGGACGCAGCGAGTCCCGGCTTTCTAAAGCGTCACGCGGAGGCGCGGAGAACAGCGCGCGGAGGCGCGGAGGTCCGGCATCCGGCCGGGGCAGTGCCAATCCCTTTTGAGGGGTGGCTCCGCGGCATGCGACGGACCCCCAAAGAAGAGAAAAAGGGACACGCCGTGATGTTGTCGGCGTGCCCCGGTCCGCAGTTCGCGGTTGCTGTTCTCCGCGCCTCCTTGGTCCTCCGCGGCTCCGCGTCCGGCTGTAGAAACTCGCAGTACGCTGCGCCATTTGCTATGCGCTACGGCCTCGACATGCGAGCAGTTCGCAGTTCGCCGTTGCCGCACCAACCTCAGATGTGAAACTCCAGTCCATCGTCATCGGGCGCACGCTTCTCCACCCGGCTGCTGAACTGCACCACCGACCTCGGCGGCACCGATCCCGTCATCCAGACGTTGCCGCCGATGATCGATCCGTCCCCGACGGTCGTGTTGCCGCCCAGGATCGTCGCGTTCGCGTAGATCACCACGTCGTTGCCGATCGTCGGGTGGCGCTTCGTGTGTGCCAGGCGCTTGCTCACCGCGAGCGCGCCCAGCGTGACGCCCTGGTAGACGCGTACCCGATCGCCGATCACGCTCGTCTCGCCGATCACCAGCCCCGTGCCATGGTCGATCGCGAACGAATGGCCGATCGTCGCGCCCGGATGGATGTCGATGCCCGTTTCGCGATGCGCCCACTCCGACACCACACGCGGGAAGACCGGCACGCGCAGCTGGTAGAGCTCGTGCGCGAACCGGTGCACCGCGGTCGCCAGGAAACCCGGGTACGCCAGCACCACTTCCTCCTCCGATTCCGCCGCCGGATCGCCGGCGAGGATCGCATTCACATCCTCGCGCAGCATCGCATGCACGCCCGGCAGCGACGCCGTGAATGCGCGCACCACATCGGCCGCGTGCGGCACCAGCGGTTCCAGCGATTCCAGCAGCAGCGACTCCAGCGCCACTGCATCGGCGCGGACGCTCGTCGTCGTCGTGCGCTCGCCGCGGGCGAACTGCGGGAAGAGCAGCGTGAGCGTACGCAGCGCGAATTCTTCCGCCATCGCGCGCATCGGGCGCGCTGCCGGGAGGTCGGCGCGCTCCGCGTCCAGCGTCGCGAGAAAGTCGGGCCAGGTGGTCGTCATCGTCGGCATCTACCAGCCACGCTCCATCAGGGAAACATTGGTGTCCGTCGCGTGCGGTACGTAGCATTGCAGTCCGACGGAGCGGAAGCCCGCCCGGGTGAGACGCTCTCGGTACCATGACGCCGGCTGCAGCGGCGGCCAACCCGTGTCGCCTTCGATGGCGTCGCCGTCCGCGAAGAGCTCGAGGTATGCGAGCCCGCCCGTGCGCGCTTCCACCACCGGCAGCCCCCGCTCCAGCTGCTCGCCCGACAGGTAGTTGAGCATGCCGCAGCACACCACCAGGTCATATCGGTCGCGCAGCGGCAGTGTCGCCAGATCCTCGATGCCGCCCTGCATCAGCCCACGTCGCGCGCCATGCTTCGCGACCGCATACTCGCTCGGGTCGACCCCGTGGTACTTGAGCGCTGGGCGAAGCCGCTGCAACACGGGCTGCCATTGCCCCTCGCCACAGCCGACATCGAGCACCGTGCGCACATGCCGCCCGAGCACCCACTCCGCCGCGTGCAGCACGAACTCCACCTGCCGTCTCAGCTCCGCCGGACTCTTGACCCGCGTGCGCGGATTGCGGTACCACTTGTCGAAATACGCCTGATCGTAGCGCGCGCCGTTGCCGGTGTCGGGCGGCGCAGGGTCGCGATCGTGGTTCGCCCCGCTCAGAGAATTCCCCAGAAGCCACGATCGATGTCGATCGCGAAGCGCCATGCACCATCGCGCAACCCGCGCGACACATCCGCACGCACCAGGTCGAAGAAGAACAGCACGCCCAGCCCTGCGGACGGGTACACGCCCGACGCATTTCCGGGCATCGAGGCGATGCCACCCGCGGTTGCAACGGCCGACACGAACGGCGCGAGCGTGACGTGACCGGGCGCCTTCCCGTATTTCCCGAGCGGAATGGCCGGCGCGCGCACCGGTTGCCGGAACTCGACACGCTGCGAGACGAACCCGCGCGTGGCGAACTGGTGGAAGTCGTAGCCCGGCGCGCTCCATGGCCCGCCGGCAAACACCAGCCACTGCGGGGGTAGTGCGCGCCCGGCGGCCCCACCGATCGCCGTCTGCAGGGAGAGCGTGCGATCGCCGCCGAGTGGACGATCGAGCGAGAGCGTGCCGTACGCACGCGCGACGAGCGGGCGCACCGCCGTTCCCGTCATGTCCGTACCGTGCATCGCGCCGGCCGACAGCATCGACGTCCATCGCGCGGAGGCCCAATGTTCGTCGCCCGCAAGCCAGCCTCCGGTGCCGCGCATCTCGGCGCGCACACCCTCGGTGCGCCACGCCGGGAGCGCCGGCCTGAACGACCGGGCGATCGATGTCGCCGTGACGCGCGTGGGACTGTCACGCTCGTAGGCGACGCGAAACGTGAACGGACTGAGCGGCCCGCGACGGAACTCGATACCCGCCCCGCGCGTGTCGGTTTGCGTGGTGTAGTCGCTCGCAAACGCGAGGGACGCGAGCGAGTTCGTCACGCCCGCGCGCTCCGGGGTCGCGAGATCACGATAGTCGCGCTCCACGAACAGCTGCAGCAGCGGGATGCGCCCGAACGCGGGAACACGCCCGATCCCGAGCCGTCCTTTCACCTCGCCGTCGGCGAACCCGTAGCGCGCACGCGCCGAGAGCAGCAGGCCGCCGCCCGTCGTGTGCGCTGCGCCGGCACCGAGCGCGAGCCCCTCGGCGCGATTGAACCGCGCGAAATCACTGACACCGCGTCCGGTGACCGATGCACGTGAGGGACGCGTGAGCATCGCGGCACGCACCGCGGCTTCCGCCTGCTGCCGCGCACGCACGACGTCTTCGCTCGTGGCAACCTGGATGTCCGCCGGCAGGATGTCGACGACGCGCCCCTCGAACTTGTGCGCACGCAGCGAGTCGCGCGGCGCGGAGCTCCAGCGCGGGAGCGTCTGCGTCACCGCAGGGATGCGCTCGTTCACGGTGTAGTTGCTGACTTCCCAGCGTCCGCGCACCACGCCGCGCGCCGGAATGTCCATCCAGGTGCTCCCGCGCGAGACTTCCACTTCCTGACGGCGCGGCAACCAGTAGCGCTGCTGCACGAGGCCATTCTCGAGCGTCACCACCAGCGTCTCGATGCGCTTGTCGAGAATTGCGGCACGCGTGAACGTCATCGAGAGGCGCACCACCGCGCCGGTTTCACGATCGAGAAACACGGAACCGATGGCTGCCGGCTGCGTGCCGTCGCGCGGGCGAAACCGTACTTCGTCCACGACGATCTCACGCCCCGGCAGCTGAAACGTGAGCGGATCGCCGCGCTGGTACTCGTACGACGCGTTCGCGCTCGCCGCGAGTGGATGTGGCACGTCGCGCACGTCCTGCCCGTCACCCAGGCGGATGCGGTCGGGCAGGTTGTCGAGAATCACGCCGTAGCGGTCGCGATAGTATGCGACCGCCGCCGGTAGCAGCGTCGTGTCCCGTCGCCCGACGAGGCGCTGCGCACTGCGACCGGGCTGCCACCACGCGATCGCCAGCGCGAGCTCTTCGCTCTGCACGACTTTCGGCGGAATGATCACACCCTCGCCCAGTTGCGCGAGGAATGCGAGAAAGCCGCGCGCGCTGGCGGTGTAGCTCAGCAGCGTACTGTCCGCGAGCTGCAGGCCGCGTCGCGCAATGGCCCGTGCAACGAGCGAATCCGCCGCAGGATCCTGCGCCCAGCGCGCCGAGCCGGCGCGGCCGGCGTTCGCCTGTGCGTGCAGCGCGTGCTGGTCGCCGATACATGGCGCAACGCCCAGCATGGCCGCGACTGCGAGCGCAACCGCGGGCGCGACGGCAACGGCGCGTGAGAGATGACGCATGGGTTGGGTCACTTGACCGCGGCCGCGTCCAGCAGCAACCAGCCGCGAAATGTGGTGGCGGAGAGCGCGCGACCCGCCTTCGGCAGGATCACGAGGTACGCCCAGCCATAGCGCCAGTCATCGGCATTCGCCTTCGCCATGGGAAGACGAGGCGCACGAAATGGACGGCGCGCCAGCACCGTTGCGGACATCGGCGTGATCGTACCGGTCGACCCGGCGATCCGGACGACACTGCCCGAAAGCAGGGCGGCACTGCCCGCACGCGGTGAAAAATGGAGCGCAAGGAGTGTATCCGCGGCGGTGCCGCCACGGACGGTCTCCACACGCGGGAGCACCGCGTCCGGCGTCACGGAGCGAGGCACCGAGAGGCTGTCGGCGAGGAGCTGCGCCCCGCGGTACCGCTCGACGATCCAGCGGTCGAGCGAGCCCATGGCACGCTCCGTCACCTTGTTCGCTGCAACCAGCGCAGCCGGCAACCGTCCCGGCGCCTGTGCATCGGCCTCCGGCACGACGGTCGCCAGCAGCATCGCCCCCTGCATCGCCCTCTGCACCAGGCCGCGCATCGTACGCCGCATCACACGCTGCATCACACGCCACATCTCGCACCGCCTGCAGCGACGTCAGCGCGCACTGGTACGACGAACGGGCAACGTGGCGGGCGGAATGGACGGAATGACCTGCACCAGGTTCGACCCGGGCTCCAGCACATCAAGGCCGGCGCGCAGCGTGCCGTCCTCACGGACGCTGTAGCGCAGCAGCGCATCGAGCGCGCCCGCCGCCTCGAGCATGCGAACCGTCGCGAGCCGGGTGCCGGTGTTGAGCCACGCCGCGCGCATCGCGTCACCCTGCACCGACTTGGGGATCCCGGCCGCGATGCGCTCGCGTAAGCGGGACTCGAGCGACCAGAGCGGCGCCGTCGACCAGCCCTCGCGCAGTGCCTGCATCGAGGCCGAGTCGGCGATTGCGGACACTGCGGCCACGGCCTCGCTGGGCCAGTCGCGCGGCAGGGCGAATGCATCGCGCCGCACCGCATCGTCCAGCAGCACGTCGGGAATCATGCCACCCTTGGCGTCCTTGCCCGTGCCGTGCCGGCGCACGAGGCTCTCGCCGTTGGGCGTCAGCCAGCGCGCGGTGGTCAGGCGCATCGACAGCTCGGGGGTGAGCTTCACCACGCGCTGCACGACACCCTTGCCGTAGGTCGGCGTGCCCACGATGAGCGCGCGCCGGTGATCGCGCAGCGCCGCGGCGATCACTTCCGCCGCGCTCGCCGTGTTCGCATCGACCAGCACCGTGATCGGCATCGTGGTCCAGCGCGACTTCTTCGCGTAGTGCGGCTCGGGCGCCGACCCGCGGCGACCATCGAGCGACGCGACGACGAGGCCGCGCTTGAGGAACAGGCCCGCGGCGCGCACGCCCTCCTCGAACAGCCCGCCGGCATTGCCGCGCAGGTCGAGAATGAGCGACTCGGCGCCGTGCGCCTGCAGCGAGTCGACCGCATGCTCGAGCTCCGACGACGTCTTCGCCGTGATCGACCCGAGCCGCACGTACGCCACGGAATCGGTGAGCATGGCCGCATCGCTCACCGCACGCGAATGCCACTCGCCACGGCGCACGGACACACGCACGGTGTCGCCGTTCGGCGCACGCCACATCACGAGATGGGCCACGTCGAGTGGTGCGGTGCTGGTGTCCGCTTCCGTGCGGCCCCAACCCTTCGCGATCGGTACGTCGTTCACCGACAGCACGCGGTCGCCGGTGCGCGCGCCCGCGAGGTCCGCTGGCGAGCCCGCCGCCACGCGCGAAATCGTCACGGTGCTGCCCTGGCGCCGCAACGTCACCCCGAGGCCCTGCGCATCGCCCTGCAGTGAGCCGCGGTATCGCTGGTACCCATCGGGCCGCATGATCGACGCGTACGGGTCCTGCAGCTCCCGCAGCATGCCCGCCACGGCGCGCCGGATCAACTCGTCGCTCGGCAACGAGTCGAGCGCGTTGACCCGCACGGAATCGATGGCCGTCGAGAGCAGTCGCGCATCCGCCCATTCTCCGCGAGCGTGCACGCGCTGTTCGCCGAACCAGGTCCCCCCACCGAATGCTCCCGCCACGAGCATCGCTCCACCGAGCGACCACAGGATACGGCTGCGCTTCACGACGTCTCTCCTGAACGATCCGACGGCGGGCGCTCGGCGCCACCGTCAGTGCCTTCCGGTTCCAGTGCGTACTCCGCGAGCTTGCGATACAGCGTCTTGCGATCGAGCCCAAGGATCTCGGCCGCGCGCGACTTGTTGCCGTCCGTGCGGCGCACGATCTCCAGCACGTATGCGCGCTCCACATCGCGCAGCGCGAGCTGCTGCTGCGAGGCCTGCGCCACCAGCGCGGCCACGCGATTCGCCTCGCGCAACCGCGGCGGGAGGTCGGCCGGCGTGATCGACGCACCCGTGCCGAAGGCCGCTGCCCGATGCATCGCGTTGCGCAGCTCACGGACGTTACCCGGCCATGCATACGACGACAGAAGCGCCGTGGTCGCCACGTCGAGCGTGCGCGTGCATCCCATCTCGGCCAGAAAATGCCGCGCGAGCGGCAGCACGTCGGCGGGCCGCTCACGCAGCGGCGACACCTCGAGCGGCAGCACGTTGAGGCGCCAGTACAGGTCCTCGCGGAACCGCCCCTCGCCCATCTCGCTCTCGAGATCGCGGTGCGTGGCGGCGATGACGCGCACGTCGAACCGGCGCAGGCGCGTCGCACCGACGCGGCGCACCTCACCGGTCTCCACGAAGCGCAGGAGCGCGGGCTGGAGCGAGAGCGGCAGCTCGCCGATCTCGTCGAGGAAGAGCGTGCCGCCATGCGCGGCCTCGATGAGTCCCGTGCGCTCCCGATCGGCGCCGGTGAATGCGCCGCGCTCGTGCCCGAACAGCTCGGCCTCGATGAGCTGGTGCGGAATCGCGCCGCAGTTCACGACGACGAACGGCCCGCGCTTCGAGAACGTATGAATCGCGAGGGCGAGTACTTCCTTGCCCGTGCCGCTCTCGCCGGTCAGCAGCACCGGGTGCGGCGACGGCGCGATCCGCTCCGCCAGGGCAAGCAGCTCGCGCATCGTCTCGCTTTCCGCGACGATACTCGCTGCGGTCGTCCCGGGCATCGGTGCCGTGCCGCTGCGCGGGGAGAGACTGGGGACCGGCTCGGCGATCGACGGCGCGCGGCGCGAGGCGACCTCTCGCACGGCCCGCTCGAGCGCATGCAGCAGTTCCGCCGTGGCGACGGGCTTCGTCACGTAGTCGAAGGCACCCGCCCGGACGAGTCGCACCGCGGAGTCGATCGTGCCGAAGGCCGTCATCACGATCACCGGCACTTCCGGTGCACGTTCACGCATCGCGCTCAGCACCGCTTCACCGCCGATGCCGGGCATCATGAGGTCGGTGAGCAGGACGTCGTACGACTCCGGTGATCGCATGCGCACCAGCGCTTCGGCACCATTGGGTACGGCCGTGACCTCGTGTCCCGCGTCGATCAGCAACTCCACCAGCAGTTCACGCAGCGCCGCATCATCCTCCGCCACCAGGATGCGCCCATGCGCCGCCCCATCGAGCACACGCTGTCCCACCGCGAAGCGGGAGGCGGCGGAATCGGGCGATGTGACCGTCTGTGAAGCTGTCGACATTCAAGGCTCAGGTGTTGGCGAATGGCGGTGCGGCAACTTGAGGCAATCTCACGGTGAAGCAGGCTCCGCGGACACCATCCGTCCGAGTGGTACCATCGAGAGTGCCTCCATGATCCTGCACGATACTCCGTGCAACGACCAGGCCGAGTCCGGTTCCGCTCGCCTTCGTCGTCGCGAATGGCGTGAAGAGGCGCCCATCGAGATCCGCGGAAAGGCCGGGGCCGGTATCGCAGACCGCAATGATGACCTCACCTGCCGGGGTGGCGGTGTCCGATTCGGAGGATTGGACGTCGATGCGAACCGCATGTTCACCTGGCTGCCCATCCATCGCCTGCAGCGCGTTCAGCAGCAGATTGGTCATCACCTGCTGGAGCTGGTCGGAATCGCCGCGTACCCATGCTTCGAACGATCCGGTGCGCTCGACCGTCACCCCCGCCCGCTCGCACTCCGCGTCCAGGAGGTCGAGAGTGGCATCCAGCACCGCATCGAGGGCGACGACATCGTCCCGGCGCGCGGGCCGGCGCGCATAGTCGAGCAGGCTGCGCACCGTGCGGGTGATGCGTCCGCTCTGTGCCACGATACTCTGGAGGTGCCGCGCCACCGCGGGGGACGTCTGCTCCTGCCGCAGCAGCATCTCGGCGCGCCCGGAGATCACGTTGAGCGGGGCGCCGATCTCGTGCGCGAGTCCCGCCGCGAGTGTCCCCACGGTGGCGAGCTTCTCCGCCTCGGCGAGCCGGCGCTCGATGCGCACACGCTCCTCGCTCTCGCGCAGGAGTTCCCGGCGCGCACCGGCCAGTCGGGTGGCCATCATGTTGAACTCGCGCGCGAGTGCGTTCGGTTCGGCGGCACCGAGTGACTGCGGGACGCGCGCATCGATGTCGCCCTCGCCAAGCGCGCGGGCGGCCGCCACGAGCTGCTCGAGCGGCGCGGCGATGGTGCGTCGCGACATGTACGCGATGGCGATCGCGGCGGTCGTGAGCAGGATGACGGTTGCGATGAGCAGTTGCATCTCGAGCCGGCGCACGGAGGCGAGCAGCAGGGCGTACGGCTGCGTGAACTCCACGGCGCCGAGCACGGCACCCTGATCCGGTGTCGAGTCGGGACGCGAGTCGCCCCCTCTCGCACCGCGCGGGCCGCTCGCGCGGGTGGCACGCGAGACCGGTTCACGAATGACGCGCAATACGGTGAAGACGTCCTCGTCGTTCATCGAACGCTCGATCGAGACTTCCGCCGTTCCGCTCAGCACCCGTTGCAGCAAGGGGGCGGGGACGGCGGGCGCATTCGCCATCGACGCAGAGCGGTATTGCAGTCGCCCCTGCGCGTCGTAGAGGCGAATGCCGGCGACGCGTGAATCGGTGGCGGTGCGGTCGAGCAGTGCGGCCACGCGTGTCGAGTCGAGTTCGCGCAGCCCGTACTCGAAGGCGATGTCCAGCGCGCGGGCGTAGGCGCGCGTCTGCTGCTGCACCTCGGGAATCAGCACGCGCTCGCGTTCGTACAGGAACCATCCGCCGAGCGCACCCATGACGAGGGCGACGATCGGCAGCACGGCGAGCAGGAGACGATTGGTGAGGCGCATGTTCAATAGTGATGGCAGGTCGCAGCGCTGCCTAGCGCTGCCTGGCGCTGGTGGACGCCGCCGAATCCGCTGCCTGCCCATCACGTCGCCACGTCCTTCCGGGCGCGACGGCATTGTCCTCGCCGAGTGACAGGCAGGAGATGCGGATGGTGGCGCCACGCGCGGGGGCGGATGCTGCAAGTGGCTGTAACGGCAACGAGTTACGACGTTTGGTGGCGGTGGCCGATATGCCCGCGCCGGCTTGGCACTGCCGATGCCTTGTAGTGGGTGCACGGTTCGACGGCGGGTGCCGTTGCAGCCAGCACTACAGGGCGTTCGCGCCAAGGGAGGAACGATGTCTTTGTCTCGTCGGACCATCAGGATGTTTCCCGCCGTTGCCGGCCTGCTCGCCGCGACTGCAGCGACCGCAGCCGCCGACCAGCCGCTGTTCACGTGGACGGGCACGGTCGATCGCGAGGTGTACCTCGTGCTGCGAGGTCGCAACGTCGAGACTCGTGGTGTCGATTCACGCCTGCCGAACGATGCGCGCGTCACGGGAAGCATTCCGCGGAACGCGCGTACCGGTGACGTGCAGGTGCGACTCGAGAGCGGTCGCGGTGTCGCCTCGGTGATCGAGCAGCCGACGGCCCGCAACAACTACCAGACGGTCGTGCGCATCCAGGATCCGAGCGGCGGCGCCGATCGCTATCGCGTCGTGGCCTACTGGACGGGCGATGACACCAACGGTCGTGGCGGCAACGGCGGCTGGGACGATCGCGACGATCGCAATCGCGACGATCGGGATCGTGACAACCGCGGTCGCGGCAACGGACGCAACGACGGCAAGTTCGACGACCGCGACAACCGTGGCAACGACCGCAACAACGGACGCGGCAACGGCAACGGCCGCGATGGTCGCAACGACGGCGGCTACGACGGTGGCTACGACGACCGCAACGGTGGTCGCAACAACGGCGGCAGCAACCGTGAAGGCCCGGGCACACTGAGCTGGAGCGGCAACGTGGACGCGGTGGTCGACATCTCGATCCGCGGCGCGAACGTCAACTACCGCACGCTCAGCGGCGCAACGGTGTCGAACGTGCGCTCGCGCCTGAACGGGGGCGCCTTGCCACAGCGCGACGGGCAGATCGTCAGCATCGTGAACGGCAACGGACGCGGTTCGGTGCAGGTGGTGCAGCAGCCGTCACGCTCGAACGGCTACACGGCGATCATCCGCGTGTCTGACCCACGCGGTGGCGCATCAGCCTACAATTTCGACGCACGCTGGTAGTCTGAAGGACTCGCCGTTCGCATCAGCGTGAGCGACTGAGGTCGCAACTGCGAACGGCAACTGTGAAGAGCAACCGCGTCTCGCGCGGAACTCGCGGCGGACCACGGAGTGGCGCAGCGAACCGCCGGTTTCTACAGCCTCACGCGGAGGCGCGGAGAACTGCGGAGAGGACGCGGAGAGGGGCACGCCGACA
>JAZKCW010000040.1:0-6224 GCA_040387895.1 Gemmatimonadota bacterium
TCGCTCACGCCCGATCAGGCGCAGGCGCGCGCGATCTACAAGGAGCTCGTCGAGATCAACACCGTCGACTCCGTCGGCTCGGTGACGAAAGCCGCAGAAGCGATGGCCGCGCGCTTTCGTGCAGCAGGATTTCCTGCAGCGGACATCCAGATTTTGGGCCCCGCCGACGTACCGTCCAAGCACAACCTCGTCGTGCGCTACCGCGGCAAGGGGCGTGGCAAGCCGATTCTCCTGCTCGCGCATCTCGACGTGGTTGCGGCACTGCGCAGCGACTGGCCGCGCGACCCGTTCACGCTGTTCGAGGAGCGCGGTTACTTCCTCGGCCGCGGCACGAGCGACGACAAGTCGATGGCATCGATGTTCGTCGCGAACCTGCTGCGCTACAAGAAGGAAGGCTGGGTTCCGGAGCGCGATCTCATCCTCGCGCTCACGGCGGACGAGGAAGGCGGCGGCAGCAACGGGGTCGGCTGGCTCATCGCCAATCACAAGGGGCTGATCGACGCCGAGTATGCGATCAACGAGGGTGGCGGCGGGACGCTAAAAGATGACAAGCCGCTTTTTCATTCCGTGCAGGCGGCCGAGAAGGTGCCGGTGAACTACACGCTCACGGTGCTCAACACCGGCGGACATTCGAGCGTGCCGCGCAAGGACAACGCGATCTATCAGCTGGCGCATGCGCTCACGCGCATCGAGCAGCATGTGTTTCCCGTCGAGCTGAACGACGTGTCGCGCCCGTTCTTCGAGGGCACGGCGAAGGTCGAGATGCCGTCACTCGCCGCAGCGATGCGCGCGATCGTGGCGAATCCGGCCGACACCGCGGCGGCGCGGACTATCAGCACCGACCCGCGCTACGCGTCGATGTTGCGCACGAGCTGCGTCGCGACGCGACTCGCGGCCGGCCATGCGGAGAACGCGCTGCCGCAGACGGCGACGGCCAACCTCAACTGCCGCATCGTGCCGACGTCGACGGCGGAGCAGGTGAAGGCGACGCTCGACCGCATCGTCGGCGATACGGGCGTCAAGATCACGTTGCGTGTCGTGAACCGTGAGACGTACGGCGCGAAGCCGTCCCCGGTGAACCCGACGCTGCTCGCGGCGACGACGGCGTTGACGAAGAAGATGTTCAACGACGTGCCGGTGATCCCGACGATGTCGACCGGTGCCACGGACGGGCGCTTCCTGCGCGCGGCCGGCATTCCCACATACGGCGTGAGCGGCATCTTCTCCGTCCCGGGTGAGACGAACGCGCATGGGCGCGACGAGAAGCTGCGCGTGAAGTCGTACTACGACGGGCTCGACTTCCTGTATCAGCTCGTGAAGCAGGTGGCGGGGCCGCCGGGCAAGCCGATCAGCTGATCGGCCTGCCACGGGTTTTCACGCCCTCCTGATCAGCGGCACGCTGGCAGTTCGTGCAGGGTGCCGCTGTCGATCACGTACGCGAGCGCGAGTGGCCCGGTGCTGCGCTGCAGTGGCAACCGGCCGCTTCCCGTGATCAGCAGGGCGCGGCCGTCCCGCGACCAGTGCACCGCGTCGGAGCGTCCGGAGCCCGGGTCGCTCTCCTGTACCGAGACGACGTGCATCAGGCTCCCATAACGCTGATCCCACAGGTAGGTCGAGTGAAAAGCGCGTGACGCATCGCGCGTGAGCACCGTGAACCAGCCCTGATGCGGATTCTCCGGCGTCGCCGTCGCCACGCGTGATTCGCACGCCTCCGCCCCGTACGCGCTGCTCGCGCTCGCGCTGTTTCCACCGGAGCGCGGCCACGGCAGCACGCCGACGCCACGGTAGGAGACGACGAGCCACGCGACCCCGAGGCTCACCACGAGCGCGAGTACGACGAGTCCGGTCTGGCCACTCTTGCTTGCGGGCTTCCCCGGCTCGACCATCACTTCCGCATCTTGATTTCCTGCATGCGTCGCGCGGGGCTGATGTACGCGTTCACGAGGCTCTCGTGCCCGTCCGCGTTCACGGCCGCGACACCGAACACCCAGTCGTCGATCGAGACATTGGGGAACACGAAGCGCGTCACGTTGCCGACGTACTGCGAGCGCTGCCAGTCGTTCGACCACGTATCGCGCCAGTACACTCGGTATCCCGCCGCACCCTCTACGGGCTGCCACTGCAGCGACGCGTCGTAGCCCGCACCACGGCCGATCGTGGCGGAGGTGCCACCCGCCGTCGTCACACGCGGCGCAGGCGGCGCGAGCGCCAGCGACGCCGCGGCGGCGGCATTCACGCGCGTGTTCTGGGCGAGGTAGCGGAAGTCCATCCCCTCCACCTTGTCCTCGCTGTTGTGCTGCCGGTTGTAGTTCTCGTTCGCCTCGCGGAACGCGACGGCCGGGAAGTCGAAGGCCGCGAACGACGAGTGGTCGCTGCCGCGACCGAAGCGGTCCTCACGGGCCATCAACCGGATGGTGTGCGACGGCACGTACACGCCCGCCGTGCGCTGGATGTAGCGCGCCAGCGACCGGTGCGGCGAATCCTCGGGGCCAAGCGCGTACACGCGCACCGTTGCCGCATCGATCTCGCCGTTGCCACCCAGGCTGCTGCCGACGATGTCGTTGTTGAAGTTGGCGGCGACTTCGGTCTTCGCGGCGGCGATCGTCTGCGCATGCGCCATCGAGCCGACGAGGCCCTGCTCTTCACCGGCCCACGTCACGAACACCAGCGTGGCCTCGAACGTCACGCCGCTGTTCGCCATCACGCGGGCGAGCTCCATCGTGAGCGCGGTGCCGCTGCCGTCGTCGTTCGCGCCGGGTGCATCGGCATTGTTGTTGATGTCGGGGCGCATCTGCGGATCGCCACCAGCAGCTCCGGCGGCGCCGGCTCCGGCGGCGCCCGCCCCACCTGCCCGACCGGCCCCACCTGCACCACCTGCACCACCTGCACCACCTGCACCACCCGCAGGCGCGGCGTTCACGCCAGCGCCCGCGGTGCCGCGCGGGTTCACGGTGTCGTAGTGCCCGGTGATGTAGACGCGTCGGGCGGTACGGCCCGGCAGGATGGCGACCACGTTCACGAGCTCGAGGTCGCGCGTGATGCGACCCTGCTGCGCGACAGGATGCCGGTCGTACGACACCTGCAGCTTCGGGCTGTACGAGCGGAACTGGTCGTGAATCCAGCGGCGCGCCGCGCCGATGCCGCGCGTGGTGGACACGGTATCCGACAGCGTCGAGCGCGTGCCGAACCCGGCGAGCTTCGTCACGGTGGCCTGGAGCCGCTCCTGCGACACGGCGGTCACGAGGGCGGTGACACGCGGGTCAGCATCGACGCGGATGGCGTCGGCGCGCGCGGCAGGGGCGGCGGGAGCGGTCGGGGCGGCTTGGGCGCCAGTCACCGAGGGGGCGACGGCGGCGAGCGCGATGAGGGCGATGCTGCGGGCGGGAAGACGAGACATGGCCGGCGGGAGCTGTGGGCGGGAAAGACTGGAGGGACGAGCGATCCGACGCTCTCAAGATGCCCGTTCCCGCACCCCTCGGCCACCATGGTGCGCCCATCCGCTCATCCCCGGCGCACCGGCACCCCGACGGGTAACCACAGCGGACGCAGCCGCCGCGCGAATGTCGAGCCCGGGGGTGCGGACGCCGCATCCAGGCGTAAGTTGGTCCCATGGACAACAGACGCGAGTTCCTCGGCAAACTGGCGGGCACGCTGGCCGGGCTGACGATCGCCCCCGCGACACTGAGTGCGGCAACGGCATGCACCGCCGCGGCCAACCCACGAAATGGAACGCGAGCGGGCACCGTCGCCGGAACGGCGGGTGCGACGAAACTCGCGCGCGTCGGCATCCAGCTCTACACAGTACGGCGCGACTTCACCGCCGATCCCGCGGCGACGCTCGCCGCCATTGCGGCCATCGGCTACAAGGACGTGGAGTTCGCAGGCTATGGGGGGAAGACCGCCGTCGAGATCCGTGACCTGCTCAAGCAGCACGGGCTCGGTTCACCGTCGACGCACATCGGGCTCAACGTCATCATGGCGAACCCCGCCAAGACGTTCGACGACGCGAAGACGATCGGGCACCAGTGGGTGACCGCGCCGTCGCTGCCGAGTGGCGCGAAGGCCACGGTGGACGACTGGAAGCGCATCGCCGATCAGTTCAACGCCGCGGGCAAGGAAGCGAAAGCGGCGGGCCTGCGCTTCGCGTTCCACAATCACAACGCCGAGTTCCGGAAGATCGGCGATGTCGTGCCGATGGAAGTGCTGCTTGCCAACACCGATCCCGCGCTCGTCGACTACGAGATGGACCTGTACTGGGTCGTGAACGGCGGTGGTGACCCGATCGACCTGCTCACACGCTATCGCGGCCGCTTCCGCATGCTGCACGCGAAGGATTCCGCGGGCGCACCCGATCACAAGATGGTCGAAGTGGGCGCCGGCACCATCGACTTCAAGAGCATCCTCGCCCGCGCGACGAAGGACGGTATCCGCAACGTCTTCGTCGAGCATGACAACCCGCCCGCGCCGATGGGTTCCGCCCGCGCCAGCTACACCTACCTGTCCTCGCTCGAGTTCTGACCCCTCCGCAACACACGTGACCCAACAGAATATCTACGACGTCGCCATCGTCGGCTCCGGTGCCGGTGGCGGCATGGCCGCGTATGCCCTCACGAAGGCCGGCGCGCGTGTCGTGCTGCTCGAGGCCGGCCCTTCCTGGTATGCATCGAAGAACACGACGATGATGCAGCCGTCGTACTCGTCACCGCGACGTGGCGCCGCGACGAAGACGCGCCCGTTCGGTGAGTTCGACGCCTGCGACGGTGGATGGGACATCGAAGGGGAGCCCTTCACGCGCGCACCCGGCACCCAGTTCCAGTGGTGGCGTGCCCGCATGCTCGGCGGACGCACGAATCACTGGGGCCGCATCTCGCTGCGCTTCGGGCCGGACGACTTCCGCTCGAAGTCGATCGACGGCCTTGGCTTCGACTGGCCGATCAGCTACGACGACATCAAGCCGTACTACGATCGCGTCGATGAGTTCGTCGGCATCTTCGGCACCAACGAAGGGCTGCACAATCATCCTGACGGCATCTTCCAGCCGCCCCCGAAGCCGCGCTGCTACGAGCTGCTGGTGAAGAAGGCGTCGGACAAGCTGGGTGTCACATGCATCCCGGCGCGCATGTCGGTGATCACGAAGCCCAAGACGGGCCGGCTCGCGTGCCACTACTGTGGCCAGTGCAATCGCGGCTGCCCGACGAAGTCGAACTTCTCGAGCCCCGACGTGCTCATCGGGCCGGCGATCGCGACGGGCAAGCTCACGCTGCTCACGAACGCGATGGCGCGTGAAGTCACGACCGGCACCGACGGGCTCGCGACGGGTGTGTCGTACATCGACAAGAACACCATGACGGAGAAGCACGTGCGTGCGCGCGTGGTCGTGCTCGCGGCCAGTGCCCTCGAGTCGGCGCGCCTGCTGCTCAACTCGAAGTCGTCACGCTTTCCGCAGGGGCTCGCCAACGGCAGCGGCACCGTGGGCAAGTACATCACGGACACGACAGGTGCGAGCGTGTCGGGCTTCATCCCGTCGATGATGGACCACGTGCCGCACAACGAGGACGGCATCGGCGGCCAGCACATCTACATGCCGTGGTGGCTCGACAACAAGAAGCTCGACTTCCCGCGGGGCTACCACATCGAGGTGAACGGCGGCCTCGGGCAGCCGAGCTACGGTTTCGGCGGCAACATCCAGCGCTACGAGAGTGGTGGCGGCTACGGGAAGAAGCTCAAGGACGAGTACCGCCGCTACTACGGTGCGACCATCGGGCTCGCGGGGCGTGGCGAGATGATCCCCAACGAGCAGAGCTACGTCGACATCGACCCGAACACCGTCGACCGCTTCGGCATCCCGGTGATCCGCGCGCACTTCCAGTGGTCCGATCACGAGTACAAGCAGGCGAAGCACATGCAGGAGACTTTCCGCGCGATCATCGCGGAGATGGGCGGTACCGTGTTCGCGCAGATGCCGGCCGCACCGGGCTACGGGTTGGCCACGGGCGGCTCGATCATCCACGAAGTCGGCGGCACGTGCATGGGCAGCGATGCCAAGAGCTCGGTGCTCAACGCCAACTGTCAGGCGCACGACTGCAAGAACCTGTTCGTCGCGGACGGTGGCCCGTTCACCACGCAGGCCGACAAGAACCCCACGTGGACGATCCTCGCGCTCGCATGGCGCACGTCCGACTACATCATGGAACAGCGCAAGGCAGGTGCCCTGTGAGCATCTC